>JAPPGI010000011.1:0-7578 GCA_028874985.1 Gemmatimonadota bacterium | reverse complement strand
CTACGTGATGGACGCGAACGGAAGCAACCTGAAGCGCCTGACGAACAACAGCGACCGCAGTGCGACGGACCCCGTGTGGTCTCCAGACGGAGAAAAGATCGCTTTCGTGTCCGACCGCGACGCCGACTCCGAGATCTACGTGATGGACGCGAACGGAAGCAACCTGAAGCGCCTGACGAACAACAGCGACTGGAGTGCGACGGACCCCGTGTGGTCGCCGGACGGGAAAAAGATCGCTTTCGAGTCCTACCGCGGCGGCGACCCCGAAATCTACGTGATGGACGCGGACGGAAGAAACCTGAAGCGCCTGACGAACAACGGCGACCGCAGTGCGGTGGACCCCGTGTGGTCTCCAAACGGGAAGAAGATCGCTTTCACTTCCTACGACGACAAAGACTACGACTTCCAGGTTTACGTGATGGATGCGGACGGAAGTAACCAGACGCGCCTGACGAACAACGGCGAATCGCGGCGCCCCGCCTGGTCGCCGGACGGGACCAAGATCGCTTTCGGGTCCGACCGCGACGGCGACCCGGAGATCTACGTGATGGACGCGAACGGAAGCAACCAGACGCGCCTGACGAACATTCGCAGTGCGTGGTGCCCCGTGTGGTCTCCAGACGGGGAAAAGATCGCTTTCGAGTCCTCCGACGGCGACGACGAGATTTACGTGATTCAGGTCAAGTGACTTGCTTGATTGAACGATGTAACCCTAATCCACGGGGGAATCCAGAATGAAATGAGAGTATCTCCCGTTGTTGCTAGAACCTGTACTACCACTTCCGCTCCGGCTCGAAGGCCGTCCCGTACCTGGGGATGGGAGTCGGTTTCTCGGAGGGGTCGGTCGAGTACCGGACGCTGTGGCACCGGACCAGGACTCTCGAAGACATCAGGATCTTCGATCCCGCGGGCGAGCGGGGAGGCTACGTCGTCCAACACCGCCGTGGCCACGGTCTCGATTTCCGGCACCTCGATCGTGGCTCCGGGCAACGGAGGGCTTACGGCCGAGCAGCGCTTCCAGGTGATCGTAGCCAACCGGGCACCGGTGCCCGTGGGGACGATCCGGGACCGCAAGGTCGAGGAGAACGACACGGCGATCGTGGACGTTGCCGGCTACTTCCGGGACCCCGACGGGGACCGGCTCACCTACGACGCCTCGTCGGGTTGCCAACGAGAGGCGCTACCGGCTCGTATCCGCCAACCGCAGCAGGCTGGGCGCGGCCGAAACCCGGCCGGTGAAGGACGTCGACGGGATCTTCCCGGGTGACCCGGGTGAGAAGCCCGAGACCGCGCCGTTCGCGTACCTGAGCTGGGAGGGGGCGCGGCGGATCGGCGGCGGCGTGGTCCAGGAGAAGGCGCTCGCCTTCGCGGCCCGGCACGGACTCGGGTTCCGGGTGGCCGCGCCGGGGGGGCGGGGGACGTGGGTGGGTGCGCTTGCCGAGGTGCCGCCCGTGCCGGCTGGGCGTGCCGGGTAGCTCGATCGACTGACTGGCAGCCGGTCGAACGATTGCCTCAACTCGCGGAACAGCCTGACCTTACGCTTCATCAGGCCCTTGGGGATCTTCCACTTCGCGGCCGGGCCGCTCGACGAGGGAGCTGCCGCGCTGGAAATGGGCCTGCGACCTTTGTTCTTGCATCGCGCCGACATGATCACTTACCAATGGGGGGCGACCCACTAAGAACGATGCAGTGGTAGGAAGAGGGGAGCAGGAGCCATGCCGGAACTCCGGCTACCGTCCTGTGTACAAGCCGATATGCTCGCTTTGCGATTCCCACTGAAAACGTGGCACCGACCGAGTACGGCCGGACCGGGATGACGGACCCGTCGGGCGAGACGGCTCCGGTTCGGTCGAGATGGGAGACCGGATCGCAGCGGTGGACAGTGAAGTGGCCGCGGAATCGCGCAAAACGGAAGTGCTCTCGAAACGAGGAGGAGAGATGAAGAGGCTGTTTGCAGGACCGCTGGCCCTGGCCTGGGCCTGCGGCGGCGAAACGGTGGTGCCGGTGCCCAACGAGCCGCCGGTGGTGATCGGGTCACTTGCGGATCAGGAGCTGTACATCGACGAATCCGTGGCCATCGATCTGGACTCGGTTTTCGCGGACCCGGAAATGGACACGCTTATCTACGGTGTGAATCACGCGGAGGGCGTGGTGGGGTCGTTGCTGACCTCCCGCGCGGAACTGGAGATCTGGGCGGAGGGACAGGGGGTGGTGGATGTGGTGGTCCAGGCATCGGATTCGGCGGGGAACACAACCGAACTGGAGTTCCGGGTGACGGTTCAGAATCGTGATCCGCTGCTTCTGCTCGCCGTCGAGGACCAGTTTCTCTACGCTGATTCGAGCAGGGTGCTCGACCTGGACGGACACTTCATCGACCCCGACTTCGACCCGCTCATGTACGAGGCGGTGAGCAACAGTCCGGATCTTGAAGTCGAAACAAGTGGAGACGAACTGACGATGGTGGCGCTCGGAGCGGGTGGTACGTCGGTGGACATCACGGTGAGCGACGGCCACGGCGGCGAACTTGTACACCGCTTCTACGTCAGCATGGCCAACATTCCGCCGAGCGTATGGAGAGACGACTTCGACCGGGATTCGATCGGCGAGGATTGGACCGAAGCGGGTTTCAGAGGAAATGCGCTTCTGGTTGAGGAACGGCTCCGAACGAATGTCACCACGATCGACTTCAGAATGGAAGCGGCGGTGAGCGTGGAGGAGGATTGGCTGATCGCGACAAGCATAGTCCCTCAAGACGAGGTATGTACGGAGATAGTCCTTCGCGTCCACTCGAAGAACATCAAGTTCTGGTTTCTGGGTCTGAACCCGGAAACGGACGAGTGGAGCGTTCTCGTCCAGACCTCGGACAACGACTGGCACCAGATCGCTCGCGACTTTTCCTCATTCACCTACGGAGAACCCTCGACGGCAACGCTGGGCATGATTGGCGGCACTCGCATGCACGTTACGATCAACGGAGTGCAGCAAGGGGTGTTCTATCCGGCGCACTCACCGGAGTGGCCCGGCGGCGAAGTGCCCGACAGAGTGTATGGAGTCGGGCTTGGAGGATATGAATGTCTCGGAAACGAGGGCGGCGTGGAATTCGATTGGGTCGAGATCTTCGGAACGGAGGGTTAGCGGAATGAAACGGATAGCGGCAATGCTGGCCCTGGTATGGGCCTGTGAGACGGTCGTGCCGAACCAGCCGCCGGTGGTGGCCGGTCCGATCCCGGATCAGGAGATGGGACTGGGAGACACGGTCGTGGTCGACCTGGACCTGGTCTTCCACGACCCGGAGGACGACACGCTCATGTTCACGGCCCGAAGCCGGGGCGGCGTGGCGACGGCCGTGAACGGATCGATCCTGGGCGTTGCGGCTGTATCGGCGGGAGTGGACACGATCTCCGTTACCGCCACCGACCCGGACGGCGCGTCGGCTACGGCGAGTGCCCGGGTGACGGTCGTGAATCGGCCACCGGAGGTGACCTCGCCGATCCGGGACCAGAGGATGTTCCGGGGCGATACCAGGACCTTCGACGCGGTCAGGGTGTTCGATGACCCGGACGGGGAACCGCTGACCTACTCGGCGATGTCCTCGGACACCTCGACCGTCCGGACGGAGGTGGCCGGATCGGACCTGCGGATCGTGGCCGTGACGAAGGGCGTGGCGTCGGTCCTGGTGAGCGCGACCGACGCCGCGGGCGCCTTCGCCGAGGACGAGTTCAACGTCGAGATTCCGAACCGGGCCCCGCGGGTCCGTGCGACCATGCGCAAACGGCGTGTGGCCGTCGAAACCACCGTGACCCTGCCGCTGGGCGACTACTTCGGCGACCCCGACGCCGACGAGCTGGTGTACGAGGCCACGGTTACGAACCAAGGCGCACTGGAGGTGAGCGTGAGCAACGATACGCTCTTCCTCGATGGCCTTGAGATAGGCGAGGCCGCGGTTTCCGTGACGGCTGCCGACGACGACGGGGCGGAAGTGAGCCAGGAGTTCGATGCGTCGGTCGTGGACAGTCTGGCCCGGTTATGGGAGGACGACTTCAACCGTGCGGGGCCGGGCGACGACTGGAGGAGGGGCGGTGATGGAAGCGGGAGCGTCCGGATCAGCGACAGTACGAGGTTGCGGGTGGAGCTCGCGGGCGGCTCGGACTACAGCGCCCGGGCGCGGCCGTTCGAGGTGGAGGAGCAGTGGGCGGTGCTGACGGAGGTCCTGATGGATGATGAGGACGAGGATGTCTGCGCATCCGTCGAGATGCCGGTCGAGCATGACGATCTGCGCAGGTGGTCGTTGGACCTGGACTGGTCCTTCTCGGTGTTCGAGATCCACGTCCGCGACCGCCGCGGTGTCTGGCACCTCCTGTACGAAGGCGACTACGAATTCGAGTACGGCGAGGTCTACGAGCTCGGCTGGCGACTCGAAGGCGACTCCATGCACGTGTCGATAGACGGCACGACGGAGGCGTCGTTCGACCCGGTGGAGGACGGCGAGGAATGGCCCGCCGACGACATCACGCTGCCGACGAACTTCCGGGGCGTGCATCTCGGCGTGATTCCGTGCGGATTCTCCTCCGCCGGCGCGGCCGAGTTCGACCGGGTGAAGGTCCGGGGGAGGGATTGAGGATGAAGAGACTCGCAATGCTCGCGGGAGTATCGGTGCTCGCGGGGTGCGACGGTCCCCGGATCCCGACGACGGCGGAAATCCTGCCGCCGGACACGATGATCGTCAGCGACAGACCGGTCCGGTTCCGGGTCGAGGTCCGGGATCAGAACGGGGAACTCATCGAGAACCCGGTGGACGGGGTATGGAGCGCGTCCGGCCCGCTCGAGGTGTCACCGGACGGAGTCGTGACCGGCACCGGGTACGGAGACGGCACGGTCACCTATCTGATAGAGGCCGTGACGGACGAGGCCGCGGTGCGCGTGAACCCGCTGCTGCGGCTCTCCGCGGAGGTGGCCTACATCAACCAGGCGATCCAGAACCCGGACACCCCGGTTCCGCTCGTTCCCGGCCGGGACGGCGTCCTCAGGCTGTTCGTGACTGTGAACCGGCGGCACTACTACGAGGACGCACCGGAGATCATGGTCGAGGTGGGCGTGGGAAGCGCGGCGCCGGAGTGGGATACGATAGTGAGCCAGGAGGCGCGAGGTCTTCTCCGGGCCGTGAACGAGGGCGATCTGCGGATGTCCTACAACGTTCTCATCGACCGGAGACTGGTCCGGTCGGACATGTACCTGGACATCACCTACGATCCACACGACGAGATCGACGGGATCGAGGGCACGGAGACCCTCCGGCCGGAGGTGCTGGACCTGCCCGAGTTCGAGTTGATGATCGTCCCGACGATCAGCTCGAGGCATCCGAAGCCCGGTATCGAGGACTGGGTGACCGGCCTGGACATCTGGGACGAGAAGCTGTGGCCGGTCCGGACCTTCCTGCCGGTGACACCGACGCACCGGAGCGTGACGATCCATGAGACGTATCACACGAACTTAAACCTTACGACCTACAACGGCTGGACCCGCTGGCTGAACCACATGGGCGTGATGCGCCGGATGGAGAACGAGCGGGACTACTATCTCGGGCTGCAGCACTACGCCGGTGGCGGCCTGTTGGGCGTGGCGTATCTGGGTCGGCCACAGGCGACGAGCACCACGACGCAC
The DNA here is from genome assembly GCA_028874985.1 of Gemmatimonadota bacterium. Lineage (GTDB taxonomy): Bacteria > Gemmatimonadota > Gemmatimonadetes > Longimicrobiales > Gaopeijiaceae > Bin94. Next base: position 1,917 of record JAPPGI010000011.1, on the reverse strand, counting down.
AACGGGGTGACGACCAGCCACGAACTGGGCCACTCGATGAGCCTGCCTCATGCACCGTGCCGGGTGGTAGGTCCGCCATTCCCCTACCCGGATGCCCGGATCGGCCAGTGGGGCCTGGATATCGAGAAGATGGAGCTGATCGACCCGGATATCCACCGGGACCATATGAGCTACTGCTTCGACGATCCATGGACGAGCGACTTCTTCTTCGAGAAGGCGATGCGATACCGGCGGCAAGCGCAACTGGTCGAGCGACCCGTGCCCGTGCTCATGATATGGGGCGACATCACGAACCGGCGTTTCGAACCGGCGTTCGCGTTCAACGCGATTCCGGATCCGCACGAACCGGGCGGCAAGTACCTGATCCGGGGACTGGACCACATGGGTGACGAGATCTTCTCGTTCCGGTTCACGCCGGCCGAGATCTCGCACATTCCCGGCCACGAGGCTTTCAACCTGGCGATTCCGTACTCACCGGAGCGGGACGGCCTGCTGTCGGAGGTTCACCTGACCGGCTCGGGAGTCCACATGATCCTCGCGCGGGAGTCGATGCCGGCGACGATCATCGAGAGGTACCCGAACGGGCGGGTCCGGTCGATTCGCGAGCTTCGGGAAGGAGAGCGCCCGGCGCCGGGCTCGCCGGTGAGCAGCGGGCTGCCGGGGAGCTGACGACGGTCGTCGCCGAAGCCGCTCGTTGCGGTGGACCTACGTCCAGAACAATCACCGACACCTTCCGCTGAGCCTTGGACGGCAATTGTTGCGTCAAGCGACCTTGCAGCTCGTCCGGCGTTCGCGGGGGTTTCCCTGTCGGGCTTGGGACTTTCGCGTGTTCCGGGCCGTGCCAGAAAACGACGTAGATACCGTAACCGTCCGACCTCGGGTCGCGAGCATGGCGGGGTATCAGCCGAGCCGTGACCCCGGTCCAAAAGTCTCGGCTTGAAGTCACCCTGGTCTCGACGGGGACGGCGAAGTCTCCGTACGAGATCTGCAAGTCGGCGCGCCTGTTGCCCGCATGCCCCGCCTCCGGCTCCACTCGCACCCCTTCCGGGAGTTGAGGTCGCAGCGCGGCAAGGAGTGCGAGCTCACAGGAGAGTTCGATCTTCGGCGTAGCCGGCTTCCCGTGTGCTTCTTCGCTCCAGAAACGACGCCACAGATCGGCGTCGCCGTCCCGCGCCTGCTCACCGAGATCCAGGATTCGGTCCACCGCAAGCGCGGCCAGATCCGCAGCGCCACCCGGCCGGCCGTCCTTGAGCACGCTCGCGACATCCAGGATCGTCGGCGGCTCGAATTCCGCGTCCAGCCGGACGACCCTCTGCGCGTCGGATGCCTCGGAGATCGGCTCTCGCCATGCTGCGAGATTGTCGTCATCAAGCAGTGCCTGAAGCAGTTCCGTGGCCTCCCGGGAAGGTAGGCGCGACAGTGCGTCGAGAGCCGTGCGGATCGGACCGTCCGTTCCTCCGGGTACCGGAGCGAAGTACCGACCAAGCCTGCTGACGAGCATTGCCAACGACCCGGGCGATAGAGACCGGACTCGAATCGCGACCGCCGGAACCGTGAGGAAGGCCGCGAGTTCACGCACCCGGGCGTCCGGGCCGCCGGAAAGGAAGTGGTCCAGCTGTTCCCCCGACAGCGGGTCGCCAAGAAACATGCCGGTGGCCAGCCACCGTATGCGGTGCCCGATCCGCAAGCCAGCCGTTTCGAGCTTCCGGCGAGCGATCGATGCCAGCTCGTCCCGGTCCATGTGCTCCAACGCCGCCGGAATCAGAGGGTCCAGCAGGAACACCTGATCGGTGGTCGCTTTCGCGGGAAACGACTTCAACAGTCGCGGAAGAGCGGCCCGGGCCACGTTCCCGTTCGAATCGTCGCTAGTACACGCGGACATAAATATGATTACGTATCGACAGACTGGCGCCCGCT
>JAPPGI010000030.1 GCA_028874985.1 Gemmatimonadota bacterium | reverse complement strand
ACCGGCGACCCCCTGAACCCCATTCAGGTGCGCTACCGGACTGCGCCACGTCCCGCGGGTCATGAAGCTAAGCGTTGGCGGCCCGTGGAAGAAGACCCCGCCGCATTCGCGTGTCGCATCCGCGAGCGGCGATGCATCCGCGCCGGCCGCTATCCGCCCGCCCGGGAGGCCACCAGCGCCGCCCGCATCCGTCGAATGGCCTCCGGTCCCACCCGGCAGCACCCTCCCACCCCCACCGCCCCCGCCGCGATCCAGCCGCGGCACGCCTCCCCCCAGTCGGGGGCCGGTTCGGCGCGTGCCCAGCGCCTCGTGCGCGGGTCGTAGACGCCTCCGGCGTTCGGGTACGCAATCACCGGCTTGGCCGTGCCGTGAGCGAGCGCTCCCACCAGCTCGGGCACGAGGGAGGCATCGATGCAGTTGACGCCCACGGTCGACACGCCCGGCTCCTGGTCGGCCCACGCGGCGACCTCGCCGATCGGGGTCCCGTCGCTCAGGTGGCCCGCGTCGCGGCAGGTGAAGCTGAACCAGGCTGGAGTTTCCGGAGTCTCCCGCGCCAACCGCGCCAGGACCCGCGCCTCGGCCAGGGACGGGAGGGTCTCGCACGCGAGAATGTCGGCGCGGCTGCGGGCGAGGACGTGCCAGCGCCTGCGGTGGAAGTCGGCGAGGGCTTCCCGGCCGATGGAGTAGTCGCCCCGGTACTCGGAGCCGTCGGCGAGATACGCCCCGTAGGGACCCACGCTGGCCGCGACCAGGGGCACGAGACGGTTCCGGCGACCGGCCGTGCGCGCGCAGAACCGTTCCCGCGCCCGGAGCGCCAGCTCGACCGCGCCGCGCAACAGGGCCTCGGCGCGGCGGCCGGCGATGCCCCGCGCGGCCAGGCCCTGAAAGGTGGCCTGGTACGTGGCGGTGGTCACGCAGTCGGCGCCCGCGTCCAGGTAGGCCGTGTGTACGGCCTCCACCGCGCCGGGGTCCGAAAGCAGTACCTTCGCCGACCAGAGCGGGTCGTTCAGCTTGTGGCCCGCCCGCTCGAGCTCCGTGGCCAGTCCGCCGTCCAGCACGACGAATCCCTGGCTGGCGGCATGGCCGGCCAGTGCGGCGCCGGCCGCCGCCCCGGACACGGGCTCTCCGGTCAGAAGTGCGGCTCCGGCCCCTCGGCGGCCTCCCTCACCAGAGTCAGGATGGCCGCCTGGGGCACGACGAGGTATTCCTTGCCCTCGAAGCTTATCTCGACGGAGGCCTTGCGGAAGAAGATCGCGAAATCGCCCACGCGGGCCTGCACGGGCAGGTAGCGCGCCTCTCCGGATCCGATCTTCCAGGGCTCCTCCTCCAGCTCCGCGGGCGCACCGATCGGGGTCCCCGGCCCGGTGGCGAGGACGCGGCCTCCCTGCACGGACTGCTTCTCCACCGCCGACGCCGGAAGATAGAGGCCGACGACCGTCGTACGCTCCTCGCCCTCCTCGGGCTCGATCAGAACCCGGTCGCCGACGACGATGAGCCTTTTTCCACTCCCGCCTTCCATGCCTGCCTGTCTCGCTCCTTCCGCCGGGTGTGGGCCGTGCCCGGTCGCCGGTGCGCCGGAAGACCGATCCGGCCGGGGGCCGGGGGCCGCCGACGATAGTCTAGTCCCAAAACAAGCGAGTTCGCCACCTGAGGCGGCTTTTCCAATGTACGGCGCTTGCCGGATCGTTCCTTCCGGCCTTCGGGCTGCTTCCGGGAGCGGATTTCGGGGTTGAAGACGGTGTTCCCGGGGTGTCGGCCCTGCCCCCGGAGGCATGCCGGGATAGCGTTTTCGGTCACCCCCCGGTCACTCTTCGGCAACCTCGTATTCGAGGGTCTGACGGCATTCGTCGCCACCGCTCAGCTCCTCCACCCAAGTCGAAATGCCGAAGTCTATTCGGTCGTCCTCGTTCAACTTGCCGATGTCATCCTCTTGCAGCAGGAGATCCCCCATGTAGACGCCGTGGACGACATTGACGAGGGAGATGTTTGCCCTCGCCCATCCCGCGACCACCACCAGCCAGTTGCCTCCCAGGAACTCCGCAACACACTCGGTGATCTCTCCCTCCCAAGGGAGCTTCACGACAACCGGGTAGATGGCGGTACCCTCCCCCCCGTCAGAGCCAGTGGCTGTCACCGTAATCCGGGCTGTGCCCTCGCTCTGTCCGGTCACGGTAAGCGTAGTGTCGGCGATCGTGACGGTGACGACACCCGTGTCGGAACTAGTCACCTGATACTGATAGCTCACGGCGTCTCCGCTGGTAGCGAAGCAGACCGCTTGCCGGACCGGATGTCCGACGATGGCCTCGATCGTGTCGGGCGGTGCGCAGGGCTCGGGCGCCACGGGATCCTCTCCGCAGGCTGTAAGCACCAGCGTTGTCGGTGTCAGGTACGTTAGGAGTCGGTTCATTGGGTTTCTCCCACGGGAACTGGTATCTGCCAGGCACCGCAATTCTCCCGGTGCGCGGGCGGTGGAGGGAGGCCATGCAAACGTACCTGCCACTGTGTCCACTCCGCAATAGCGGGTGTGGAATTATGGAGGATTACGGGCCTGAACGAACCTTCCCGGCTTCGCTACTACGACTTTGTATGACTTGAACATGTCCAAGCGACAGTATATCGTGTGTTTATCGTGACTGTTTTACGAGAAGGGTGGTCGCTTGAACGATCCGTGACCTGTCCCATTCCGACATGCTCGCGTCCCGGGTTTCGCCGCGGCGACGGGCGGGCGCCTGATCACAGCGACAGCGGGACTGCCGAGTCGACGAAGCGGGGGGCGCCGTTGGAGAGGCGGCTGGGGGGCGGGGGCTCCGGCAGCTGCCGGGTGACCTCCGGCAACGGCGGCGCGCTCCCGAGCACCTGACCCTCGCACGTGAAGAACGCGGCCCTGCTCTTCAGCACCCGCCGCACCGTCGCCTTCGCATTGATCCTCTTCGACGCCCTCAGGCAAGCGCTAGTCCCGCCGAGGCCGCTCGGCCAACGCGGCCAGGAGATGTTCGGCCACGTAGCCGATCTCCGCAACGCCGAGTTCCGGATAGATGGGCAGCGCCAGCGCGTGTTCGGCCGCTCGTTCGCTCTCCGGCAGGTCGCCCCTGGCGTATCCCAGGCCGGAGAAGCACTTCTGCAGGTGCAGGGGCAGGGGGTAGTAGATCGCGGTGCCGATCCCGGCCGAGGTGAGACGGTCTCGCACGAGATCCCGGTCCGCCACGCGGACGACGTACTGGTTGAAGACGTGCCTGCCGTTGACGGCGGCCGGCAGCCGCAGCACTGACGGGTGTTCGCGGGCGAATTCGCCGAGGAGGCGGCCGTAGCGGGCCGCGTTCGCCCGGCGGGCCTCGCTCCAGCCGTCCAGATGCGGCAGCTTGGCGCGAACCACGGCGGCGTGGAGCGCGTCCAGCCGGAAGTTGCCGCCGACGATCCGGTGATGATACTGCACGAATTCGCCGTGGACGCGGAGCGCCCTGATCCGCTCCGCGCGGGTGGCGTCGCTGGTGACCACCATGCCGCCGTCGCCGAAGCACCCCAGGTTCTTGGACGGGAAGAAGGAGAAGCAGCCGTAGTGCCCGGAGGACCCGGCGCGGCGGCCGTCGTGCTCCGCCCCGATCGCCTGGGCCGCGTCCTCGATGATGACCAGGCCGTGCGACCGGGCGACCTCCATGATCGAGTCCATGTCGGCCATCTGTCCGAAGATGTGCACGGGAATGATCGCCCGGGTCCTGGCGGTGACGCGCGCGGCGATGCGCGCGGGGTCGATGTTGAGCGTGACCGGATCGATGTCCGCGAAGACGGGTGTGGCCCCGACGCGCGCGATCACGCCGGCGGTGGCGAAGAAGGAATAGGGGGTGGTGATGACCTCGTCGCCCGGACCGATGCCCTCGGCCATCAGCGTGACCATGAGCGCGTCCGTCCCCGACGAGACCCCGATCCCGTGGCGGCTCCCCGAATAGCCGGCGATGGCCTCCTCGCAGGCCTCCACCTCCGGCCCCAGGATGAAGCGCTGCGACGACACGACCGGGGTCACCGCGGCCTCGATGTCGCCCCTGATGGACGCGTACTGCGCGGTGAGGTCCAGAAGCGGTACGTTCATGGGTTCCCCAAACTAAACGGTTCGTCCCGTGACGCCATTGCACCGCACCGCGATCCTGAGTTGCGCCGCCGTGGTGGCGCTGGTTCTCGGCGCGGCCCTGCTGCTGCGCGGCGGCCGGGACGGACCCTTTCACAGGGTCGAAACCGCCGTCACGCCGACCGTGGAGGTCGTCGGTTTCCCCGACCCCGACGCTCCCGCCGGTGCCGCCGAACGGGCGGACCTGGACCGCCTGGCCGGGACGACCCTGGCCCTGGTTCTGATGGCCGCCGCCACGGCCCTGGTGAGCCTGCTGGGTGTCATCGGATCGGAGAATCTGTCGATCGAGGGCCGCCGCGCGGTGGAGGTGATGCTGGGTGCGCCCCCGCTCCGGCTGGTGGGCGGCGCCGCGAGGGTGTGGAGCCGGCGTCTCCTTTGGGCGTCGGTGACCGGGGGTGGTCTGGCCGCGGCGGGAGCGTCCGTGATGGCCGGACTGGCGCCGCCGGGGACTTCGTTCGCACCCCCGTCCGCGACCACCGGCGCCGGCGCGCTGGTGATATTCGCCGCCGCGGTGGTCCTGTACGCGATTCTCCCGGTTCGGGGCCTCTACCGTTGGGGAAGGCCTCTGCGCCAGGAAGCGGAGAGCCACCAATTGACGGACCCCCGGCCGAGGCGGTTCAACCGCGTCCTGCTGATCACACTGCAGCTGTCCGCGGCGGTCGCCATCGTGGCGGGATCGGGGCTGCTGCTGGCATCTCGTGGGGGCGGGCCGGGTGTCGCGACAGGCCCCGAGGGGCGAGCTGCGGCCGGGAGCCTCACGGTGGTGGCTCTGCTTTCGCCGGTGCGCGGAGCGGCGCATGATCCGGCGGCGCGCGCCGCGCTCTTCGAGTCGGCTCTGGCCGCGGTGCGGGACGCGCCCGAACTCGTGGCAGCGTCGCTGGGGACCCCGGGCTCCTGGCTGGGGCGCGGCCCCGAGGTCCTGGCCGCGAACGAATGCGGTGCCTGCTCGACCGGGGGGATGCCGCACCCGGTCCATCTCACCTACGTGAAGCACCACGCCGTGATGCCCGGGTTCTTCGCGGGTCGGGGACTGCGCTTCGTGGCCGGACGCGGCTTCGCGGACGGTGCCCCGGGGGTGGAGGGAACGCACGAGGTCGTGATCAACCAGGCGTACGCCAGGGCGCACTTTCTGGAACCCCCGGTCATCGGCCGGTGGGTGGCGCTCGGCGGCTTCAGCGGAGAGGCGCACCGCGTGGTGGGTGTGGTGAGGGATGGCGGCGGCCGGGGTCTCGGCGCTTCCGGGTCCCCCTACTCGGCGTACTTCTCCGCGCTCGACCATCCGCCGTCCGGGATCGAGGTGGTGGCGTCGGTGCCGGTGAGCGCCGCGGCGGACGAGGACGACTCGCGGGAGATCGTGCGCGCGGTGCTGGAAGGGATTCCCGGTGGCGGTCTGGCGGTGGCCGGGCCGAGGCCGGCCCGCGAAGAGGTGGAGCGGGTGTTCGGGACGGCGCCCTGGTTGGGGGGCGGGGCCCGCGCGGCCGGTGCGCTGGGAGCCCTGGCGGCCGTCTTCGCGATGGTGGGTGCGGTGCGTGCGCACGTACGGTCGCGGTTGCGTGACATGGGCATCCGGGGCGCGATCGGGGCGACGCCCCGCAGGCTGCGCCGACTCATCCTGGGTGAGGCGCTGCGGATGGGTGCGGTGGGGGTGGGGGTGGGGCTGTGGGGTGCCGCTTTGGTCGTGGGCGTGCTGGCTCCCCCGGGCGTGGCCAACTTCGACGGTGCGGTCTTCGCGGGGGTGGCGGCGGTGTTTCTGGTGGCGGCGGTGGGGGCGGCCCTGCCGGGTGCCCGGCAGGCGGCGACGGCCGAGCCGCGCTCGATCATGGACGCGTGACCGCGGCCGGTGGCGCCGGTGCCGCCGTTGGCGCGGATGACCCGGTGACAGGGCACCGCGATGGCGATACGGTTGTCACCGTGCCTGCTCATGTGTCCCTCAGGGATCGCACAGCCGGTAGAGAACCCACGTTCCCACCGACCGCAACGGCCGCCACGGCTCGGCGCGTTCCAGGACCGCCCCCGGCGCGGGGCGCTCCTCCAGCCCGTCCAGAATGCGCATCCCCTGCCGCACCCCGAGATCGCCCGCCGGCATGACGTCCAGGCGCCCGAGCCGAAACATCAGAAACATCTGCGCCGTCCACTCCCCGATTCCCCACACCCCGGAGAGCATGTCGACCACTTCGTCGTCGCTCATGCGGGACACGGAGCGGAGGCGCACCGAGCCGGCCGCGCACTTCCCGGCAAGGTCCTTCACCGCGCGTGTCTTCCCGGCCGAGAACCCCGCGTCCCGGAAGGCCTCGTCCGGGAGCGAGAGGCACTCCTCCACCGTCGGAAACCGCGGCCCGGGCGTCAGCGCGCAGACACGGCCGTAGATCGTGCGGGCGGCGGCCCCGGCCAGCTGCTGGTGGGAGATCGAGCGGGCGATGGCCTGAAAGTGCGATCCCCGCGCCAGCCGACCGACCGGAAATCCCGGAAAGGGAGGGACTCTCTCCATGGCCTCCCCCAGCACCGGGTCGCGGGCGGCGAGTTCGCGCAGCTGCTCGCAAGTCGGCTTCATGGTGAGTGTCGCGCCCCGGAAGTTCGCGGTGCGACGCTCCACCCGGCGGGTGAAGCCGTGATTTCGGTCACGGCCGATGCGCCGGGTTCAGTCGGCGATGAGCGCCGGAATCCCTACCGCCGGATCCACGTCCGCGCCGTAGTCGACACCCGGCACCTCGAAGCCGAAGAGCTGCAGGAATGCGGAGCGATATCCCTCGAAGTCGGAAACGGCGCGCAGGTTGCCGCTCGATACCGACTCCCACGCGCGCAGCACCTCGGCCTGCGTCTCCGGCTTCATCTCGAGGTCGTCGAGACGGATGAATCCGCCGGCGTCCGCCTGAATCCCGCCGCCGCCGTAGACCTTTTCGCCGTAGAGGCGCCCGGCCTGTTCCATGGGGCCCTCGTGATCCCCCTTCTCCTTCATGATTCCGTACAGGATGGAGACGTAGAGCGGCACGACCGGAATCGCCGCGCTCGCCTGCGTGACCACCGCCTTCATGATCGCGATGCGGGCACCGCCTCCGGTCGCGGCCAGCTCGGCGTCGAGTTCCTCCGCGGTGCGGTGCAGGTCGGCCTTGGCGCGCCCGATCGCACCGTCCCGGTAGATCGGCCAGGTCAGTTCGGGCCCGACATAGCTGTACGCGAAGGTGCGGCATCCGGGGGCCAGCACGCCGCCGTCGCGAAGCGCGTCGATCCACAGGCGCCAGTCCTCGCCCCCCATCACGGCCACCGTGGCGTCCACCTCCTCGGGCGTGGCCGGCGGCAGCTCCACGTCGGTCACCTCGGCCCGGTCGGTGTTGAGCGTCTTCGACCGGTACGGCGCCCCGATCGGCTTCAGCACCGAGGTGAAGCGCCGCCCGGTGTCCGGGTGGGTCCGGCGAGGTGCCGCCACCGAGTTCACCACGCAGTCGACCGGAGGGAAGTCCCGCTTGAGCGCCGCCACGACACGGGACTTCGCCTCGTGCGAGAAGGCATCGCCGTTGTAGCAGGCGGAGCGGAGTCCGGCCCGGGCGGCGGCTTCCTCGAAGGCCGCGGTGTTGTACCACCCCGCCGTACCCGGACGCCGGGCCGTGGGCCTGCGGTCGAAGAAGACGCCGAAGGTCGCGGCCCCGCCACCGAAGGCGAGCGCGATTCGGGATCCCAGCCCGTAGCTGGTGGAAGAGCCCAGAACGAGTACCGACCGCGGTGGGTTCGCGATGGGATGCCGCCGGGCGTGTTCGATCTGGGCCTCGACGTTGCGGGCACATCCGGTGGGGTGGGTGGTGACGCAGACGAAACCGCGAACTCTGGGGCGAATGATCATGGTTGTGTGACAGGATGTGAAGGGTGCATCATGGGTGGCGCCCCCCGGCGGACCGCCCCGGGCTTGCGGGGCCGGGGCGGGGAAGGCGCCCAGGAATGCTAACGCAAGGACACGTGAGGTGAAGAGCGGTGCCGGAGCTTCCCGAAGTCAACCTCTACCTGCACGCGCTCGGCCCGCGGATCCTCGGCGAGAAGATAAGGCGGCTACGGATCGCGTCCCCGTCGCTTCTCAAGACCTTCGATCCCTCCCCCGCCGAGCTGCACGGCAAATCCGTGGAGACGCTCGCGCGACTCGGCAAGCGCATCGTGTTCGGGGTCGAGGACGATCTCTTCGCCGTAGTCCACCTCATGATCGCGGGCCGTTTCCAGTGGCGAAAGCCCGATGCGCCGATTCCCCGCAAGCGTGGCCACGCGGCCTTCGATTTCTCGCGCGGCACGCTGCTCATCACCGAGGCCGCCACCCGCAAGCGTGCCTCCCTGCACCTGGTGAGGGGGGAAGCTGCGCTCATGGAGCACGACCCGGGAGGCATCGAACCGCTGGAAGCCACCGCCGAGGCCTTCGCGGCGGCGATCCGGCGCGAGAACCGCACCCTGAAGCGGGCGCTCACCGACCCCCGCATCCTCTCCGGGATCGGCAACGCGCACTCGGACGAAATCCTGCTCCGGGCCCGGCTCTCACCGGCGCGGCTCACGCGGCGGCTGAGCGACGGGGAGATCGAGCGTCTCCGGGCGGCGGTCCGGTCCTCGCTCACGGAATGGTCGGCACGGCTCATCGCCGAGGCGGGTGACGACTTTCCCGCGAAGGTCACCGCCTTCCACCCCGCCATGTCCGCCCACGGCAGGTACCGCGAGCCATGCGTCCAGTGCGGCACCCCCATCCAGCGCATCGTCTATGCCACCCGCGAAACGAACTACTGTCCGGCCTGCCAGACGGGCGGACGGCTGCTCGCTGACCGGGCGCTGTCCAGACTGCTCCGGCGCGACTGGCCGCGGAGTGTTGAAGCCCTGGAGTCCCTCACGAGGCGGAAAGAACCCGGTTGAGGAATCCGGGAGCCGTGGACAGGCTACTTCTCCGCGACTCGCGGGACCGTGTCCATGACCTCGGGGCGGGGAACGCAGATCTTGCTGCCGCTTCCGATCCCGAACTTCGCACCCAGGCGCCTCCACCAGCTCTCGTCCTCCTCGCCCTCTCCTTCCGCGTGATCGGCTTCCGGGTACGGACCGGGGACTTCGATCGGCTCGCGGATCGACTCCGGCCGCCCCTGCCGGCTTCCCAAGCGAGGCAACATGGAGAGCGCCGCGGAAGGGAATCCCGATTCTGCAAGCGCCGGATTGGCCGACAGAGGGTTGTCCGCCACCGCCGCCCCGCCCATCGGCGCGGCGGCCGATGCGGCCACCTCTCCGGATGCCGCGACGAGAGCCTCGCCCGACTTCGGCTCCGACACCTCCTCGGAGGCGGGCGCGGTCAGGATGATCGGCGCGTCGGCGGTGACGGGCTCCGGGACGACCTGCTCGGGGGGTTCTTCGATCCGTACCAGTTCGATGGCGGGCACCTGGAACACGGACGCTTCCTCCGGCCGGACCGGCCACCCGGCGGGCTCGGGCCCCCAGAAGCTGAATGACCCGAGCAGAAAGCCGTGCACGGCAAGAGAAACCGCCAAGCCGGCTCCGAGCACCAGCCGATGCCGTCTTTCCCTGATTCGCCGTGAATTCACCTTACCGTCCTGTTTACGCCGTGTCGCATCCGCTCGCGAAAGTAGTCCACAAATGTACTACAGGGACGCCCGCACGGGTGTTCCCGCCGTGTGCCGCGGGTGCCTCCCGTGGTGCGGACCGCGGTGAGCCGAGCACGCAACGGCGAGGTGGCCGCCGGCGTCACACCCCGAAATCCACCACCACCGGCGCGTGGTCCGAAGGAATGTCGGTCTTCCGGCCTTTTCGCTGGTCGCGGTCCACCCACGCGGCGGTCGAGGTCTCGGCCATCGGCATTGTGGCGAAGACGTGGTCGATCCGCAAGCCGTCGTTTCTCGGAAAGGCGAGTCTGCGGTAGTCCCACCAGCTGTAGAGGCCGCCCTGCGGGTTGTGTTTGCGCACGACGTCCACGAAACCCCAGGCGCGGATCCGCTCCAGGGCCTGCCGGGCGTCGGCGTGGCAGAGAACGCTTGCGGCCCAGCGGCCCGGGTTCTCGGCATCCTGGTCGTCGGGAGCCACGTTGAAGTCGCCCGCGAGCACCAGCGGATCGCCGGGGTCGTGGCGCGTTTCCAGCACCTCGAGGAGGCGCCCCATCCAGGCCAGCTTGTATGCGTACGACTCGGATCCGACCGTGCGTCCGTTGGGAAAGTAGGCGGAATACACCGCCACCCCCTTCACCGTGCCGCCGATCAGCCGCGCCTGCGGGTCGTCGTCGCCCATCCCCCTGCGTACCCCGAGGATCGGATGGGGACTTACGAGCGCGACGCCGTTGTACGCCTTCTGGCCGAAGACCGCGGAGTCGTACCCCTCCCCTCGCACCTCGTCTCCGGGGTACGCGTCGTCGATGGTCTTGATCTCCTGCAGGCACAGCACGTCGGGGCGGTGGTCGCGGAGCCACCCGAGCAGGCGCGCCTGCCGGGCCTTCACCGAGTTGACGTTCCAGGTCGCGATGCGCATGGAACTCATCCGTCCGCGTTCGCGCCCTCCCGCGCGGGAGCGTCCGCCCCGCCCCGCCGCGCCGCCCGCTCGGCCCGCCACCGCTCGCGGGCCCCGTCCCACGCGGCGTCCATGTCCTTCACGGCGCGGTCGAGGATGCTCCTCATGTCCTTGAAGAGCTGCTCGTCGTCGATCCAGCCGAGTGCGCTCTGGAAGGTGGTGCGCGCCAGATGGGAGAACTTTCGGGACAGCTCGGCCACGTTGCCCCCGAAGAGACGGTCGCTGAACCGCGAAACGCGTTCGAAGATGTGGTTCACATGGTCGCGGTTCTCGTCCAGGTAGGCGCGGCCCGCGTCGGTGATCGTGTAGATCTTCTTCCCGCCGTGGTCGCGGGCGGTCACCAGACCCTGGTCGTCGAGGAGCTGCAGGGTGGGGTAGACCGACCCGGGACTGGCCCGGTAGCATCCGGCGGACTGGTCTTCCAGGGCCTGCATGACCTCGTAGCCGTGCATGGGCTTCTGTTCGATGAGGCCGAGGATCGCGAACTTGAGGTCGCCGCGCTCGAACCATTTCCAGCGCGTGCGGCGCTGTCGCTGGCGGCGTTGCCAGGGGGGGGTTCCCCGGCCGAACGGCCAGGGAAAGGCGTCGAGGTCCAGATAGTCATCGAATCGCATGAGCGGATTCTCCGTTCCAGTGAGGATCCGTAGCGACCGTGCGTGGTCCAGGCGACAGGTGCGGGCCGCTGCCGGATGATGTGGCGTTGTTATTTGATATATCATCAATATGTCGCATAAGTTCCAGGGGCGCGAGAGTCGATCCGGAGATGCCCGGCGGCGACCGGGATCGGCCCGAAACCGGACTACCAGCCGCCTGACCTGGTCATGTTACCTGGTCAGGTCACCGATGACGTGGCCCGGCCGGCGCCTCATTGACTGAGTGCGCGCGACTCATTTCGACCTGGTCGCCCTGAAGACGCCGCTCCCCTCCCCCATCGCCCAGGTGCCCTCCAGGGCGGTCTCGGTGACCACCAGTTCGATCAGCAACAGCCCCTCGGGTCCGTCCGCCTCGATCGTGACCGTCCGGTCGACGACCTCCACCGAGTTGATGGGTGCGGGAGGGATCGGGATCATAGGTGTGCTGAGTTCGCCGGTGTAGCCGTCCTCGGTCGCTTCGATGATCATGGTTCCGGTGAGATCCTGCCCGGCCATGTCGGCGGTGAAGTCATAGGTGCCGACCGGGTCGAAGGGAGGCGGCCCGGAGGGCCCGGTGGCGCAGGCGGCGACCAGGGTTGCGGTGAGGATTCCGGTCAGGAGTCTCTTGTTCATGGGTCTCGTCAGGTTGGAAGGTGTCGGGCGGCGGGGTCGGTTCCGCAGCGCTGCACGGGCGCGACCGCGATACGATAGAGGCTTCGGGACCCGCTGTCGATGGTGTTCGGCCGCTCCGCTCTCTCCGGCACCTCGCGAGCAGCGTGCGCTTGTCGATTCCCCCGAGCATGCCGGGTCCCGGTTCGGGCGCGCAGTCCGGGTCAACTGGCCATTTCGTTCCGTTCTTCATAGGATTGGTCCACTGGTGTACGGAGTGTGGGAAGGTTTGGGACAACCGCTGCCATTGAGAAAAATGCGTAACGGAAAAGTGCTTCGGTCTTTCGTCTCATGGGTCCAGGGAAACGAGTCGGTTCGTGGCTTGTGCTTGCGCGCGGCGATGCTGCTCGTGTTCCTGCCGCAGTACGCCGGCGCGGCGACCCATACGCTCTTGCCGGCATCCGGAGGCTCGGCGACGGAAGTCGACGACTACGCGGTGGCGGGCGGAACGCCGACCGTCACCGCGGCCGAGACCATCGGCGACGTGAATGCAGCCGGCTCCGGCGGGGCCGTGGCCGCGCCGCCAACGGCGCCGCGCACCCTGGCGGCGGACCCCGGTGACGAGGAAGTGGTGCTGACCTGGATGCCGCCCGCGAGCGACGGGGGTGCGGAGATCACGCACTACGAATACCGGTATGCGCAAGCCTCCGAGACACTTCCGGACAGCTGGACGGTCGTGGAGGGTGGGGAGGAGGCCCGAAGGGTAACGGTGGACGGACTGACGAACGACACCACGTACCGGTTCGAAGTGAGGGCGGTTAACGAAGAAGGTCCGGGCGCCGCGGCCGCGACGACCGCGGCACCCGCCGACGCGGACGCCTCGCCCGAGTTGGCCGTGCCCGACCTGACCGTGAACGAGGGCGATGGCACGGCCGTGGTGAGGGTGACTCTGGCGCCGGCGGCCGACGAGACGGTCACGGTGTCGTACGTGACCGCCGAGGGGAGCGCCTCGCCCGAGACCGACTACACCGCGGCGCGGGGAACCCTGACGTTCCCGGCGGGGAGCACGGCGCGGGAGATCCCGGTCATCATCACGAACGACAAGGATGTCGAGGGTGAGGAGGACCTGTTCGTTGCTCTGAGCGACGCCAAGGGGGCCGACATCGGCCGGGACACGGGACAGGTGACGATCCAGGACAACGACCCTGAGGACTCGCCGGGTGCCCCGTCCGTCCCGGTCGGCCTTGTGGCCTTCGAGGGAGACGAGGTGGTCAGGTTGACATGGAGACCGCCGGCGGATGACGGCGGAAAGCCGGTTGTGCGATACGAGTACCGTTTCAGGGAAGACACGCTTCCGTATCCGGGAAGCTGGACGGTGGTGTCGCAGGGCGCCGAGGCGCGGCGCGTGACGGTCAGGGGGCTGGCGAACGGAGTCCGGCACGAGTTCCAGCTCCGCGCGGTCAACGAGGTCGGCGCGGGCAGCGCGGCCGAGGTGACGGCGACGCCGATGGACGACGATCCGCCACCGTCTATGTCGATCGACGATATCTCGGTGAGTGAGGGGTCCGACTCGGCGACTCTGCGGGTCAGGCTCTCCCGTCCGGGTGAGGAAGAGATCACGGTGAAATACGCCACGTCGGATGGGACGGCGGAGGAGGGCGCGGACTACACGGGGGTCGACGACAGTTTGACCTTCGCGCCCGGCGTGACCGTGCTGGAGATCAACGTCGCGATCAACGACGACAACCAGGAGGAGGAGAACGAGGGCTTCACGGTCGATTTGAGCGATGCCCGGGGCGCGCGGATCGACGACGGGACCGGGGACGTGACGATCCTCGACAACGACGGTGACGGGACGGCCGAGCCTCCGGACATTCCACGCGATCTCGGGGCCGAACCGGGCGACGGCGAGGTGACGGTCTCGTGGGCGGTGCCGGCCAGCGACGGAGGGGCGCCGATCACGCGGTACGAATACCGTCATGCGAAGAGCACGGATCCGTATCCCGACAGCTGGACGACGGTGCCGGGCGGCTCCGCGGCCAGGCGGGTCACGGTGTCCGGCCTCTCCAACGGCACGCAGTACGACTTCGAGGTGCGGGCGGTGAACGAAGCCGGGGAGGGTCAGGGGGACCAGGTGAGCGCGACTCCCAGTCACGCGACCGGCGAGCCGAGGCTGGCGGTGCGGGACGCTGCGACGGGCGAGAGTGACGGAGTCGCGGTCGTGCGGGTGACGTTGTCGCACGCGACGGACGAGGTGGTGACCGTTCGCTACGACACCGAAGACCTGGAGGCCACCGCGGGCTTGGATTACAGCCGGGCGAGCGGCACGGTGAGCTTCAATCCCGGCGACACGCTGGAGGAGATCCGCGTGCCCATCGTCGACGACGAAGACCATGAGGCGAGCGAGAGGTTCGTGGTCAGGCTGATGAATGCCACGAATGCGACCATAGAGGTACGCAGGGGCGAGGTGATCATCCGTGACGACGACGCGAACGGAGGAGCCGACGTACCGAGTGAGCCGCGCGGTCTCCTCGGGATAGGGGGGGACCGCCAGGTTGAACTCACGTGGTCGCAACCCCTGGACGACGGCGGTGCGGCGATCACCCGCTACGAGTACAGGTTCGTGGCGGGATCGAAGAGCTTCCCGGCGGCCTGGACGACGATCGCCGGAGGAGAGGAGGCGAGGCGGCTGCGGGTCACCGGTTTGACCAACGGCGTGACCCACCGTTTCCAGGTCCGGGCCGTGAACAGTGTCGGCGCGGGCGCGGCGGCGCTGACCGAGGGAACGCCCGTGCACCCCGATTCCACTCCGACCATTCGCATCAGGGACGCGGATGTCGGCGAAGGGGACGACGAGATCGCGTTGTCGGTCATCATGACCCCGGCGGCCGACGAGACCGTGAGAGTCAGGTACGTGACGGCTGACGGGACCGCCACCGCGGGCGAAGACTACACGGACACCACGGGGACTCTCGTCTTCAGCCAGGGCACCAACCGCCGCACGATAACCGTGCCGGTGCTCGACGACGACGAGGAGGACGGCGACGAGACGTTCTCGGTGACTCTTTCCCTGATCGGAGACCCGGACGCCAGGATCGCCGAGGGGACGGCCACGGTGACGATCCGGGACAACGAGGGCGACACGACGGTGACGGTGCCGAGTCGTCCGCGGTCCCTGTTCGGAGACGGCGGAGACGGCATGGTGACGCTGACGTGGCGAGAGCCCGAAAGCGACGGCGGCGCGGCGATCACCCACTACGAGTACCGGTGGGCGGAGGACGGAGAAGCGTACACCCGCTGGGCGGGCATCGTCGGAGGGGGACGGGCGAGGAAGCACGTCGTGAAGGGGCTCTCGAACGGGGTCCTGTACAGGTTCCAGGTGCGGGCGGTGAACAAGGCCGGGCCCGGCGAGTCGGCCGAGACCGTCGCCCGTGCCGGACAGCCGGGTACCCCGCCATCGGTTACCGTGAACCCGGAAGAGTTGGAGATCGTGGAGGACGACAGCGCGAGCTACACGGTCGTACTCGAAAGCGAGCCCTTCGCCGGCGTGACCGTGCGGATGACCGCTGATCTGTCGGACACCGACCTCGAGGTGCAGCCTACGGAAGTCGTGTTCACGCCGTCGAACTGGCACGTGCCACAAGAGATTGCGGTTCGGAGCGAAGCGGACGACGACGAAGAGGACGACCTCGGAATCGTCCTGACCCACGAGGCGAGCGGTGGAGGCTACGACGACGTCGAGGTGCCGTCCGTCACGGTGGACATCCTGGATCTCGGGGCGCGGGTGCCCGTGATCCTGGGGGCCGCGGCGAGCGCGACGGAGACGGCCCGGGGTGAGCTCGTCTTCGTTCTGCTGTTGTCCGAGGCTGCAAGCGAAACGGTGTCGGCGGACTACGAGACCGTGGATGGAACCGCCGTCGAAGGCGAAGACTACGAGGCGGAGTCGGGGACCGTGGTCTTCCCGCCGGGAACGACCACGCAGCGAGTCCGTGTGCGGCTGGTGGACGACGACGTGTCCGAAGAGGACGAGACGCTCGCGCTGGAGTTGTTCAACCCCGTCAACGCGACGTTGGCCGGGGGCGGGGAGCGGCTGTCGCTGGAGGGCGTCATCGTCGACGACGACGAGGACATCAGGGTTTCCTTCGGCGCGGAAGCCTACGTTGTGGAAGAGGGCGGCAGCGTATCGGTCGAGGTGGAATTGAGCGACGCTCCGGACGACGAGATCCGGATCCCGATAGAAGTGACGCTTGGAGAGGGCGTGGAGGAGGACGAGTTCTCGGTCGCGGCGCATGTGATCTTCGAGGACGGGGAGACCCGTGCCGAACTCGAGTTCGAGGCACGGGGAGACGATGTCGTCGAAGAGGACGAGATGGTGTTCCTGATGCTTGGCCCGAACCTGCCGGAAGGCATTGTCGAGGGCGACCCGGTGTCGACCGAGGTCCTGATCGAAGACGACGACGAGCGTGGGGTCAGCGTGTCGCCCGAGACCCTGGAGGTGACCGAAGGGGACAGCGCCACGTACACGGCCCGGCTGACTTCGCAGCCGACGGGCGGCGTGACGGTGCGGATGACGACGGATCTGGCGGAGACGAGCCTGACCGTCGAACCCGTGGAGCTGGCGTTCACTCCGGACGACTGGAACGAGCCCCGGACCGTCACCGTTCACAGCGCCCTGGACCCGGACGTGGACGACGAACTCGGGATCGTCCTGACCCACGAGACGAGCGGGGGAGACTACGACGGGGTCGACGCCGCCACGGTGACCGTCGACGTCATCGACCTGAAGCTCCCGACGGTGGAGGGAGACGATGCGCGGGCCGAGGAGGCGGCGGGCGTCATTCGCTTCCCGGTGCGGTTGAACGCCGCGAGCAGGACTGCGGTCAGGATCCGGTACGCCACCGCGGACGGGACGGCGTTGGCGGGCGAGGACTACGAGGCCGGCACCGGCGTACTGACGTTCCGTCCGGGCGCGACACTGCAGGTGGTCGCGGTGACCGTGCTGAACGACTACCTGGAAGAAGAGGTGGAGACATTCCGGCTGGAGCTCTTCGACCCGGTGGGCGCGACGCTCGGTGACGCGGGGGACCGCCTGGTGCTGACCGGCACGATCGCGGACGATGACGAGACCGTGACGGTGTCCTTCGGAGCGGGCGGATACGAGGTGGACGAAGGCGGCTCGGTGGAGCTGTCGGTGGAGGTGGACGGCGATCCGGGCCGGGCCGTCCGGGTTCCGATTGTGGCCGCGGGAGGGCGGAACGTCACGGACGACGAGTTCACGGTGGCGGAGGACGTCCTGGTGCGCCAGGGACAGACCAGTGCCACGTTCACATTCCGGTCCACGGAGGACCACGTGGACGAGGACGACGAGATCGTGACGCTGCGGCTGGGTTCGCCGCTCCCCGAGGGGCTCGTTGCCGGCGATCCCACAAGCTCCGAGGTGACCGTCGTCGACGACGACGAGCGCGGCGTGGAGATCTCGGCCACGGCTCTCGAGGTGGATGAGGGCGGCAGCGCGGCCTATACGGTGCAGTTGACCTCGCGTCCCACCGCGACCGTGACCGTGGAGGTCGGGGGGGACTGGGCCGGGAGCGACGTGACCGTGAGTCCGTCCACCCTGACCTTCGCGCCGCGGGCGTGGCGCAATCCGGTGACCGTGACCGTAAGCGCCGCGCACGACCGCGATGCCATCGACGAACCCGCGGTCACGCTGAGTCACAACGTGACTGGCGGCGACTACACCGGGGTGACGGCCGCCGACGTGACGGTGACGGTCATTGAGGACGATACGCCGGTGCTGACGGTGCCCGATGCGGAAGGCGTGGAAGGTGACGGCGAGATCGTCTTCGAGGCCACCCTTGACATTCAGAGCAGCCGCGAGGTGCGGGTGGGCTACGTCTCCGCGGGTGGGACGGCGACCGAAGAAGTGGACTACGCGGGCCAGCGGGGCACGCTGGTGTTCGCGCCGCTGCAGACTAGCACGCGGTTCATGGTGCCGCTGATTGACGACGACATCGACGAGCCGGCCGAGCACTTCCGCCTGGAGTTCAGCAACTACGTCAACGCGAGTCCCGGGGAGGACCCGCAGCCGACCACGGGTACGATCCTCGACGACGACCTTCCGGTGCTCACGATCGACGCGGTCGAGGCAACCGTGGTCGAAGGCACCGACGCGCGCGTCCGCCTTGTCCGCGAGGGCGACCTGACCGTGACGCTCAGTGTGCCGGTGACGGTCATTGAGACCGGCGATTTCCTCGCCGGGCCCGCGCCCGGGGAGTTCGACTTCGCGGTCGGCGCGGCGGAGGCGATTCTGGCGCTCCCGACCGTGGACGACGCGCTGGACGAACGGGACGGCACGATCGAGGCCACGATTCCGGCGAGCGACGACTACGAGATCTCCGGGTCGCCGACCGTGCAGGTGGCCGTCTCCGACAACGATGCGACGCCCACCGTGAACATCGCCGCGGTGGAAGCGGCCGAGAGCGCGGGGGAGATCGCCTTCCCGGTGACCTTGCGCGGCGCGAGCGCCTACGAGGTGACCGTGAGCTGGGCCACCGCGGACCGGACGGCGGTTGCGGGCGAGGACTACCGGGCCGCGACCGGGACGGTGACGTTCGCCCCCGGAGAGACCGTGGGCGAACTCCGTGTCACGGTGCTGGACGACGTGCTCCCGGAGGGTAGGGAGACGTTCACCGTGACCTTGTCCGGGCCGGCGAACGCCGCGCTCGGGGTGCCCGTGGCGGCCGGTACGATCATCGACGACGACGAGATGGTCGTGCAGGCGTGGCTGTCGCGGTTCGGCCGCACGGTGGCCGGCCAGGTCGTGGAGGGAATCGGCGAGCGTGTCGCGGGGGGAATGGGGAGTTCGCAGTTGAGCACCTCGGTATCCGCGCCGTCCGTCGAGGGGGAGGGACGCAGGCCGGGACTCGGTGACGTGCTGGACGGCAGCATGTTCCACCTCGGCGGTGGGAGCCCTGTACGCGAAGCGGGTGGATCCGGCGGTGGCTGGGCCGCGTGGGGACGGGGCATGAGAACGAGCTTCGACGGGGCGGAGGAAGGACTGTCGGTGGACGGAAGCGTCCTCACGGCGCTGGCGGGCGTGGACTACGAGGCGGGTCCGGTCCTGGCGGGGGTGGCGGGGTCATACAGCCTCGGTGAGGGCACCCTGGCGCGGTCGGCGGGGGAACTGAGCCAGGACGTCGAGTCTACCCTGAGCAGCGTGTACCCGTACCTGCGGGTCCGGATGGCGGACCGGGTTTCGGCGTGGGGGCTTGGCGGCTTCGGCCGGGGAGAAATGTCGTTCCCCGGTGCGGGAACGACCGGGGAGACCGGGATCGGCATGCAGATGGGTGCGCTCGGCGCCCGCGGGGACCTCATGAATCCCGCGGGGCCCGGAATCTCACTGGCCCTCAAGTCGGACGCGTTCCTGGTGAGGATGAGTACGGATGAGAGCGCCGGGACGACACCGGTGGAGACGGATGCGAGCCGGGTGCGCTTCCTCCTCGAGGCGGCGAGCCACGTGCAGGTCGGCGCGAGCGGGCTCTTCGCCCCGCTGATCGAGGTGGGCGTGCGCATGGACGGCGGCGACGCCGAGACCGGCACGGGCCTCGAGGTGGGCGGGGGGCTGAAGTACACCAACGAGGCGGCGGGCCTGAGCGTCGAGGGAACCGGCCGCGTTCTGGTGAGCCACCAGGACACCGCCTTCAGCGAGTGGGGTGTCGGCGGAGCGCTCATCTTCCAGCCCGGCGGCCCCGACCGGGGGCTGTCGGTGAGCGTGGGCACGTCCTGGGGTGCGCCTGCGGGCAGTGCCCGGGATCTCTGGTCTCCCGGTGCTGTCGGTGGTGTCGGGGCGGGCGGCCGGGATGCCGCGGATTCCGGCGGCCGCTTCATGGCGCGGCTGCACTACGTCATGTCTCCGTTCGGGAGCGGCCTGTCCATGGCGCCCTACGCCGAGCTCGGGATGGTCGACGGCGCGCAGTCGCGAACATCCCTCGTGGGCTGGCGCCTCGATGTTCTCGACGCCCTGAGGCTGAACCTCGAAGCCGACCTGCGGTCACGCGATTCGGCGCAGGGGGCGGGGGGTCTGTCACTGCGCGTAGCACTCAGGCAATAGCAGCCCGCGGACAAAACCCCCCGGCATTCGAGCGGCGATGCATCCGGGCCGGGGCCGCCTTCGCTCTGCGTTTGCTCCTCGGGCGGAGCCGCCTTCCCCGGGGGCGTCTGTTCGCGAGTGGCCGGTCCATCTATTGTGAAGACATGGAACCGGTGAACGGCACGTCCAGCCCCGCCTGGGCCAAGGTGGTCGACCAGACCCGGTGCATCGGCTGCCACGCGTGCACCACGGCCTGCAAGTCCGAAAACGAAGTGCCGCTCTCGGTGACGCGCACGTACGTCAAGTACGTTGACACCGGTGTCTTTCCGGAGGCGCGGCGCTCCTTCCAGGTGACCCGCTGCAACCAGTGCGCGAAACCGCCGTGTGTCGACGCCTGCCCCACCTCCGCCATGTTCCGGCGGGCCGACGGGATCGTCGACTTCGACAAGAGCGCCTGCATCGGGTGCAAGGCGTGCATAGCGGCCTGTCCCTACGACGCGATCTTCATCAATCCCGAGGACCATTCGGCCGAGAAGTGCAACTTTTGCGCGCACCGCCTCGATATCGGGCTCGAGCCGGCCTGCGTCGTGGTGTGCCCGACCGAGGCGCTGCTCGTGGGCGACATGAACGACCCGTCCTCGAAGGTCGCCGGAATCATCAACCGCGACCCGGTGGCGGTCCGGCGGCCCGAGAAGGAGACGCTGCCGAAGCTGTACTACAAGGGCGCCGACCAGGTGACCCTCGACCCGCTGGCCGCGCAGCGTCCGGGCGGCGGGCTCTTCATGTGGAGCGAGCAGGGTGAGATGGACCACGGGGTCCCCGCCGGACACCCGGGGCCGTGGAACTCCTCGGCGGCGGCGGTGCTCAGCTACGACATTCCGCACACCGCGCCGTGGGACTTCCGCGTGTCGCTCTACACCTGGACCAAGTCGATTGCGGCGGGGGCGTACCTGGTGCCGCTGCTCCTCATCCTCACCGGAGCGCTCGATCCGGCCGGCCCGCTCTGGACGTCGGCCGCGCCGGTTCTGGCCGGTGCCTTTCTGGCCCTCACCGGCGCCATCCTGATCTGGGACCTGGAACACCCCACGCGCTTCCACCTCATCTTCCGGCGCCCCCAGTGGCGCAGCTGGCTGGTGCGGGGCGGCTTCATCATCGGCGGCTACGGGGCCGCGCTGGCCGCCCACTTCGCCGCCACCCTGGCCGGCACCTCCCCACCCCCCTGGCTCGGCTGGCTCGGCGGCGGCCTCGCGGTCCTCACGGCAGTGTACACCGCCTTCCTGTTCGGGCAGGCCAAGGCGCGCGACATGTGGCAGAACCCGCTGCTGCCGGCGCACTTCCTCGTCCAGGCCGGCGTTGCCGGGGGCGGTGTCACCACAATCGCCGCCCTCGCGCTCGCGGCGCCGGCAGCCGTCACCGAAGCGGCGCTGCTCACCTTCGCCGCCTCCAGCGCGGCCCACGTCCTCATGATCGCCGGCGAGGTCCTCATGCCCCCGCCCACCGCGCATGCCCGCCTCGCGGAACGCGAGATGACCCACGGCCGGTTCAGCCGCTGGTTCCGCCTGGGCGTACTCGGGGCACTCGTCGGCGCGGCCGCCCCCTGGCTCGGGTGGACCGTCGTTCCGCTGGGCCTCGTCGCCCTGCTCGCCTACGAGCACGCGTACGTGCAGGCGGGCCAGTCGGTGCCGCTGTCATGAGCCGCCCCACCGTCGACGATCTGGAGCGCCGCGTCTCCGCCGCCAAAGCCGAGACGGAAGCCCGCGGCGAAACCTTCTACCCGGGAGCGAGCCGCGTTCACCTGGCCGCCTTCCCGCCGAAGGAGCGCTGGAGCGACTGGGTCGAGCTCGACTCGAAGGCGTGGCCCGAGCGCGTCGAGCGCCGCTACATGCTGGTGCCCACCACCTGCTTCAACTGCGAGTCCGCGTGCGGCCTGCTCGCGTACGTGGACCGCGACACGCTCGAGGTGCGCAAGTTCGAGGGGAACCCGGAGCATCCCGGCTCCCGCGGCCGCAACTGCGCCAAGGGGCCCGCCACCGTCACCCAGCTCACCGACCCGGACCGGATACTCCACCCCCTGAGGCGAGCCGGACAGCGCGGGGAGGGGAAGTGGGAGCGGGTCGGCTGGGAGGAGGCGCTGGACGACATCGCCGCCCGCATCCGCACGGCAATCGACGAGGACCGGCACGGCGAGGTCATGTACCACGTGGGCCGTCCCGGCGAGGACGGCTTCACCGAACGGATGCTCGCCGCGTGGGGTGTGGACGGCCACAACTCGCACACCAACATCTGTTCCTCGGGCGCGCGGGCCGGATACCACCTGTGGATGGGGATGGACCGTCCCAGTCCCGATCACGAGAACGCCCGGGTGATCCTCCTGGTGAGCAGCCACCTGGAGGCCGGCCACTACTTCAACCCGCACGCCCAGCGCGTCATGGAGGGCAAGCGGCGGGGCGCGAAGCTCATCGTCTTCGACACCCGCCTCTCCAACACGGCCACCCACGCCGACCACTGGCTCTCGACCTACCCGGGGTCCGAGGCGGCGGTGCTGCTGGCGATCGCCAACCACCTGGTCGTCACCGGCCGCTACAACCGGGCGTTCGTGGAGCGGTGGTGGAACTGGCGCGAGTACCTGGAGGAGAGCCACCCCGGCGAGCCCGTCACCTTCGAGACCTTCGAGCGCGCGCTGCGCGACCTCTACGCCGACTACACCTTCGACTTCGCGGCGGCCGAGAGCGGCGTTTCGGCTGAAACGCTTTCGGCGACGGCGGAGGTCGTCGCGGGCGCCGGCACCCGGCTCTCCACCCACAACTGGCGGTCCGCGGCCGCCGGCAACCTGGGCGGCTGGCAGGTTGCGCGAGCCCTCTTCCTGCTCAACGCCCTGCTCGGCGCGATCGCGGTCCCCGGCGGCACCTATCCCAACTCGTGGAACAAGTTCGTCCCCCGTCCGATCCGCATGCCGCCCGGGCACCCCAAACACTGGAACGACCTCACCTGGCCCGCCGACTATCCGCTGAGCCTCATGGAGATGTCGTTCCTGCTGCCGCACCTGGTCCGGGAACGGGACCGCCGCCTGGCCGTCTACTTCACCCGCGTCTACAACCCCGTGTGGACCAATCCGGACGGCTTCTCCTGGCTCGAGATGCTCACCGACCCCGAGCGGATCGGGTTGCACGTGGCGCTCACCCCGACCTGGAACGAGACCGCCTTCTTCGCCGACTACGTCCTGCCGATGGGCCACTCCTCGGAGCGCCATGACCTGACCTCGTACGAGCAGTACGACGGGCTCTGGGTCGGGTTCCGGCAGCCGGTGCTGCGCGCGGCGCGCGAGCGGCTGGGCGAAGAGATCGCGTCCACCCGCGACGTGACTCCCGGCGAGGTCTGGGAGGAGAACGAGTTCTGGATCGAGCTGACGTGGCGGATCGACCCGGACGGCAGCCGCGGGATCCGCGAGTTCTTCGAGTCCCGCGAGCGTCCCGGTGAGAAGATGACGGTGGACGAGTACTACGGGTGGATCTTCGAGAACTCGGTGCCGGGGCTGCCTGGGAAGGCCGCGCGGGAAGGCCTCACGCCGCTCCAGTACATGCGCCGCTACGGGGCCTTCGAGATCGACGCGAAGGTCGGGGCGGTCTACGAGGAACGGGTGCCGGACGGTGAGCTGGACGACGTGCACGTGGACGCGGCCGGGCGCGCCTTCACGAGGGCTGGAGCGCCGCCGGCCCTGAACGTGGTGCCGCTGCCGCCGCTCGACGGCGACGGGGAGGGGCGGCGGCGGGTGGGGGTCGAGGTGGACGGGGTGGTGAGGCGGGGCTTTCCGACGCCGTCGGGACGGCTCGAGTTCTGGTCGCGCACGCTGGCCGAGTGGGGATGGCCGGAGCTGGCCGTCCCGGGCTACGTGCGGAGCCACGTGCACAGGTCGAAGCTGGACGGGGACCGGATGTGCCTGATCTCGACCTTCCGGCTGCCGGTGCAGATCCACACGCGCAGCGCCAACGCGAAGTGGCTCAACGAGATCGCGCACACCAACCCGCTCTGGCTCCATCCGCGCGACGCGGCGCGGGTGGGCGTGGAGACGGGCGACCTGGTGCGGGTCGAGACCGGGATCGGGCACTTCGTGGTGAAGGCGTGGGTGACCGAGGGCATTCATCCCGGAGTGGCGGCGTGTTCGCACCACATGGGGCGGTGGAAGACGGGGGACGGGCCGCGCCAGGCGATGGCGACGGTTGCGCTCAACCGGGAGGGGAGCGGGTGGGGGATCGAGCGGAAAAGCGGGACCGGGCCGTTTGAGTCGGAGGATTCGGACACCGCGCGCATCTGGTGGACCGATGTGGGCGTTCACCAGAACATGACCTTCCCCGTGCAGCCCGATCCTGTTTCCGGGGCGCACTGCTGGCACCAGGCGGTGCGGGTGAGCAAGGCGGAAGCGGGTGATCGCTACGGTGACATCGCGGTCGACACGGCCAAGTCGCGCCGGGCGTTCCGGCGGTGGCTGAAGCTGGCACGGCCGGCCGGACTGCATTCACCCGACGGCACTCGCCGGCCCTACTGGTTGTTGCGCCCCGTGAGACCGGAGCGGGAGGCGTTCCGGCTCCCGTCGAAGCCGGAGGGCAACGGCTCGGCCGGCGGCGCCGTCGGTCGGGTGGGGGCGGTCGGGCGCGCGCCGGACGCCGACCCCTGAATGGAGCTCTTCCGCGCGCTCGGCACGCTGATCGAGTCGCCTTCGGCGGAGCACGCGCGGGCGGCGGCGGCGCTCGGCCTGCCGGCGGTGCCCACCCCGGCCGAGCACGGCAGGGTGGTTGCGCGGCAGCGGTACCCCTATGCCTCCGTGTACCTCGGCGCGGAGGGGATGATGGGGGGTGAGGCGAGAGACCGCATCGCCGGCTTCCGGCGCGCCCTGGGAACGCCGGATCGCGAGGCCGACCACCTGTCTTCCCTGCTGGGATTGCTGGCCGCACTCGACGAGTGGCCGCGGCGCGAACCGGACCCGGCGCGCCGGGCGCTTCTGGCCCACGCACGGGTAGCTCTGGCGTGGGAGCATCTGGCGCCGTGGACCGGACCCTATCTGGCGAGCTTCAGGGGGTGCGGTACGGCATTCTACGAGGCGTGGGCCGGGCTCCTTGGTGAGGCGCTGACCCGGCTCGAAGGCGAATTGGTCTTTCCGGACCGTCTCCCCGCGGCGCTCAGGGCCGCCCCCGCGCTTCCCGACCCACGCCGCGACGGTGGGGATGCCCTCATAGCCGGGCTGCTGGCGCCGGTACGCTGCGGGATGATCCTGCTGCGCGACGACCTGGTGCGGCTGGCGGACGACGCCGGGCTGGCCTGCCGCGCCGGAGAGCGGCGTTACGCTCTCAAGTCGTTCCTGGCGCAGGATCCCGGCCCGACTCTGGCATGGTTGGCAGGCCACGCTCGAAGGTGGCGTTCGAGGGTGGCCGCCGCTGGTCCGGCCCCTATCGCGAAGTGGTGGTCGGAGCGTGCGGGGGTGACATCCCGCCTGCTGTCAGAACTGGCGGTGGAGGTGCGAACTCCGGCGCCGGGAACCTTCGCCGCCCCGTGAGCGGTCCCGCCCTCCGCCGCGGCCGCGCGGCCGCCGATCCCGTCCGGGAGGGCGGGGCCTGGACCGGACGACACGCGACCTCCCGGGACGTGCTCGCCGGACTGAGCGTCACGCTGCTCATCGTTCCGCAAAGCATGGCCTACGCGGAACTGGCGGGTCTGCCCAGCGTGCACGGTCTCTACGCGTCCGCGCTGCCCCTCGTCGCGGCGGGACTCTTCGCCTCGTGCCCGTACCTGCAGACAGGCCCGGTCGCTCTCACCGCGCTGCTGACCCACGGTGCCCTGGTCACCATTGCCGTTCCCGGGAGTCCTCAGTACACGCGCGCGGCAGCCATGCTGGCCGTCATCGTGGGGTTGATCCGTCTCGGCGTCTCCGCCTTGCGCTCCGGGAAGATCACCTACCTCATGTCGCAACCCGTCGTGCGCGGCTTCACCTCCGGGGCGGCCATCCTGATTCTGCTGTCGCAGTTTCCCTCCGCGCTGGGAATGACGGCGGCGAGCGAAAGCGGACTGGTCGGCAACACCGTCCGCGTGCTGGGCAGCCCCGGGTCGTGGAACCTCACCGCCCTGGTCCTGACCGTCCTGACCGTGACCATCACCTTGTTGGCGCGGCGGATCCACCCTCTCTTCCCCGGCGCCCTGGTTGCCGTGCTGGCCGGTGTGCTCTTCTCCGGTCTGGCCGGGTACCAGGGCCCGATCGTGGGTGAGATCCCGGGCTCGCTTCCGCCCGTCAGCCTTGCGCTTCCATGGGGCCTCTTCCCGGCGCTCCTGGTTCCGGGAGCGGTGATCGCGCTCGTGGGCTTTGCCGAGACCACCGCCATCGCCCGCAACTTCGCGACCCAGGACCGGGAACGCTGGAGTCCCGACCGCGAGTTCCTGGCCCAGGGCGCCGCCAATGTCGTCTCGGGAATCTGCGGAGGCATGCCCGCCGACGGATCACTGTCGCGAAGCAGCCTCAATCGCCTCTCCGGGGCGGCCACCCGCTGGTCCGGCGCAATCACGGGGCTGGCCGTCCTGATGTTCCTTCCCTTCGCCGGAGTGCTTTCGGCGCTTCCCAAGGCGGTACTGGCCGGAATCGTGATCGCGGCCGTGGGCGGACTGGTTCGTCCCCGGCTTCTCCTCAACGTCTGGACGCTGTCCAGGGTCCAGGCGCTGGTGGTCTGGCTCACGCTGGCGTTGTGTCTGCTCCTGGCGCCGCGGATCGAACAGGCGCTGCTGCTGGGGATCCTCGTGTCCCTTGCCATACACGTATGGCGGGAACGGCGCGCCGGATTTCACAGCTGGATGGAGGGCGATATCCTCCACCTGGAGGTGATGGGAATCCTCTGGTTCGCCTCGGCGCCCCGCCTGGAGGAGACGCTGATGAGTCGCCTCAACCGTGCGGGCGGCGTGTCCGAAGTCGTCATTCACCTGGATGGGCTGGGCCGGATCGACCTGACCGGTGCGCTCGTCCTCAAGCGGGCCGCCGATGAGATGCGTGCGCTCGGGATCCCCTCGTCGCTGAAGGGAGTGCCGCCGCATGCGCGTGAACTGATCGACAACATATTCGGGATGCCGCCGACGACATATCTGTAGGAATCCCGTGGAGAAATCCCCTGTCGCATCGGGAACCGGCCGAGGTGCCGGACCGGCAGGGCGCCTTGAAGAGGCAGGAACCCCTTGCCCGCAGCACAGCCAGCAGCCCCTACAACGCCTCCCTGAGGAAGCCGAGGAACTCCTCGCGATCCCGGGTGAGCCCCAGGAAGGTGGCGACCGTTTCGCCCTTGCCGTCGACCACTGCGTAGAGAGGCAGGGCGATCGTCCCGAAGTGTTCCTTCTGGTAGTCCATCTGGCTCTCGTAGACATCTCCCTCCCCGTCGGTGAAGAGCCGGGCCAGGACGAAACGTCCCAGCTGTTCCTCGACCTCGGGGACGGTGAACATGTTCGACTCCATCCAGCGACAGTTGGTGCAGGTGTAGCCGGTGAAGTCGATGAAGACGCGGTTTCCATCGGCGCGAGCGGCGGCAAGGGCCCCGTCGAGGTCGTTCAGGTACCACCTGAGTCCGCGGCGTTCCTCGCCCCGTTCGGCCATGGCGAGCGCTCCCGCCGGGGTGTCTTCGGCCCGCGGCGGCAGAAAGGACTCGATTTCCCCGAGCGGTCGGCCGTCGAGGCCGAGCGCAAGCCAGGCGCCGAGGGCGAGGAATGCCCCCGCGAAGCCGAGCCGGACGGGCCGCGGACCGGTGGTGGCAACGCCCCTGCCGACCGTGCCCGGAGCAGACCGGCGGCCGCGCAGAATGCAGACCGTGATGACGCCGCACAGAACCGCCCAGGACACCAGGACGGTCTGCCGGGTGAAGATTCCCCACCCCAGCACGAGATCCGCGTTGGAGACGAACTTCAGCGCGGCGCCGAGCTCCACCAGGCCGAGCACGACCCTGACCGATCCGAACCATCCACCCGTGCTCGGGAAACGGGTCAGCGCGCGCGGTATAAGGGCGAGGAGGAAGAAGGGCAGGGCGAAGGTAGCGGAGAATACGAGGAGACCCACGACGGGCTGCTGCCATTGACCCTGCGAAGCGAGCACCAGCAGGGTACCGACGAAGGGGGCGGTGCAGGTGAAGGTGGTGACGGCGAAGGTCGCTCCCATGAGCACCGCGCCCGGTAGCCCTCCAGTGGTGCGGTCCCGGGTGACGCGGTCGAGGCGGGTGAGAATTCCGGACGGAATCCGGATCTCGTAGAAGCCGAAGAAGTTGAAGGCGAAAGCCAGGAACATGGCGCCGATCGCGAGATTGACCCACGGACTCGCGGCAAGGCGGCTCATACCCGACGCGCCCACGAGAACCGAGGTCGCGAGTCCCGCCGCGGTGAAGGTTCCGATGATGCCCGTGCCGAAGAGCACCGCGTTTCCGAGCGCCGCCCGCCGGGACTCGCCTCCGTGCTTCGCGAAGTACGATGCCGTGAGCGGGATCATGGGGAGAACGCACGGAGTGATGACCGCGAGGGCGCCGGCCGAGATGGCCACCCAGAGGAATGCGGAGTCGATCAAGGGCCGGACTTCGGCGTGATCGTCACGGGGAGGGAGACCTCTTCGGTCTGTGGGGGCAGGCAGATACGGTCGGTACACGCCTGGTAGCGGGCACGGATGGGTATTTCACTGTCTCCGGCCGCGGCCTCTCCCGACACCTGCACGGGCACTTCGTACACCACCGATCCCTCGTGTACCTCCACCTTCATGGAGAAGTTCCGGTCGAACCTGACCTTGGGCCTGGGTCCCGTCGGGTCGCCGGCCAGGGTGAAGGGCCGGTCCGGACCCAGGGAGATCCTGCTCGGCACCGGCCCGCCCTCTTCCTGCGTGATCGAGTAGATATACCAGCCCTTCTCGATCACCGCCTTCACGAGCACCACGGCCCGGGCCCCCGGCGCCAGATCGTCAAGGGCGACCTCCGCCGTCCATCGAACGGGGTCGTCCTGTATCCTCGCGCCCGCCACGGCGAGCGCCCCTAGTGCCAGCGCCGCGAGTGCGCGGATCGTCAATTCCGGTCGTGCCTTCCGGTCTGCCCCACGAATACGCGCCGGGTTTCGGAATGCGCTATGCCGTCGAAGTACCCGTACACTCCTTCGCCCTCGATGCCGAAGCTCGGCCAGGGGCGGGGCAGGGGGTCTATGCCCGGGTACTTCGCGAAGTTGGTGTAGTTCCAACCGATTCCAAGGAGGCGCAGGGACAGGCGCATGCGCACACCGTCCTGGTATATCCGAATCGTATCGGCCTGGGCGTTCTCCAGGGCCACGGGATACGCGCCGATGTGGGATGTGGGGATCTCCTCCTCGGAGCCGTCTTCCGAAATCTCGAAAACGTCGTACAGATCCGCCAGAACAGTACCCGTTTCCGGACCGACCGCGTACCGCATGGGTATTTGGATCAGCCCGGCGGTGTCCGGCATGGACAGACGCAAGGTGTTTGCGGGATCCACCAGGAGCGGCAATTCCGGCACCCCCGTCTCGCCGGTGAAGGAACCCAGCGGTGCCGTTCCCCACAGGCCGTACTCGCCCCCCGGCTCTATTGCCTCCGGGAGTTTCGCGCGGAGACACTTCGAGGGAACGAGCCAGCTGCCGCCGAGTTCACCACAGGTGGGCAGCCTGACCGATTCGGAGAAGCTGGCCGTCCAGCCGGGTCCGTCGAGAAACGCCGTGATCTCGGGTGTGCTGTCGGCCACATCGCGGTGGGGATGTACGGCCAGCAGGCGAGCTTCGCTTTCACCGGCCACGAGAAGGAGCGCGAGCGCAACCACGTCCGGGTGGGCTTCGAGCGGATCCACGGGGCGGACGATTTCGCACGCCGACGAGGCCGCCAGCGCCACAACGACCACCGGTCCGGCTACGGCGCGCGCCCTCAAAACCGGAACTCCATGCCGATAAACGGGATCATCGGAAGCTGTCTCAAGTAGACCCTCTCGAGGTTGTGTGAGTACCACCCGCGTTGCACCACCCAGCCCACCACGTTGGGCAGGCTGAAGAGGTTGGCCACCGAAACATACGGCACCACCGAGCCGCCGCCAAACCATGACACCTCCGTCTCGTGCCGCCAACCCAGGTCGATCCGGGCGTAGTACGGCAGCGTGGAGGAGTTGTACTCACCGCCGAGCGTCAACAATTCGGTGTATTGGTACGGTCCCTGCCTCCTGAACGGGACGATCGCCAGCAACGGCGTAACCGGTTGCCCCGAACGCAGTGAAAACCGCGTGGACCACAAGGACCCACCGCGCCTGTAGGATGAGCCCAGTTCGAACTCATGGTTCCTGTGGAAGCGGGGCGTGTAGGTCTGCGAACCCACGGTTCGGGACACGCTGGCCCAACGGTAGCTGCCGAGAAGCGTGATCCCCCGTCTCCCCATCCAGCTCCAGGATGTCTCGATTCCCCGCGCCCCGCCGCTGGCCACCTCCCACAGTGAGGGATCCCCGAGCACGACCCCTGAGATCGGCTTCACCCCGGGGTCCGGCAGTCGGAGGTTGTGGAGCGCGCGCGCATAGGCGTCCAGCCTGACCCTGAGCCCGCCGTGCGAGCCCTCCCACCCGACCGAGATCTCCGTGTTTCGCGGGATCGGCCCCTCGCTGACCGGAACCAGGAGATCGA
Organism: Gemmatimonadota bacterium; assembly: GCA_028874985.1. Classification (GTDB taxonomy): domain Bacteria; phylum Gemmatimonadota; class Gemmatimonadetes; order Longimicrobiales; family Gaopeijiaceae; genus Bin94. The sequence goes on along the minus strand of JAPPGI010000030.1, from coordinate 91,697 downwards.
ACGCGAGGAAGCTTGCGAGTAGCGCCTCCTCGTTGCGCACCGAGGCCAGCGCCTGATACGAGCGCGACGCGGAGATGCGGGCACTCCACCAGGAGGTCCCGTAGCTTACCTGCCCGAATGGAGCGAGGGTGCTTCCCAGCCCCCGGAAGTGGTCCACCCTCAATCCCGCCCGGGTCGAGAAACCCTTCTCAAGAGGGACCTCCACACTCGAGTACGTGGCGAGGCGAAAGCTGCTCCTGCGGAGGGTTAGGGGCGTGAAGAAGGCTTCCTCACCCTCTTCGACGTCTCTGGTAACCTCGTAGTCCTGATCCGTAACGAAGCGAATCGCCTGTGTCCCGGCGGCAACCGTGGCGCGGCCCGCGCGCCAGGTCAGCCGCACGTCGGCACGGGTTTCGCCCATCGAACCGTCGCCGACCATAAGCGTGTCCGTGGGAGGATTGTATATGGTGTCGCCTTCAACGATGCTGAGGCCGCCTCCCCCGAGTGCGGCCAGGTCGCTTCCGAACCGGCTGTGTCCCAGGCTGGCGTCGATGATCCCGTTGGCTCCCAGCCTGTCACGGTAGTGGACCGAGAAGGCGGCGTTGATCGACGTCATCCCCAGCTCCAGGGTCTCCTGGGCGTCGAAGGTCTTCAGAGACTCGGAGTTCAGGTAGCCGCTGACCGAAAACCGGCGGACCCCGCCGAGATCTTTCGTCACCTTGGCATGGATGTCCGTGAAGAAGTAGGGAAGGTGCTTCTCGACCGCCCTCATCCGTTCGAGCACTCTCGTGAAGCCTTCGATGTAGGTGCGGCGGCCATCCACCATGTAGGACGTGTTCTCACCGATCGGCCCTTCCACGGAGAGCCGCGAGGAGGCGAGGCCCACGGAGCCGGCCATCCGCCTCCGGTCGCGGGCACCATCTCTGGTGGCAATGTCGATGGCGCCCGACAGCGACCCGGTCGCGAGTGCGTTGCCGCCCGATGCCGTCAGCAGCGTGGCGCGCTCGACCGCTTCGGCGTTGATCGCGGAGACGAACCCTCCCAGGTGAACGGCATTGAAGAGGCGCACTCCGTCGAGCAGCACCGGTGTACCGTCACTGGTGCCCCCCCGGATGAAGGGAACCGAGGTGTAGTCGGAGGCAGCCGAAGCAGCGGGCGAGACCTGGATTGCCCGCAGCACGTCCGTCTCGAGGATCGTCGGGAGGCTCCGGATCAGGACGGAGTCGACGACGAAAGCGTCCCGGGACAGAGACAAGGGGTCGCCGGCGCGGCCGCTGACGGTCACGTCGACCCCCTCCAGACCAATCGGCGCGGGGCGCAGCAGCACGAGTATCGGTTCGGAGGGCACGGCTTCGTAGGTGCCGGTCCACACGGCGTAGCCGTATGCGCCCGCCTCGACGCGCACCCGCCCCGTTCCCGGGAGTCCCGGCACCACGAACGCTCCGTGACGGTCGGCAACCACGGATGCCTTGACGGCCTGGCCGCCGACCGCCGCAACCGTGACCTGGGCGAAGGCGACCGGTTCCAGATCGACGCTGTCGCGTACCACCCCGGTGAGAGCGGCCTGCTGCACCGTGGCAACCAGAAGCGTGGTTCCGATCATCCTCGTTCCGCCCTGTCATGGATTACCCTGGACCCCGCAAAAGAATGCACGATCCACCACCCTTCCGTCAAGCCGGGCCAGACTCCACCTCGAGGCGCTACCGCCTAGCCGACCCGCGGAGCCGTCCGTTTCATCCGGAATCCCGCTTTCCGTCTTCGGCTCGCGTTTCCTCCAGCAGTTGGTCGACCGCCAGAATGATCTCGTTCTTGCGCTTGCCGACGAACCGGATGACGCCTTCTTCGTCCAGGATGAAGGTGCTCGGCCACGTGCGGACGTTCCAGGCCCTCGAAATGGGTCCGTTCGTGCCACCGTCCCACCACGTTCGATAGTGCAGCCCCTCGCGCTTCTTGGCCTCCCGGACCGTCCTCCGGCTCGTGTCGCTGTTGACCCCGAGCAGCACGACCTCTTCGTCCTTGTACAGGTCCAGCATCGAACGCTGGTAGGGATATTCGCCGCGGCACGGCCCGCACCAGTCGCCTGAAAAGACCAGTACGACTATGCTGCCGCGATAGTCGGCGAGTTCGAACTCGACCCGGTCGATGTCGGTTCCGACGATGTTCCGGGCCACCTGCCCTGGGGTCAGGATCTCGAAGAGGTGCCGCTGCCGGTCGATGATGTCCGCGGCGTCCGCGTGTTCCGTCTTCGCACCCGCCAGATACGCCGTGATCCGCCCGGACTGCCCGGGGGTGACGCGTCCCCGCCCCACCCACCAGCGAAAGCCCTGGAGATAGCGCGAAGTCCGGCGTCTGAGGTCCGCCTGCGTCTCGGGTGTGTTCATGAGAGAGTCGAGCCTCGCGAGCAGCTCGTCCACCTGGGAATCCTCCAGCAGATCCCCTGCGATCCCTTCGGGGACGATGCCGGCGAAGTCGGCCTTCACCATTCCGGACGGGACGGACGCGCAACCGGCGGCGGCAGCGATGGTCAGAAGGGTGGTCCACTTCGTGAGATTGGACATCGTGGCTCGCCTTTTCCCCAGGGGGCCCGGCCACTGCGCCAACGCGAACCGGCGCGGCGTGCGGCTGCAACGTGTCCTGCAAAGGTCGCGGGATTCCGGTCGCAGTGTCCAGGATGGCGGTCTTGAACCAGGTGCAAGCCCGGGAGTGAGGTCGTGCTCAATCGCGCCCGGCCGGGGATGCACGACCGCGGCCGTCAACGCCCTCCAGTTCCGTTTGCGCCCACCGTTGCCCGGACTACCTTTGTCTGCAGGAAGCCCGTCCTGTCAACCAACCCCTTTAGTCCGACCCCATCCAGCTCCAAGGGGACATCACGTCACAGGGAGGATATCGATGCCGAGTTCCCGGGGTGCCCTGCTCCCGGCCGCGGCTGCACGCGGGGGCGCCGACGAGCCGCCGGTTGGCTGCCGGGTCCTTGCGGGGCCTGTTCCGGAGTGGGCGGATACACCCGGGCCCGACAGGCAGCCGGTCCCGAAGGGGCGGCAGGCGGTGTGCTCTTGACGGGGCCCGGGAGCGAAGGGCAGCGATTCGGAGTCGGCACGATGGTGGCCCCGCTCAGGCGCGTCGCGTTGCGCCGGCCGGGTCCGGCTACGTTCGACGCGGATCCCGCGCTCTGGCACTACACGCGCCGGTTGGACGCGAACCGGCTCGCACATCAGTACGACCTCTTCGTCTCCTGTATTCGGCGCTCCGGTGCCGCGATCGAGTGGATCGCGGACGAGAACGACGGCCTCGCCGACTCCATCTTCGTTTTCGATCCGTCGTTCATGACGCCTTGGGGCGCGATCCTGCTTCGGCCCGGCAAGACGCTCAGGCGCCCGGAGGTGGCACTGCACGAGGCACTCTACCGGCGTCTGGATGTCCCCGTGATCGGGACCATCGTGCCGCCGGGTCACGCCGAAGGCGGGGATCTGCTCTGGCTCGACGAGGGCACGCTTGTGGCCGGACGCGGGTTTCGCACGAACCAGGCGGGCATCGACCAACTGCGTGACATCCTTGCACCGTGCGGTGTCGAAGTCCACGCCTTCGATCTTCCGGTGTGGGATGGTGGCGCGGCCTGCCTCCACCTTCTGTCGTTGCTCAGCCCGCTGGACCGCGATCTGGTGCTGGTCCACTCGCGGCTTCTCCCGGTCGCACTGTGCCGGATGCTGAAGGAACGGGGCGTCCGGTGCCTGGAAGCGAGTGAGAAGGAATTCCGCGTTTCCGGAGGACTGAACGTGAACGTGCTCGCGCTCGGTCCCCGCAGGTGCCTGGCAGCGGGTGGGTATCCGGCAACGCTCAGGGTCATGAAGGATGCCGGGTGCGAAATCACGTGCTTCATGGCCGATGCCCTGTGCCTTCCCTGCGAGGGGGGGCCGACGTGCATGGTGCTGCCCATTTGGCGTTCCTCACGAGCCAACCCCGGCAACAGCGTATCCCGAACCCAGGCGTACCCGGGCTCCTCCGCCAGCGCGCGCTCATAGGCTCCGCGAGCCTCCTCCACATTGCCCAGCGCGGCGTAGGTCCGCCCCAGCCACGCGTGCGTCTCCGCCAGGCCCCAGTCGGGTAGCGGGGGCTCCGGATGGTCGTCCGCGAACAGGTCGGCGGCCGCCAGGAAATGGACCAGAGCCGACTCGTGACCTCCGCCCCACACCTCCGGCGCATGGAATGCGGAGATCCCCTCCAGCAACCTGACGCGCGGGTTGGCCGGATCGAGCCGCCTGGCCTTTTCCATCTCCACACGGGAGCGCATCCCCAGCTTCATCGCAGTTTCGTCGTCGACGATCCGCATCCCGAGCACGACAGCCAGAAGTGCATGGGATTCGGCGATCGGTTCGTTGTCGATCGACCGTTGCAGGTGCGCTTCCGACTCCTCCAGCATCTCGAGCGCCAGCTCCGTGTCGTCACCGAGAGTGCGCATTGCCACCCGGTAGAGCGCGTAGCCCAGGTAGTGGTTGACGAGTGCGTCTTCGGGAAAGGCGGTGACGGCTCGCCGGGCGAAGAGCACGATATCGGCGAAGGCCGTGTCATTTCCCGCGATGGTCGCTCTGTGGATTTCGCTTCGCAGGCGGTCGGCCGTTGCGTGGGCGCGATCCTGTGCCGAAAGGCCGCCGGCCGGTACGAGGGTGACCGCGGCCAATGCCGCAGCGAGCCCGCGAAGGGACGGCGGTCGAAGTCCTGTCATGGGAATGTGCCGGCTGGACATGTCGTGCTCCTTGATTCGGGTTCAGAACGGAAGGGTGGTCGTTACCCCGAAGTAGAAGGTGCGGGGGAACGGGGTGTCGAGGGAAATGCGCTCGGAGTAGTCTTCGCTGTAGCGGTAGTCCCTGACGTTCGCCGCATCCAGCACGTTCATCACGGAGACGAAGAATACGGTGAGGTTGCCGGGCTGGAAGCTCCGTAGCGCGTACGCTGACAGGTCGAGGCGCGAATAGTTGGGGAGTCTCTCCGACATGGGGGGGCCGAAGACCGGTTTCCACACGCCGCGGCCGTGGTCGAAGACGCCCTCCCGCACCGGCGTCAGGGGAGTCCCCGTGGCGGCTCGGTAGGCTACACCGGTCTCCAGCCATCCGCCGAAGCCGAGGCCGAACGCCCCGAACCCCTCGGCCTTCCAGGATCCGCTCGTCGCGATGCCCCACGAAACGCCCGCCCGGCCGAAGGCATCCCGTCCCGAAATCGCCGCCAGGTGGGTGCGGGCGTCGGACCGGTAGATTCCCGCGAACCCGGGTTCGGTGATCCGCACGCCGACGCGATCGGTCTGGAACATGGCGAACGACTTCAGACTCGCTCCGTCCCGGTAGGTCCACTCGAAGCCCCCGCTCAGATCGGTGGACACGGGGACTCGCTCGAACTCCTCCCTGCGTCCGTTGAGCCTCAGGAGGGCGTCGGTGTGGGTGTAGGTTGCGGTCGCGCGGGCGCCGAAGGAGTTCGAGAGAGCGAGGTGGAGCCGGCCCGACAGGCCCCCGAGGGCGGCGGTGAGATCGACCTCGTTCGCCGCCGGCTTGTCGACGGTCCGGAGATCCGCGACGGCGGAGAGCGCGTCGCCGAACTCGGCCCCGAAACCGCCGGCCGAGAACTGGACTCCCTTCAGCATGAAGGGATCGAAGCGGCCGAACGAGACGGTGCGGTCGGTGTCGAGGCGAAAGGGTGAGATGACGGTCGCTCCGTCGAGCATGACCCTCGTCTCGGAGATGTCGCCGCCGCGCACGAAGAGTCCGGCCCCCTCTCCCACGCTCTGCACGCCCGGGAAGGTCTGGATGGCGCGGAACGGATCCGCCGCCGACCCGGGAGTACGCACCACGTCGAGTTCGCTGAGCGTCACGTCGGGCAGGTTGCCCAGCCGGTAGGTGCCGGCTTCGACGGTGATGGGTTCCAGCGGGACGGGGGTGCGCTGCATCACGATCGTCACGGGACCGCCGAGGGGGAGTTTCGCTGCCCGCCGGACCTCGATGTGGTCCCGTTTCCGCGCCACCAGCGTGACTGTGCCGAGCGCGCCGGAGTCGAAGGTGAACGATCCCGCCGAGTCGGTGAGCGCGCCCTCGAGCGTTTCGAGCAGGAACACATCCGCTCCGACGACTGGCATGCCGGCCGGATCCCGGACATGTCCGGCGACGGTGACGTCTTCCTGGGCGACGAGCGGGCAAACAGCGGCTGCAACGAGCGCGAGCGTGCTGGCGGTGAACGATCCGGTCGACAGGTTCATTCGGTCAGACCCCCTGCCCGGTCGGGGGTGTCGCCGGCCGAAGCGTTCAGAAGGCGTTCGAGATGGTCCACGTATCCTGCGAACGCCCGGCGCCCCGCGTTGGTGATCCTGTAGCGCGTCATGGGCTTGCGGCGCACGAAGCCCTTGTGGACCCGCACGTATCCGGCGCCTTCCAGCCTCCGCAGGTGGGCCCCGAGGTTGCCGTCCGTGGCCCTCACCTGCCCGCGTAGGTAGGTGAACTCGGCGTCTTCGACGGCCGCGAGGATAGCGAGCACCGACAGCCGGATCCTCGAATGGACCAGCGGGTCGAGATGACGGTAGTCGTAGTCCGTCATGCCACTGCGCGGGACCGTGCCGAGGAAGCGCCCCGGATCCTGACCAGCAGCCCCGGTACCGCCGCGAAGACGACCAGTGCGGCCGCGAGGACCAGCCTGGAGCCGGCGAAGGGCCAGGTCAGCAGTGCGCCTCCAAGCGCCCACCACACGGTCGCCAGGAGCAGATAGGCCCTCTTGTCGGGCAGGAAGGAGGACGCAAAGAACGCCGAACCGAAGAACACGGCCGTCACCCCGGGCGCTGCGCTGCGCGACAACGCACCGGTCCCGGCGCCGAGAAACCCGACGATCATCAGGCCGGCGGCACAGCCCATCCAGATTCCGGCGAGAATCCGGCCGACCAGCGAGTTGACGGGTGCGCCGAGCCAGCGGCGGCGTCCGATCAGCGCGGAGAGAGCGACCCCGATTCCCACGGCGACCGCCCAGACCAGGTTCAGGGAAGCGGTGACCGTGCCGGTCAGCACCAGGTGGGTGAAGACCTCCGCCGCCGCCAGCAGACACCCCCACAGGACGAGATGAGCGCTGTTCTCCTCGCTGGATTGCCGGGCACCCTCCATCAGGCGGCGAATGACGGCCAGATCGGCTTCGGGTCGGGGGTCGGCTTCGCGGGGGCTTCGCGTGAGGTCCGGCATCGGTGATTCTCCTTGCAGACGGGTTCCGGTTCGAGTGGCAGGTTGCCGGGTTGCCGCGCCGGCAGCCGCGTCGATTTTTTCCAGAGTACTCTATTTTACAGAGTAACGCCCTGCGAAACGGACGGCAAGATCCGGCGAGGGGGACACCCCGGCGGGGGGATCTGTCCGCGCAACGGTCGCAACTCGCACCGGGTCCGCCGGATGTGAATTGCCCGGCCCGCCCCGTGCCCGGAAATGTCGGCGGAGAGGCGGTCAGGGCCGCTTGTCCAGCGTCCTCGCCACCCGGAAACCGCTGGCACCCCCGGCCCGCGGGTGGTCTCGCCGGTCCTCCAGGGTCATGTTCCCGCCGCTGCGCGTCGCCGCCCTCACCGTCCAGCGGAAGGAGGGCCACCCTCCCCCTCGCCAGGTGGCTCGCCGGCATTCGCCGCCGGGCCAGCCCGGGGGTGCCTCGAGGCGTGGCGACCCGTCGGCCGGGTGTCCTTCGTAGGTGTCGTGCCAGCAGTCGGCGACCACCTCGGACACGTTGGAGAGCATGTCGTGGAGACCCCACGGGTTGGGCGGAAACGAACCCACCGGCGTCGTGGAACGGTCGTCCCAGCGGCTGCCGCAGCCGTCGCACACGGCCCTTCCCCCGCCGAGTTCATCGCCCCACCAGCGGGCGGTCGCGGTACCGGCCCGGGCCGCGTATTCCCATTCGGCGCTGCTGGGCAGCCGGTACGGTTGGCCGGTCGTTTCGCGGAGCCAGTCGAGGTATTCCTCGGCGTCCAGGCGGGATACGTGGATGACGGGGCGGCTCCCGCGGCCGAATCCGCGGTCGGTGGGGCGGTACGTGCAGCCCCCCGCATCGACGCAGCGGTCCCACTCCTCGAAGGTGGTTTCGTACTTGCCGAGGGCGAACCGGTAGTCGATCGTGACATCGAGCTGCGGTCTCTCGGCGTTCCGGCTGTGCCGCGTGCGCCGCGGGTTCCGGCCCAGCCCCGAACGCTCTTCCTCTTCGTCCGATGTCCCCATCATGTAGCGTCCGGGGGGAAGCTCGACCATGGCGGGGCACGCCGGGCAGTCACGGAATTCACGGAGTCCGGCGGGATTCGGGACGGGGTCCCGGGGAGGCGCGGAGCGCTCCTCTTCGGACGCGGCTTCGCCGGTGGGCGCGGTCCCGGCGGCACCACCGGCCTGCGAGGAACCACGGTCGTGCTCCACGGTCCCTGCATCGCCCGTCTCGTAGATCGAGGCGAGCACCCGGCCGGTCGACGGGTCCAGGCGCACACCGACGAAGCGCGACTCGGACAGGAAGGCGACCGGCACGGCAGGTGTGTGCAGCGTCCCCAGGTAGGCGCCATCGGGGTCGAAGATGTCGATCTCCTCGGGCGCCAGGCCGGTGCCGCGGCGGGCGACCCAGAGCCTTCCGGCGGGATCGGCGGCCAGTCCCGCCACCGGTGGCAGCACGTCCTCGTGTCCCACCGCTTCCACCAGCTCCTCCGCCGAGAGATTGCACCCGCGCATGAACCCCTGGTACGGTCCGGGACCCAGGCCGGCCCACGTCACGGCCATCTCCCGGGACACCGCCACCGGGGCGAGGGGGCGCCGGAAGCTCCTTGTGACGGCTCCGTCCGACCAGGCGTCGACGCGGTAGCCGGGGCCGTTCAGGTAGTAGAAGGTGTCGCCGGCGCGGGTCCACACCACATCCGGGGCGAAGATCTTCGGCGCGGGCATGGTCGCACAGGGGAGTTCCATCATCGCCATCTCGTAGGCCACTTCGTGCACGACCGCGGTCTCCCGCAAGGACTTGACCTCGAGGCGCTGCGCGACCCGCATTCCGGTCGTGCTCGATGTGACGGCCGCGAACCAGTCGGGACCGACCTGGAAGCCCGGCCCCCAGTAGTCGGCCGGAAGGCGGTCTTCGCGCAGGAACTCGCCGTCGCCGGACCACCGGCTGAGAACGGACCGCAGCGGGTCCAGGACCACGAGCACGTCGCCGGAGCCGGGCGGCTCCCCACCGGGCGGCACGGTACCGCGCAACATCGCCAGCGCGCTCGGGCGCTCGAACTCGCCCGGACCCTCGCCCGCGCGGCCCAGTTCGCCGACGAAGCCGCCCGCAGCGTCGAAGACGGCCACCCGGTTGGCGGCGGCATCGGCCACGTACACGCGCCCCGCGGCCTCGTCGGCCGCTACGCCCCAGGGGACCGGAGTGAGCGCATCGTCGGGGGTCGCGAGATCGGCCAGCAGCACGGGCTGCCCGGGGCGGGTGCGGTCCTGCCCGGGGTTATCGACAATGGCCACGCCCGCGGAGTCGCGGGTGGGCGCGTCAGGATCGCTCGCCTGTTCTCCGGTGCAGCAGACGCCCCCGAGAAGGACGAGAATGAACACGCTCCGGGCGATTCCCCGCCGGGGACTGTGGTGGAGGTAGAGCCCTGCGACCGGCGCCGGCGGCCACCCCGCGGGCTCCAACCCCCGTTCGTCGCGGCGGAGTCTCACGGACACGGCGCGGGTATTCCGTCCCCGGGCTACCGAACGATCGCGGCCGGTTCCTCCGTTACCGGCTCGTCGCGGCTGACGACGCGGGTCGCGGGCCCGGCGATCAACGGGTCGGGGCCGGTCACGACCTCGGAGTTCTTGTCCGGGTATTCGAGCCTGGACAGCAGGAACTGCATCGCCGCGATGCGCGCCCGCTTCTTGTCATCCGACTTGATGACGGTCCACGGTGCGTCGGCGGTGTCCGTGTAGAAGAACATGGCCTCCTTGGCCTGCGTGTAGTCGGGCCACTTGTCGAGCGACGCGATGTCGATCGGAGACACCTTCCACTGCTTCAGCGGGTCCGTCTTGCGCTTGTCGAAACGATGCTTCTGTTCCTTCTGGGAGACCGAGAAATAGAACTTGAAGAACAGGATGCCGCTGTTGACGAGCATGCGTTCGAGCTCGGGGCACTGGCGCAGAAACTCCAGGTATTCCCGGCCGGTACAGAACCCCATGACGCGTTCCACCCCGGCCCGGTTGTACCAGGAGCGATCGAAGAGGACCATTTCCCCGGCGGTCGGCAGGTGCTGGATGTAGCGCTGGAAGTACCATTGGCCCCGTTCGACGTCGCTGGGCTTGTCCAGGGCGACCACCCGGGCACCGCGGGGATTCAGGTGTTCCATGAACCGCTTGATCGTTCCTCCCTTTCCCGCGGCGTCCCTGCCCTCGAAGAGGATGACGATCTTCTTCCCCGACCCCTTCACCCAGCGCTGGACCTTGAGCAGCTCGACCTGGAGCCCGGCCTTCTGTCCCTCGTACTCGCGCCGCTTCATCTTCTTCTCGTAGGGATAGATGCCCTCCTGGAAGACGCGGGCGATGGCCTCGGGACCGAGCTTCCGGTTTTCGTGCGGGTTGTCGTCGATCATGGTTGCCTCCCTTCGGCGGGTCCGTCTCGGCCGGCCGGCTAACCCAGGCGCCGCGGTATGATGAAGTCGAGGATCCGGCCGCCTTCCGACGCCGACCCCCAGTCGTCTTCGGCGAGTTGAATGACGGCGACGGCCCCGGTGGGAAAGGAGCGGACCACCCGGTCGCGCTGTTCCCGGCTCCCGCCACGGGCGAGATGCGCGGCGAGCGCGTGGGTGGAGGGATTGTGTCCGAGAACCATCAGCGTCCCGGCCGTGCGGGGTGCTCCGGCTACGATGTCGAGCACTGCCCGCGGCGAGGCGTGGTAGAGGTCGGAGAGGTACTCGACGTGCGGGTGGCTGCCGAACCGGGGCTCCATGAGGGCCCAGGTGTCGCGGGTCCGGCGCGACGTGCTCGAGTAGACGAGCTCGGGTATGAAGCCGCGCTCCTCGAGTGCGGCGGCGACCAGGGGCGCGGCCCGGCGTCCCCGGCCGTTGAGCGGCCGGTCGTGGTCCGCCAGGCTGATGTCGCTCCAGCTCGACTTTGCGTGCCGCGCCAGCAGCAAGCGACGCATGTTGACTCCGGTGTGGTGGTGAAGCGGTGGCTGTTCCGGCAGCTTCTCCGGCCGCGCCGGCCGCCTCGAGGTCGCAGCGGCTGCGCCCGGAGATACCGCACCGCAAGCCTACGCCTGACTCCGGTGCGGGGCAATGGCGGGGGCGAGGCGAAGCGTGGCGGCGGGCTGCGCCGCTCCCGGCAGGTCCCGGTCGCGCCCGTCGAGCGAGCACGCCCTCTGACGGGAATGGCTTGCGAGTCGCCGACATCCGATCTTACTGTATGCCCCCGTTGGACTTGCGGGGTCGGATAACACACACGAGCAAGGACGGGTGCAATGACCGGAAGGCGCACGTTTGCCGGGTTGCTTCTTTCCACGGTTATTTCTTCACTCCCCACGACCGCCGCCCACGGCCAAACGGGCGCGATCACCGGCACCATCGTCGATCTGGAAACTGGTTCTCCCGTTGCCGACGCCGCCATACGGGTGCTGGGACGGGAGGACGCCAGGGCGGTGACCGATTCGGCGGGCGGATTCCTCCTCTCGGTCCCGGCCGGCACCCATTCGGTGGTCGTGACCCGGATCGGCTACGAGACCTCCCGCACCGACGGCGTCGCCGTCGCGGCCGGCGCCCCGGTCCCGGTCACCATCCGGCTCCGCTCCGGCGCGCTCGCCCTGAACCCGCTCGTCGTCACCGCCTCGCGCCGCGAGGAGAAGGAGCTCGACGCCCCGGCCTCGGTCTCCACCCTCAGCGGGGAGCAGATCTCGCGGATGATCGCGCCCACCCCCGCCGACCACATCCGGACGCTGCCGGGGGTCGATCTCGCGACTACCGGAATCACCCAGAGCTACGTGGTCGTGCGCGGCTTCAACAACGTGGCCTCGGGGCGCCTGCTGAGCATCGTGGACAACCGCTACGCGCGCATCCCGGCGCTCAGGATCAACGCCATCAACATGATCCCGGCGACCGACATGGACATCGAGCGCATCGAGGTCGCGCGGGGACCGGGCGCGGCGCTCTACGGCCCCAACGCGGCCGAGGGCGTCATGCACGTCATCACGCACTCGCCGATCGACAGGCCGGGCACGACGGTCTCGCTGGCCGGGGGGGAGCGGTCGCTGTTCCAGTTCCTGATGCGGAGCGCCCACCGGGTGTCGGAGCGGTTCGGCCTCAAGGTTTCGGGCCAGTACCTCCGCGCCAACGACTGGAAGTACGAGGACCCCTGGGAGGTGGCGGCCCGGGAGGAGAACCCCGGCCATCCGCGGATCGGCGTGCGCAATCCGCTCAACGAGCGGTACTTCGCCGACCTCCGCGCCGACTACCGGTTCGCGGAAGACGGCGAGTTCATCGTTTCCGGGGGACTCAACACGTCGCTCAGCAGCATCAACCTGACCAGCATCGGGTCATCGCAGACGCACGACTGGCAGTACCGCTACGGGCAGGTCCGGGTGCTGAAGGGCCGTCTCTTCGGGCAGGTCTTCCTCAACCGGACCCACTCGGGGGACAACAGCTACCTGCTGCGCAGCGGACTCCCCATCGTGGACCGGTCGCGCACCATGGCGGCCCAGGTGCAGCACGGGCTGGATATCGGCGAACGGCAGAGATTCACCTGGGGGATCGACTGGCAGCGCGTCGAACCTCGCTCCGAGGGCACGATCTACGGGGGCAACGAGGACGACGACGTGATCGTCGAAGCGGGTGCCTACCTGCACTCGGAGACGCACCTGGGCGACCGTGTCGATCTGGTCGCCGCGCTGCGCGCCGACGACCACAACCGGCTTGCTGAGCTGAACCTCTCGCCCAGGGCGGCAATCGTGTTCCGTCCCGCCGAGGGCCACAGCCTCCGCTTCACCTACAACCGCGCCTTCGCCACACCGGGCACCTCGTCGCTGTTCCTGGACATCGAGACGGGCATGCTCCCCATCGCCCCGGGAATCGGCTACCGGCTGCGCGCTTTCGGGGTCCCCTCGGACGGGTTGACGTTTTCGGACCGCTGCCCCGGCGGACACATGGAGCTCTGCATGCGTTCGCCGTTCCTGCCCGGCCGGATGCCCGCCAACGCGGCGCTCTTCTGGGATGCTCTGGTCGTCCGGTTCGTCCCGGAGTCGCTGCGACCGTACGTCCTCGGCCCCGGCGACCAGCCCGGCGACCCGGCGCTGGCCACCGTCTTCCGCCGCCTCGACCCGGAGGCGCTCGGCGTGGAAGGGGGCGACGTCTTCCCCCTCGACCCGGGACCCCGCGATGTCCCCGCCCTGGTTTCCACTGTCTTCAACACCCTCGAAGCGGGGTACAAGGGCCTGATCCGGGACCGCGTCAGGCTGGCGGTCGACGTGTACGCCGCCGATGTCGAGAACTTCGTCGGCGCCCTCAAGGTGGAGTCGCCGAATGTGTTACTGGACGGGGCCGCCGCCGGCGCCTTCCTGGGGAGCCGCCTGGCCGATCTCATCCGGGCCGGACTGGTGACGCCGGAGCAGGTGGCCGAACTGGCCGCGGGGCTGGCCTCCGTGCCTGTGGGCGTAGTGACACCGGATCAGTTCCCCTTGCCGGATCTCCTGATCACCTCCCGCAACTTCGGCTCGGCCAGCTACTGGGGGGCCGACTTCTCCATGCAGGTCCTGGCCTCCGAGCGGGTGAGCCTGACCGCGGGCTACTCGTTTCAGAGCCGGGAGTGCTTCGACTTCGACGACGACGGCGAGTGCCCCGGCAGCAACGACCTCTCCCTCAATGCGCCGAGCCACAAGGGGTCGCTGGCCGTCGCCTTCACCGACCGCGCCCGCGGCTTCCATCTCGACGGACGCTGGCGCTTCTCCGACGGCTTCGACATGCGGTCGGGTGTGTTCGCCGGCCCGGTGGACAGCTACCACGTCCTCGACCTGACGGCCGGATACCAGCTGCCCTTCCAGCCCAACGCGCGGCTGGAACTGACGGTATACAACGCGCTCGACAACCTGCACCGCGAGTTCGTGGGGGCGCCGGAGCTGGGGCGGCTGGCGCTCTTGAGGGTGAAGTACGACCTTTGAGCGCCGCTAACCGGCCCCATCACCGCGCGGCCGGCCGGGTGGCGAAGTCCGGAGACCGTCGCACGTGGCGACACGGCCTGCGCAGCGAGCCCTTTTTCGATGATCCGCTCACGACCTCGCCCGATTCTGCTCCCCGGCACCTTGCTCGTCCTGGCTGGCGCCGCCTCCTGCGGCGATCCGCCGCCCCCCGAGCGCGCCCCGGCCATCGCGATCGACAGTGCAGGGGTCCGGGTCGTCACCAGCGACCCGCGCAACTCGGACACGTACTGTGCGCTGGGCGACGAACCCACCCTGACGCTTGGCGTGGTCGAGGGCGAGGAGCCCTACATGTTCCACTGGGTCCGCGGCGCCAGTCGGCTGTCGGACGGCACCGTCGCAGTGCTGAACAACGGCACCGGGGAAATCCGCGTCTTCGGCGCGGACGGAGAGCACCTGCGTTCGATGGGGGGGAAGGGCGAGGGGCCGGGGGAGTTCAGGATCGGGCGGTACATCTGGGTGCTCCCGGGGGACACGCTGTGGGTGGGCGACTACCGACCCTGGCGGTACCACGTCTATGCGTCGAGCGGGGAATATGCGCGCACGGTCGACATGAAGCCGCAGTACTTCAATGCGTCGCTGGGGGGTGGGGTGCTGGACAATGGCGTCTCGGTGAACGCCAGGGACGACGCCCATCTGCGGCGGACCCCGGACTTCGGTGAGCCGATGCCCTGGTACGTGGAGGCGCACGCCGCCGACGGATCCGCGGTTGGAGAACTGGCCCGGCTCGAAGCGGAACGCGAAGGCACGTGGGAGGGTGCCGGCGGGGTGGTGGCCATGCTCTTCGACCCCCGGCCCTCGGTGCATGCGCGGGGCACGACCATCGCGATCGCGACCTCGAGGGAACCCGAAGTCCGCCTTCTGGACGAGCAACTGCGTCTCGGCCGAATCGTGCGGTGGGCGGATCCGGGCCGGGAGGTCACCCGCGCTCATGTGGAGGCGTTCCGGGACCGGTTCGTCGAGAGTCGGGGTGGGCGCGACAGCGAGAATTGGCATCGGGCGTATGATGCAATGCTCAGCGACCGCCGCCCGGTCGCCGATGTGTTCCCGACCGTGAATACCGTTCGCATCGGGCGCGACGGCCGCCTGTGGGTCTATCCCTATCGCAAACCCGGCACGAGCGAGGACTGGTGGGCATTCGGAACCGACGGGGAGTTCCAGTGCCGCCTGGACCACCCTGCCGGAGTCACGATCTACGAGTTCGGCGCCGACTACCTGCTCGGCGTCCACTCCGACGAACTGGGGACCGAGCGGGTCGTCATGTACGAGCTGCGTACGCCGGAGACGGGTGCCGGATAGTTCCCGGTCGCGCGCCTGATGCACCGTCCCTCAAGTCTCGCCTGGCCGCGAGAGCCCAACACCCCCGGCCGAGACTCCCGTCGCTCGCGGTTGGGGATGACGCGCCCGGTCTGTTAGTATTCGGACGCCCGCAAACCAACCTGGCTCCACGAAAGGCAACAACCACCACCATGTCCCACAAACCCCTCGGCCGTTTCTCGTGGCACGAACTGATGACACCCGATCCGGAGGCGGCCCGCGACTTCTACTCGGCGATCACCGGCTGGTCCACGAGCACCTGGGACGGCGGCGACAATCCGTACGAGATGTGGATGAACGGGGAGATGCCGGTGGGCGGGCTGATGGACCTCCCCGCGCCCGAGGTTCCCCCGTGCTGGCTGGCCTACGTCTCCACGCCCGACCTGGACGGCACCCTCGCGAAGGTACGCAGTGGCGGCGGCTCCGTTCTGAAAGAGATGGCGGTGCCCCAGGTGGGCCGCTTCGCGGTCATCGCGGACCCGCAGAGCGGCGTCATCGCGGTCATCGAGCCCGAGGGCGACGCGGCGGGGCACGACGGCCCGCCCGCGCTGGGCGAATTCTCCTGGCACGAGCTCGCCACCCGCGACGCCGATGCCGCGTGGGACTTCTACTCCGATGTTTTCGGCTGGCAGGCCGCGGACCGGATGGACATGGGGGAGATGGGGTTCTACCAGGTGTTCGGCGGGGGCGCGCATCCGCTGGGCGGGATCTTCAACGGCC
This sequence comes from Gemmatimonadota bacterium, assembly GCA_028874985.1. GTDB lineage: Bacteria > Gemmatimonadota > Gemmatimonadetes > Longimicrobiales > Gaopeijiaceae > Bin94. The sequence continues at coordinate 75,512 of JAPPGI010000030.1, read as the reverse complement.
CGCCGGAGATGTGCGCGATCGGCTGGCTCCTGTACGTGCGGGTTCCGGATGTGCATGCGGCGGTGAAGACCGTCACCGACCTCGGGGGCCGGATCCTGAACGGGCCGGTGGAGGTGCCGGACGGCGACCTCATCGCCCAGTGCATGGACCCGCAGGGGGTCGCGTTCGCGGTGCATGCGACGGCGCGTGACGAGGACGGCGAGGCGTAGCACGATGGGCCGGCCGCGGGTGCTGTGGCTGACAGCGCTCTGCGTTACCGCCGGCCTCCAGGGAGGGGAACACTATCGCGAACGGCCCCCCGGTGCATTCGAACGGCGATGCATCCGCGCTGGCCGCTTCGCTTCACCGGTCCACGCTGTAAAGTATACATTACACTATGTAATGTCTGCTCTACTTTTGCCACTCCAAGGCTGCGCTCTGCGTTGCTCCTCGGGCGAATAGCGCCGCTATTTTCGTCGCGCCTTGCCGGCCCGCGCCTCGCCGCTCTCGGTGCTCGGGTGGCCTTATCCACGGACTGCTACGCCACCTCGATCGATTCATCCAGGAACACGTCCTGGATCAGGTTCAGCAGCTTCACCCCCTCCGCCATGGGGCGCTGGAACGCCTTGCGCCCCGAGATCAGCCCCATCCCCCCGGCCCGCTTGTTGATCACCGCCGTGCGCGCCGCCTGCGCGAAGTCGTTGTCTCCGCTGGAGCCGCCCGAGTTGATCAGCCCGACGCGTCCCATGTAGCAGTTCGCGACCTGGTAGCGGGTCATCTCGATCGGATGCGCACCCGGAACCAGGTCGGAGTAGACCCCGTCGTGTGTGCGGCCGAACCCCACCGCACGGTAGCCGCCGTCCAGCTCGGCCTGCTTCTGCTTCACGATGTCGGCCTCGATCGTGACCCCCAGGTGGTTGGCCTGCCCGGTCAGATCGGCTGACGCGTGGTAGTTCTTCCCGCCGGTGTTGAAGGCGGCCTGGCGCAGGTAGCACCACAGCACGGTCACCATGCCCAGCTCGTGCGCCATCTGGAAGGCTTCGGACGCCTCTTGGAGCTGGCGCATCCCCTGGTCCGACCCGAAGTAGACCGTCGCGCCCACCGCCACCGCCCCCAGCTCCCACGCCTGCTGCACGCTCGCGAACATCACCTGGTCGTAACGGTTCGGATAGGTGAGCAGCTCGTTGTGGTTGAGCTTCACCAGGAAGGGGATCCGGTGCGCGTACCGGCGCGACACCGACCCCAGGACGCCGAGGGTGGACGCGACCGCGTTGCAGCCGCCCTCCAGCGCCAGCTCGACGATGTTCCCCGGATCGAAGTACACCGGGTTGGGCGCGAACGACGCCCCCGCCGAGTGCTCGATCCCCTGGTCGACCGGCAGGATGGAGACGTAGCCGGTGCCGGAAAGGCGCCCGTGGCCCAGGATCTGCTGCATGCTGCGCAGCACCTGGGGATTCCTGTCGGTGCCCGCGACGACCCGGTCCACGAAGTCGGGTCCCGGAAGATGGAGCTGCTCCTGGGGGAATCCCGTGGCGCGATAGGTGAACAGGTCCTCGGCTTCGGTGCCGAGAAGGTCGTGGATCGTGTTGGATGTCGGCATGGTCTTCCGGGTGGTGGTGGGGAGGTGACGTGACCGGAGGCGGGCCGAACCGCCGCGCACCCCGTGTCCGATAGTGTGAATACGGGCGGCTTTTCTGTCCAGTGTCGCGGGGAAGTCGGAGTGAGGCCGAGAACCTTGGCGGATTTCGAGGGCCGGGGTAGCTTGGGAAGGAAAACGGCTCCCTTGAGATCCGCCCGTGGGGCTCCGGGGCCGTGGAATCCACTCCCAATTCGGCGGGCGAGCAATTGGCCAGAACGACACTCCATGCGCTCAACGCGTACACGGTGTTCGAGACCCTGAACGCCCGGGGTCTCGAGCTTACGACCACGGATCTTCTGAAGAACTACCTCTTTGCGAAGGCTTCCAGCTCAGACCGTCCGTCGATGCTCCGCCGCTGGCAGCGAATCGCGGCGACCGTCGGTCAGCAGAACGTGCCGGAACTGCTTCGCTACCACATGCTCTGTGAAGAACCAAAGGTCCGCAGCCGACGTTTGTTCAAGCTGGTGCGCGACCGCTATCGGTCCCCCCGGGATGTGTACGACCTGTTGACGGTGCTCGAATCGAGGGCTGAGGTATTCGCCGCGGTGAAAGACCCCGCACACGGCTATTGGGTGGAGATCCGCGATGCCCGTCGATACGTCACCGAACTGAATGTCTTTCGTGTCACGCAGATGATGCCGTTGCTGTTTGTTGTGTGGGAGGAGTGGCCGGAACGCGATTTCGTTCGGACGTCGAAACTCGTCTGCACGCTGGCTTTCAGGTATACGGTCGTGAGTCGGCAGAATCCGAACGATCTCGAGTCCGCCTACCACCGGGCGAGCAAGGCCGTGAAGGACGGAGCAGTCCAGGGTCCGGGAGAACTCTTCGAGGTACTTCAGGGAATCTACGTTTCCGATGAGCGAACCGCGACCGACTTCACCTTCCTTTCCATACCGACGCGGGGCCCCCGCAAACGTCTGGTGAAGTACATACTGGCGCGATTGGAAGAGGATCGATCGGGGAAACCGTGTGATCCCGAAACCGATCCGGGGACCATTGAACACATCCTGCCGGAAAACCCCGGGGCGGCCTGGGAGGATGATTTTCCTCCCGGTAGCCAGGATGCCGTCGTGAACCGGATCGGCAATCTCACACTGCTGGAAGCCGGCCTGAATCGCGAAGTGGCCAACGCCGGCTACGCCGACAAGGCACAGGCGTACGCCAGGAGCCGGTATTCTCTGACCAGGGCGGTCTTGGAAATGGCTCCGGAAGACTGGACTCCGGCACGCCTTGACGCACGCCAGCGTCGGTTCGAGGACCGCGTGGTCCACCTGTGGCGCGCCGACTTCGCCTGAACCTGGTGACGCCCCCCTACGCGCGGGTGGGCAGGAATGCCACGCGGGATCGTGCGCGCGGGGAGTGCCCGGTCGAAGGTGCCGGACGTTGTCCGCATGGTGAATCCTCCACAGTTTCCGAACTGAATTCGCCACCGCCGCTGCCCGCGATGGTGGAGCAGGAGCACGCCAGCCCCGACGCAGTGTCGGGGTTGACTCGGACCGTCGGCCCGGGAGGAGCCGATACCATATGACCGGATCCGCGAAGCCAGTCCGCTCACGCTGGTCGTTCTCCGCACGGCCACCCCACCGGTGGTCGGCCCCGGCGGTGCCGCAGACTCCCCCGCCCGGCGGATGAGCCGCGATTTCCAACACCCTGTGGGCCTGCTCGGCGCCACCGGAATGGTGGGCCAGCAGTTCGCACTGTACCTGGAGGGTCACCCCTGGTTCCGGCTCGCCTGGCTGGGCGCAAGCGAGCGCAGTGCCGGCCTGCACTACGCGCACGCCGCCCGCTGGGTGCAGGATCGCCCCATGCCGGCGGGTGTCGCGGGGTTGCCCGTGCGCCCGGCGGCTCCCGATGCCGAATGCCCCCGGCTGGTCTTCTCGGCCATGGACGCCTCGGTTGCGGGTGGCATCGAACGCGCCTTCGCCCGCGCCGGCCACTTCGTGCTCTCGAATTCGCGCAACCACCGCCTCGACCCGGACGTCCCCCTCGTCATCCCGGAGGTGAACCCCGAACACATCGCCCTGGTCGGGCACCAGCGCCGGGAGCGCGGCTGGCCCGGCGCGATCGTCACCAACCCCAACTGCTCGACGATCACGCTGGCGCTCGCGCTGGCCCCCCTCCGCCCTTTCGGCATACGGCGCGTCATGGTCACCACGCTGCAGGCGGTGAGCGGCGCGGGCTACCCGGGTGTCCCGGCCATGGACATGCTCGGCAACGCGATCCCCTTCATCGACGGCGAAGAGGACAAGATCGCGGCCGAGACCTGCAAGGTGATGGGGACGATGCGGGAGTGGGGAGAACCGGTTGAACCGGCAGCCGTGACGGTCAGCGCGCACTGCAACCGGGTCGCCACGGTGGACGGCCACCTGGTTTGTGCTTCGGTGGAGCTGGAGGCGCGGCCGTCTCCGGCCGAGGTGCGCGAAGCGATGGCGGGGTTCAGGGGGCATCCCCAGGAGCTGGCGTTTCCGACCGCGCCGCAGCGGCCCGTCCGGGTGACGGAGGGTGTGGACCGTCCCCAGCCGCGCCGCGACGCAATGGCGGGACGGGGCATGGCCGTCACGGTGGGACGCGTGCGCGAGTGTCCCGTCCTGGGGGTGAAGTTCGTGGCCCTCGGACACAACACGATCCGGGGTGCGGCGGGGGCGTCGGTGCTGAACGCGGAGCTGTTGCGCACAGGAGGGTGGCTTGAGGGCGACTTCGTCTCGGGCGCAGCGGATCCGGCTCCCGCGCATGTCGACTGACCCACCCGCCCGGCCCCCACTCCGCATCGCCCTGCTGGGCCACGGCCGGATGGGACGCCTCATCGAACGGCTGGCGCCCGAGCACGCCGCGGTCACGGTGCTGTGCCTGGACGGGTCGAACAACCCCGGCGGCACCGGGCTGACCCCCGAGGCCCTGCAGGGCATCGATGTGGCCATCGACTTCTCGACGGCGGATGCGGTCATGTCCGGCGGCCTGGAACGGCTGTGCGGCCTCGGCGTCGACACGGTGATCGGCACGACCGGGTGGGACGAACGGCGGGCAGAGCTCCTCAAGCGCGCGCGCGAAAGCGGCATCGGCCTCGTCCACGGCGCGAACTTCTCGGTGGGCGTCAACGCCTTCTACCGCATCGCCGCGGCCGCGGCCCGGACCATGGCCGGGTGCGAAGGCTACGACCTGGCCACCTTCGAGTCCCACCACCGGGGCAAGCGCGACGCCCCGTCGGGGACCGCGCTCCGGCTCATCGAGAAGGTTCGCGCCGCGGGATGGAGGGGCGAGATCGACGTCACCAGCCAGCGGACCGGCCACGTTCCCGGCATACACGAACTCCAGTGGGACTCGGCGGACGACACCATGGCGATTCGCCACACGGCGCGGTCGCGGACCGGATTCGCCCGGGGCGCGCTCGCGGCCGCGCACTGGATTCACGGGCGTCCGGGCGTGTACGATTTCAGCGAATGCTGGCAGCAGGTGGTGTCAGGCGGCGGCAAAGCGACGGGAAACAGCCCCGGCAAAGGAGACAGCCCATGAACACCGGAAGCGGTCGCGCCCACCGGGAGGCACCCTGGCTACACGGATGCGGAACGGCACTGGTCACGCCCTTCCTCGCCGACGGTTCGCTGGACGAGCCGCGCATACGGGCCCTGGTACACCGCCAGGTCGAGGCCGGGGTCCACTTCCTGGTGCCGTGCGGAACCACGGGCGAGAGCGTCACCCTGACAAGCCGGGAGAAGGTGCGGGTGGCGAAACTCGTCGTGGAGGCGGCCGCCGGCCGGGTTCCGGTGATCGCGGGCTGTGGCGGCAACGACACCGCCCGGGTGGGCGCGCTGGCGAGGGAGCTGGAAGGCACCGGCGCCGCGGGGCTGCTGGTCGTCACCCCCTACTACAACAAGCCGACCCCGGACGGCCTCTTCCTCCACTACGCGGCGGTCGCGGACGCCACCGACCTGCCCCTCGTCGTGTACAACGTGCCGAGCCGCACCGGCGTCAACGTGGCGCCCGAGACCCTGGCGCGGCTGGCCTCGATTCCCGGCGTGGCCGCCGTCAAGGAGGCCGCCGGCGACATCATGCAGATGGGCCATGTGCTCCAGGCGGTTCCCGAGGACTTCGCGGTCCTCTCGGGCGACGACGCCGCGGTGCTGCCGGCGATGGCGCTGGGGGCGCACGGTGTGATCTCGGTGGTGTCGAACCAGATACCGGGGCCGATGGCGGAACTCTGCGACCTGTGCCTGGCCGGGGACTTCGCGGGCGCGCGCCGGGTCCACAACCGGTGGCTGACCCTGATGGACGCCAACTTCTGGGAAACCAACCCGGGTCCGGTCAAGTACTCCATGGCCGAAATGGCTTTGCTGGAGGCCCGCTACCGCCTTCCGCTGACGGCGGTGAGCTCCGGGAACCGGCGCCGCATGAGGAAGCTGTTGCGAACGCTCGGGCTGGTGGGATAGAAGCGCGTGGACCAACCCGCTCCAACGCCGTGGAGGACTTGTCCGCGGGCTGTCGGTGCCGGCACGCAATGATCGCCCGGCGCATCGACGAAGCCTTCGCGCGCCCGGCCCCCCGGGACGGCGACCACGACCTCTTCGCCGAGTTCCGCGACCTGCTGGGCCGGGGTGAGATCCGCGCCGCCCAGCCCGACCCCGCCGCCGAGCACGGATGGCGGGTCAACGCATGGGTCAAGCGCGGGATCCTGCTGGGATTCCGCCTCGGCAGCCTGGCCCGTTACGACCTCGGCGAGGGCCTCCTCCACTTCGCCGACAAGTCCACCTTCCCCCCGAAGGCCTCCCCCCCGGGCGGCGGCACGCGCGTGGTGCCGGGCGGATCGGCCGTGCGCGAGGGCGCGTACCTGGGGCGCGGCGTCACCTGCATGCCCCCCATGTACGTCAACGTCGGCGCGTGGGTCGGCGACGGCACCATGATCGACTCGCACGCCCTGGTGGGGAGCTGCGCCCAGGTCGGCCGGCGCTGCCACATCAGCGCGGCGGCGCAGATCGGCGGCGTCCTCGAGCCGGTCGGGGCGCTGCCCGTGATCGTCGAGGACGAGGCGCTCGTCGGCGGCAACTGCGGCGTCTACGAGGGCGCGATCGTCAAGCGGGGGGCCGTGCTGGGCGCGGGCGTCATCCTCACCCGCTCGACCCCCGTGTTCGACATCGTGCGGGGAGAGGTGCTGCGGGCGGATGGAGACCTGCCCCTGGTGATTCCCGGGGGGTCGGTCGTCGTCCCCGGGTCGCGGCCCATCGGCACCGGGATCGGCCGCGAGTGGAAGCTGTCGTTGCAGGCGCCTGTCATCGTCAAGTACCGCGACGACCGCACCGGTGAGCGCATCCGCCTGGAGGAGTTGCTGCGCTGACCGCGCCGAGGCGGACCCCGTCGTGTGGGGTTCGGCGCCGACCGCCCACCGACCCCGTCCAAACCGACCTCGTCCAAACCCTTGTCCGCCGCCACGCCCCTGTGTAGAATGGCGCCCTACCGATCCTCTTCACGCGATCCGCATCACCCTGTCGGCCCATGTCGGGCCGGTGCCGCGCGCCACAGTGCCGGATCCGAACCGGGAGCCCTGCCATCTACGACTCCAGCGTCGCGGGCCGTTTTCTGGTCCAGGACGGCGGCACTTCCGGAAACCTCGGCCTGGTCTGGCTCGCGATCGGCATCGGAGTACTCGTAGTCCTGCTGTACGTCCTCGTGACCCTCTTCTTCGGCTGGGGCAAGTGGAGATCGGGTCGGCAGAACATCGACATGGAACTCGAAGCCGGCGTGCGTCCCCGGCTCGATGCCTTCCTGCGGGAATTCGCGGGCCGGCTGAGGTGGAGCGCCCAGTCGACGGACCGGCTCTGTTCCGCGGCGGAGGAAGCGTTCATGAGCCTTGTCCGCCAGGACGAGGGGCTGGCGGATGCCGGCAGCCGGCAGTTGCGGGTTGCCGTTCGGCGTGACGGTGACGCTGCCGAGATGGAGTTCATCGCCGCGCCCCAGGGGACGAACCTCGAGGAGCAGATGGGACTCATTCGCGACCGGGACACCCCCGTGACCGGCCGGGAGCTGTCGCTGCGCCTTCTGCGCCACTACGCATCGTCGGTGAGCCATCGCCAATACCACGCGATCGATCTGCTGACGGTGCGCGTCAAAGGGTCACGGTAGGGGGACGGGGTCCGTGGTTCCGGGAAAGTGGTGGCCTCGGCGCGGGAACATCGAGATGTCGCTGGACGCGGGTGTCCGGCGGGTGCTCTCGGAGTTCCTGCACGAATTCGCGACGCGCATGAAGTGGAGCGAAGAAGCGGCCGAGCGCCTGCGTGCCGCCGGTGAGGAAACGCTGATGAGCCTCGTCGAACGAGGCGGCGACGAGGGGGGTCTGCGCAGACTCCGGGTGGCCGCGCGCAGCGACGGGAACGATGCGGTGATCGAGTTCCTGGCCGTGCCGCAGGGAACGAACCTTGAAGAGCAGATGGCCCTCATCCGCGAGAACGCACCGCCCGCGGACGCCCGGGAAATGTCGCTTCGCCTGCTCGGGCACTACGCGTCTTCGGTGCGGCACCGCCGGTACGGGGCCAACGACCTCGTGACGGTACGGGTGCGGGGGCCGCGGTAGAAGCCGAACCTACCCCCCGAGCACCCGCGAAATGAACTCGATGGCGCGCTCGACGGCCTTCTGCAGCGTCACGAAGTCATGGCCGCCGTCCTCGTAGATGTACGCCTCGAAGTCTGGCGGTCCGCGCCCCAGTTCCTCCATCGCCCTGATCAGCGACTCGGCCTGCGACACGGAGACGACCTGGTCCAGCGTGCCGTGGTGCAGCTGGACCGACGGCAGGTCGGCCGCGTACAGGACCGATGTGCGGCGCACCAGTTCCAGGCGCGCATCGGCGCGGCTCAACTCTCCCCGGATGAAGGGCTGGACTACCGTCGAATCGAGGTGGGCGACACCGGTAAGTTCGCGGGGCATGCGCAACGCCGCCTCGCGCACGATTTCACGCACCCATTCATCGAAGAAGTCGGTTGGGCCGAAGAAGGCGACGATTCTCTCGACGCGCTCGTCACGGGCTCCGGCGAGCAGAGCTACCCCGGCCCCCCGGCTGCCTCCGACGATGCTGTAGCTGCCGGGCTCGGCCTCGGGCGTCGTTTCGAAGGCGACGCTCACCAGCGCCATCGCGTCGTCCACATCGTAGTCCCAGAGGCTGGGGGGGCCTTCGGACATCCATGTCCGTCCCCCGTGCCGCAACGGCTCCGCACGAAAGGACGGAACCACGTACACGAAGCTGTCCCGCAGCTCGCCGAGCGCGTCGCCGACGAACTGAAGGTCTCCCAGCGAGGTGCCTCCGTCGCCGCCGTGCAGGTAGGTCAAGACATGGAGGCTCTCCTCGGAGGCTCCCTGGGGCACCACAATCGCCCCGTAGTGTCGCACTCCCGCCACCACATGCGAAACGATTCTCAGATCGGTGGGTGTTTCTCCCAGCGACAGCTCTTCGGAGAGCTCGACCCGAATGTCCGCCGCGGAAAAGTCGCGTGCGGCCCAGTCGGCGGTGTTCTCGTCGATCTCCGCCTGCGAAGGAGGGGTGAAGAGCGTATCCAGCTCGGCTTCGAGATCAAGCGCCACCGCGCTGACAAGGGTGTCGGCATCGCCCGCGGAGATTCCGAGGGTCTGGTCGCCGGGGGTTGAACCCAGCTTCCAGAAGGCGCTGGCCTCGCCATTCCCGTTGGTGGCCGAAGCCGAGTCGAGCTGGCCGTGGCCCCGTGGTGGCGTGAAGGAGACCTCGAAGTTCGGGATGGGCAGGCCATCCACGTCCAGGACACGCACGACGACGGGCTCCTCGAGCGAGAGCCCCTGGACGGCGCGTTGCCGATCGCCGGAAACCACCTCGATCCGGGAGACCTGGGCCGTCGTCAACGGGTCGTCGCATGCCCCCGGCGCCAGGCAGGCCAGGACAATGACCGGGGTGACGCGAGCAGTCTTTGCTTTCATCGGCGAGATCTCTCCTGGTGCGGGGGGCTACGGGTTCTGAAGATACAGAGTACGGGATGGTCAGTCGAGACCGCCTTCGTCGTCCGCTATCGCCGCCAATCCGCCGGATCCGGGATCCCGCGGCTGAAGACAAGCTCGAAGCCGGTCTCGGCCGCCAGTCGTTCGGCGGTCTCCCGCGCCGCGGGCCCTGGGGGCAGGTCGCGCACGAAGCGCCGGATCTGTCCCGTCTCGGTGCTGCGCAGAATCGCCATCGGATGATCGCTGCCCCGGTCCAGTGTGAACGACCCGCCCGGTCCTGACAGGGTGATGCTCGCCAGCCGGTCCGCCCACTCCTCCCGCGCCGGAAGGGAGAAGACGAAGGAGGAGCTTCCGTCGCCGTCGGCCACCACGGGCATCTCGAATCTCAGCGAGAACAGTTCGGCGCCTTGCACGTCGCGTCCGGCGATCCGGTGCGGGCCATCCGCCCGGGGAACGTGCGGCGAACCCTCGAGAACGAACGCGGGGTCCAGGTGGGGAACACCGCCGGCGTCCACACCGCCCCACAGCAGGAGGACCCGCTCCTGCCGGGCTGCGATGGTGCCGCCGCCCGCGCAGGCAGACCCCCACGCGATCAGCAGGCCTCCCCACACCCAGGCATCGAACGACATGCTCACGGCTCCAGCAACAGCGGCAGCACCACCCCGGCCTCTCCCCGCAACGCCACTGCGGCCACCCCCGTCAACCCGGTCGCCTCGGTGTTGACCTCGATGATGCTCCCGCCCGCGCTCAGCGTGGTCATGGGGATCCCCGCCGCCGGGTACACGACCGCGCTGGTCCCGATCACCAGGCAGAGGTCGGCGCGTGCCGCCATGGACTGCGCGCGCTCCAGCAACTCGGGGTCGAGCATTTCCCCGAACAGCACCACATCCGGCCGCCGCATCCCCCCGCACGCCTCACAGCGCGGCAGGGAGTCCTCCTCCGGACCCGGTTCCGCCCGGAGCCCGCACCGGTTGCACCGGTCGCGCGCGATTGCGCCGTGGATCTCGACCGGCAACGCGGCGTCGGGCGGCCCGTCCCCCGCCTCCTCCCGGGCGGCCCGGGTGTGGAGCCCGTCCACATTCTGCGTCACGATTCCCGCCTCCCCGCGTTCCAGGAAGAAGCGGGCGAGGGCGCGATGTCCCTCGTTGGGGTCGCAATCGGCGACGAAACCGCGGCGCCACCGGTACCACTCCCACACCGTCCGGGGATCGCGTTCGAAGGCCCCGACGGTCGCCAGTTCCTCCGGCCTGTAGTTGTGCCACAGTCCGCCCGCGTCGCGAAAGGTCGGGACGCCCGACTCCGCCGAAATCCCCGCGCCTGTCAGAGCCACGGCCCTCGTGGCGCCGGCGACGAGTTCGCGGGCCCGGGCCAGCTCCCGCCCCGGCTGCGCGACGCCATGAATCCGGTCATCCCTCCGTCTCGAGGTGGAACAGGCGACCCGGCAGGTCGATGTGATCCGCCACGAGGTCCGCCTGTCTTGCGGAGTTGCTCCGGCAGGAGGTGAAGGCTCTCCGCGACTGCTCATCCTGGCTCCGCGGGCGCCGGGCGTCAAGGAAGAAGCGGAGGACCGCAGGGGGGTCGGCGTGTCCCGGAATGGGGGAGCATCCAGGCGCCGGAGGTGCTCGAGGGAGGCCATTCAGGGCGAAAGAGCACCGTCCACACCCCCTCTCTGTTGACAAACCCGGACCCGACACCCCCTAATTGTTGACAAACGCGATCCTCCACCCCCTATTTCCTGACCATGAGCAACCGCTGGATCCGACCTACTATCGAACCGGGGGGCCGGCAGCCCCAGGTCCCCAACCACCCTGGCGCGCCGGGGTGCTGACACCCACCTCATCAAGGAGCAAGGACCATGAGGAAACGCTACTACCTACTCGCCCTCGCCCTGGCCGTTGCGCCGGGGGCATGCGTCGATCGGCTCGATGTGGACAGGCCCGTGATGCCGATCTCACTCCTGTACCTGTTCGGCGACACTCTCGGCTGGGGGATCACCGACGAGGCCGTTGACTCGATCCACGGATTCGAGCTCAATCTCGAGAGAGAATTCGCGGGGTACTTCATATCGAGGATCACCAACGTGTGGGAGAAGACCCACACGGAATACGGCCTCCTCGAACTGTCGGAGGACATCAACGACGTGAGGAAGCCGGCCCTGACGTGGTGGGGTTTGCTGCCCGACGACATCTGTCGGCGGACCCTGCGGCGCGTGATGGTGACGGGATCGATGTTCGTGCGCGTCTTCCGCTTCTACGACAACACGGGCGCATTCTGGGGCGGAGATGAGAGTGTTCCGTGGGAGGGCCGCTGGATCGGGGAGCAGAGCGACCCGTTGGAGAGCTACACCTGGCCCATCAACTGTACGCCCCAACAACGTTAGCAGCGGCTCCGGCGGTCCCGGGAGCCCAGCCGCTCGGCGACCGGGCCTGATGGACCCGGGCGGGGCGCCAATCCCTCGGCGGGACCGAGGGTGGTGCCCCGCCCGGTCCTGACAGGCACCGGTCGTCGTGCGCCTGCTTTCCGGCACGGCGGCGTCAGCCGCCACAACAGCACCCCCCGCCCCCATACGGCACGCGGATCGGCTCGACCCCGCCATCTTCGAATTCCCCGCCGGGAAGATGCGGAGCGGCTACTACTCGGACAAGTATTTCGTGCGCGCGCGAGACCTTCTGCTGGCGTGCGGGCGCGGTCCATCGGTCACCATGCAGGTCTTCCAGAAGCGCGACGCCGTGGTGGCGGGTACCGACGAGGCCATCGGCATGCTGAAGGTGTGCCTCACCGAGGGCTATGACTTCGCCGACCTCGAAGTTCTCTCCCTGCGCGACGGGGACCGGGCCCGCCCTTGGGAAACGGTCATGCTCATCACCGGGCCGTACCCGGCCTTCATCCACCTGGAGACGCTCTGCGCGGGGGTGCTGGGGCGCCGCACCCGCATCGCCACCAATACGCGTGCCGTCGTCGAGGCCGCGTGGCCCAAGCCGATCATGTTCTTCCCCGCCCGGCACGATCACTGGAGGGTGCAGACCGGTGACGGCTGGGCGGCACACGTGGCGGGCGCGATCGGGGTTTCGACCGACGCGCAGGCCTCGTGGTGGGGTTCGTCCGGGATCGGCACGGTTCCGCACGGTCTGATTGCCGCCTTCGGAGGCGACACCGTGGCCGCGACGGTTTCCCTGGCCGATTCGCTCGCCGACGACGTGCACATCGTGTCGCTCGTGGATTTCGACAATGACAGCGTGAAGACGTCGCTGGCGGTGGCCAACGCTCTCGGGGAGCGCCTGTGGGGGGTACGTCTCGACACCTCGGGCACCATGGTAGACCGGTCCGTGGAGGGCGAGATGGGCGACTTCGATCCGCGCGGCGTGAATCCCCGGCTGGTGCGCAAGGTGCGGGATGCGCTGGACGGCAGGGGATTCGGGCATGTCCACATCGTGGTTTCGGGCGGGTTCGACGCCGCGAAGATCCGGGCCTTCGAGGAGGCGGGAGTACCGGTCGATTCCTACGGAGTGGGATCGTCGCTGATGCGAGGATCCTTCGACTACACGGCCGACGTGGTACTGGTTGAGGGTGAGCCGAGGGCAAAGGCCGGGCGCTGGCACCGGCCGAACGAGAGACTGGAGCGGGTGGAATGAGCGAACGGCCGGCGGGAGGACGGGCGGTGGCCGGGCCCGCGCGCGTGGGGTGGATCGTGGACGTGCAGGAGGACTTCATGAGTCCCCTGGGCCGTCTGTACGTGCGCGATCTCCGCGACGATTCCGACCCGGGAGCGGTGAGGGTGGTTCCCGCGCTGGAGGCTGCCGCGGCGTGGATGCGCAGGCATTGTGACGTCCTCGTCTACACGGGCGACTGGCACGGCCTCGACGACCCCGAGATCGACCCGGTCGCTCCGGACCCGGCCCGCGAAACCTATCCTCCGCACTGCATGGGAAGGTCGCCGGACCCGGAAGAGCGTGCGGGGGCCGAGGTGATCGAGGAGATCCGCCCGGTCGACCCGGTGGTGCTGGCCCACGATGCTTCCGCGGAGGACGCCGCGCGCGTGGCACGCCGGGCCGTGACGGAGCGCCGCCCCGTCTTCGTGCGCAAGACGCGCTTCAACGTGTTCGAGGGCAACCCCGCCTGCGAGGCCTTCGTGCGTTTGCTGCGAGAGGAGCTGGGCCGCGAGCCGGAGTTCGTGGTGATCGGGGTGGCGCGCGATGTGTGCGTCACCCAGGCCGTCGAAGGGCTGCAGGCGCGCGGCTACGCGGTGACGGCCGTGCGGGACGCGACGTGGGGGCTTGGACTCGAACCGGAAGCCGAAACGCTGGCGCGCTGGGCGGAGAGGGGGCGGGTGGTGACGTTGGCCGAGCTGGGCGTGTTGGCCGGGAAGGCGTGATTGCGGGTGCCCTGGCGCCCGGCGGTCAGTCCCGCTTCCAGCGCTCGAGCAACCCCACAGCCCGCCGGTTGCGCAGCCGGGTGCCCTCGAATTCCCTCGCGTGCGCCCACGCGATCATGGACTGGAACGTGCCGGTTTCGCGGTGTGCCGGCGGGGTCAGCTGCGTGTAGCTGCCGTCCGCCGACATCTCCCAGGCGCATCGGCGGTCCGCAAGCTGGATGTCCAGCACCTGTCTGAGTTCGGCGCGGAGCGCCACGTCCTCCACCGGCACCAGCGCTTCGACGCGGGCGCCCAGGTTCCGACCCATGCAGTCCGCCGAGCCGATGTAGTACTCCTCGTCCCCGCCGTTGCGGAAATAGTAGATGCGGGAGTGCTGCAGGAACCGGCCCACGATGCTCACCACGCGGATATTCTCGGACAGCCCGGGAATTCCCGGACGAATGCGGCAGCTGTCCCGCACGATGAGGTCCACCGAGACGCCCTTCGCCGAGGCGATATACAATGCCCGGGTGACCTCGGGGTCCTCCAGGGCGTTCATCTGGAACTGGATCCTTCCCGGCGACTTCCCGGAGTGAAGCGCGATCTCGCGCTCGATACGCTTCAGGATGGCGCCGCGCAGGTGTTTCGGCGCCACGAGCAGCTTCCAGTACTTGCGCTTGGGGCGGTAGCCGGTGGTCAGGTAGTTGAAGAGTTCGGTCAGGTCCGCTCCGATCGCGGGATCGCAGGTCAGGATCCCGTGATCGCAGTAGAGGCGGGCGGTGCCCACATGGTAGTTGCCGGTGCCGACGTGCGCGTAGCGGCGAAGCCCGTCGTGATCCTGGCGCACCACCAGGATGAGCTTGCAGTGCGTCTTCAGGCCCAGTACCCCGTAGGTCACGTGGATGCCGTGGGCCGAGAGGGCGTTCGCCCAACGAATATTGGCCGCTTCGTCGAAACGGGCCTGCAGCTCGATCACGACCGCGACCTGCTTCCCCTGGCGCGCGGCGTGCACGAGGTGGTCTATGATGCTGCTCCGCGGCGCCATCCGGTAGAAGGTCATCTTTATGGCCCGCACCTTCGGGTCGTGCGAGGCTTCTCGCAGAAAACGCAGCACGGATGTGTCGAAAGCCTGGTAGGGATGATGCAGCAGGACCGGCCCTTCTTCCCGGATCACGTGGAAGATGGGCCGGTTCGTCAGCAGCTCCGGGTGCTCCGAGGGGTGGTGCGCGGGGTCCTTGAGACCGGGGCGCGGCAGATCATGCAACGCCAGCAGGTCCCGATACCCCAGCAGACGCTCGCCCTCGAAAATGTCGCTCTCCTTCAGGCCGAGTTCGTGGGCGAGCATGTGTCGGCGTCCGAGGTCGAACCCCCCTTCCACCTGCAGGCGCACGATCGGGGCCAGGTGACGTTTCCGCAACCCGGCTTCGATGAGTTCGAGAAGGTCATCGGCCGTGTCCTCGTCGACATCGTAGATGGCATTCCGGGTGACGCGGAAGATCTCGCAGGCCAGGATCTCCATGCCCGGGAAGAGCAGATCGAGGTTGTTGGCCATGACGCTCTCCAGCGGCACCCACTCGCTCGACTCCGCAACCCGTACGAAGCGCGGGATGCCGGCGCCCACCGGTACCTTGACCCTTGCCAGCGACGTGTGCTCGTCGCTCTCGTAGCGCAGGGTGACCAGCAGGTTGAGCGACAGGTTGGAGATGAACGGGAAGGGATGAGCCGGATCGGTCGCCTGGGGGGTGACCAGGGGGTAGATGTTGCGCACGTAGTGTTTGCGGAGCCACCTGCGGTGCGCGCGGTTCAGCTCCTTCCAGTCCACTACCCGGATCCCCTCGCCGGCCAGGGCCTTCAGGACTTCGGCCGCCGCCTTCCGCTGCCCCGCCTCCAGCTCCCGCACGACGGTGTAGCACTGCTCGATCTGCTCGCCGGGCGTGCGGCCGTCCACCGTGCGCTCGGTGATTCCCGCCTCCACCTGTTGCTTGAGCCCCCCGATGCGCTTCATGAAGAACTCGTCGAGGTTCGATCCCACGATCGCCAGGAACTTCAGACGTTCCAGAAGCGGCGTGCGCGGGTCTTCGGCCTCGTGCAGAACCCGGAAGTTGAAGTTGAGCCAGGTAAGCTCGCGGTTTAGGTAGTACTCGGGTTTGCCGAGATCATGCCGCTTCGCCTCCGCTAAAGGGGTGGGGTCCGCCGGGGTTTGAAACGGAGTCGGAGCGGATGGCTGGGCGGAACGCTCCGTTACTCCCGGGGTAACAGGTGCGGAATCCCCGAGGCCTTCTTCCACGGCCACAGAGACGTCACGTTGGAGGGGGGTGTCGGACATCCGTAAACATATGGTAACGCGGTCTTGGGAGCAAACATCGGGCCCTTCCGGTTGGTTGACGAGCGGGAGGGGTGCGGCCAAGTTGCTTCTGTGGCCCGGCCATAACCCACCATCAGATGAGAAGGATAAGACAGGGTGAAGAAAATGAGAAAACACGCCGCCTTCCTCGCCGTCCTTTCGGCTGCCTGCTCCTCCGCTCCCGTCCAGTACTACGGCGTGGCGCCCCCGGGCATGGAGACCGCCTACAAGTGTGCGGTGGCCCAGCTGAACATGATGGGCTACACGATCGAAGAGGCGACCGAGGGAATCCTGGTGAAGGGACGCAAGCAGACCTCAGGGCTGGGCCTGCAGCTCTTCACGGGCAACACCCACCACGATGTGTTGACGGCAACCGCCTACGACAATCCCCAGACCGGTGAGACCAACATCAGGGTCACGGTCACGCGCATTGCGGACCAGGACGCCTCTGCGGGCTTCACCGCCAACGATGGGCCGGAGGAGGGGGAGGACGTACTGGCACCTTCCGAGACCGGCAAGGCCGATGCCCAGACGCTCCTGCAGAACTGCGGCGTAACCGGCATCACCGGTCCGCCCCCTGACGGGGAGGACTTCGCGCTGGAGGGCGCGACGGCTCGTGACGGGGTTCCGTCACGGGCGGACCGCGGCTTCGCGGTCGGGCGCTAGCAGTCTCCTGGCCCGGATGCATCGCCGGCCGAATGCAGCGGGGTCCTCTGCCACGGGCCGCTAGACCACCCACAACTTTGGCGCGACCCGCACGGGAGAAGAAACGGCTGCGCCTGTATCAGATCCGGCGCGATATCGGCGCGGTTTCGGCCGCCGCCTTCCTCCGGCTGGGGGAAGGCGGGGGTCGCGGACTCTGGGCCTCCGGGAATCGCTGGGTGGCCCATGCGGGTGCACTGCACGAACTGACGGTGGGCGACGGCACCGGAGGTCCGGAGCACGGCGAGGGACGCTGCCGCTTCGGTTCCGTGCAGAACCGGGCGGCGAAGTTGTTTGCGCGTATCGGGGGCGAAGGGCGGGCGCGAATCTTCGGAGGATTCGCCTTCTCCGCGCAGCCGCGCGGCGATCGGGTGTGGTCTCGTTTTCCACCGGCGCGTTTCCAGCTGCCCGCGGCCGAGCTGGAGCATGACCCCCGTGCGGGAAGGTGCTCGCTGCTGGTTCGCGGCCGGGGCAGGGAAGAAGCGGAGCAGCGATGGATCCGGTGGGCGGAGGCGCTGGCGCAGGAATGCACCATCGAAGCGCCGGGGGTCGCACGCCGGCGGAGTCCCGAAGCCATGGGAGGGAGAACGACTCCGCGTGGCGACCGGGCGGCCTGGAGCCGCATGGTCTGGCGGACTTTGCGGAGGATCAGGGCCGGGGAGGCGCAGAAGGTGGTGCTGGCGCGGACCCTGGATGTAACGCCGGCGATGCGGGTGGCGCCCCTAGACCTGGCCCTCTCCCTCTGGGAGGAGAGCCACGGAAGTCATGTATTCCTCTTCGAACCCGTGGCCGGGGAGGCGGTGGTGGGGGCGGCGCCCGAGACGATCGCCTCCCTGGTGAACGGCGTGGTGCGCGCGACGGCGGTGGCCGGGAGCGTCGGGGTGGGGGCGGACTCGGTGGAGACCGCTCAGTTGGCGCGCCGGCTCTTCAGCAGCGAAAAGGACCGGGCGGAGCACGACTTCGTGGTCCAGGACATGGTGGCGCGGCTCACCGCGCTCGGGTGCAGCGTCCGGAGGGACGTGGAGCCGCATGTGCTCACCCTGGCCCGGATCCAGCATCTGGAGACCAAGATCGCCGCCGGGATTCCGGACGGGGTCACCTTGCTGGACATCGTCGCGTCCCTCCATCCCACCCCGGCCGTGTGCGGCATGCCCCGCAACGTGGCCCTGTCGATCCTGACCGGGAACGAAGCCTTCGACCGGGGTTGGTATGCGGGGCCGGTGGGCTGGCTCGCGTCGGACGGGAGGGGAATCTTCGTGCCCGCTCTCCGTTCGGCCGTGTCCCGGGGCGTTGGCTGGCGCCTCTTCGCGGGTGCGGGGATCGTGCCGGGGTCGGACCCGGGTCTCGAGTGGGAAGAGACGGAGCTCAAGTTCGATGCGGTGCTCCGGGCGATGGTGCGAGCGGAGGTCGCCCCCCGCAGCGCCATCGGCTCGGCGTGAGTGGCCGGTGAACGGCGGGGAACTCAACCTCGCGTGGGCCCGAGCCATATTCTCGGCACTGGCCGAATACGGTGTGGAAGAGGTGGAGATCGGTCCCGGCTCGCGGTGCGCGCCCCTGGTTCTGGCCGCCCAGATCACGCCCGGGCTGCGGATCCGGGTGCACTTGGACGAGCGCTGCGCCGGTTTCTTCGCCCTGGGCTACGGTCGTGCCCACCTCGGTCCGGCCGCGATCGTCACGACATCGGGAACCGCCGTGGCCAACCTGCTGCCGGCGGTCGTCGAAGCGGACCAATCCGACGTTCCTCTGATAGTCGTCAGCGCCGACCGACCACCGGCGATGCGGGGCGCCGACGCCAACCAGACGATCATGCAGCCGGGAATCTTCGGGGAGCGGGTGCGCTTCGACGCCGACCTCCCGTTGCCGTCCGTGGACGAGCTGAACAAGGACGGCCCCCGCTCGGTCGTCGAAGTAGTACGCCGGGCCGCCCGGCAGGCGGCCGGTCCTCCGAGTGGGCCCGTCCACCTCAACGTTCCCTTCGAAAAGCCGTTGCAGCCGGAGTCGCCGGAAGGGCTCGGACTGGAGGATCCGGCCGACTCCCCGCTCCCCGACCTGGCTTCGGAGGCGGAAGCGATCGAGCGGGGCGGCGACACCCCCGGGACATGGCGCCGCCGGCCGGGGAAACGCCTGCGGGGTCGCGACCAGGACACGCTGGTTGCCCACCGCCTCGCCATCTCGCGCCGTCCCCTCCTAGTGGCCGGCCCCGCCGGCGATCCGGGTCTGGACGGGCCGGCGGCAACCCGCCTCGCGGCCCGAAGGGGTGTGCCGACGCTGGCCGATCCCCTCTCCGGCGCTCGCTTCGA
The DNA here is from genome assembly GCA_028874985.1 of Gemmatimonadota bacterium. Classification (GTDB taxonomy): domain Bacteria; phylum Gemmatimonadota; class Gemmatimonadetes; order Longimicrobiales; family Gaopeijiaceae; genus Bin94. Next base: position 56,252 of record JAPPGI010000030.1, on the reverse strand, counting down.
CCAGGGCCTCGCCGGCGCGGAGGGGGCACCGGTCATGGGCGCCTACGACCACTTTCTGCGCCTACCCGAGGCGCTCGAGCGGCTTCGCCCCGACCTGATCATACGGGTTGGGCGGACCCCCACGTCGGGGACGCTGGAACGGGCTTTGGCGGCCTGGCACCGGTCCATCCAGGTCGTCATCGACGACGGGGCGCACCGCAAGGACCACCAGCGCCTCGCAACGCACTACCTGCGCGCGTCCGCCGCCGCCGTCCTGAACCGGCTTGCCGGCGACGGTCGTTCCGGCGAAGGGGACAGGCCGTCGCCCCCCCTTGCCCCGCACCGCCGCCGCTGGATGAGCGACTGGATGGAGATGGAAACGGCGGCCTGGGCGGCCATCGAGAAGGACCTCTCCGACGCGGACCACGAGGGCGCCTATGCGGCGGCCACCATCCGTGCCCTCCCACCCGGGGCGACCCTGTTCGTGTCCTCCTCGATGCCCGTGCGGGACGTGGATTCGTACTGCCGGCCGGCGGCGCTGGACATTCAGGTGCTCGGCAACCGCGGAGCCAGCGGCATCGACGGCATCGTCTCGACGGTGATGGGGTGCGCCGGCGGTGGCGCCGGTCCCGTGGTCGGGCTGGTTGGGGACATCGCCTTCTACCACGACATGAACGGCCTCCTGGCCGCGCGCGACAAGCAGCTGAACGTCGTCTTCGTCTTGGTGGACAACGACGGAGGGGGCATCTTTCACATGCTTCCCATCCGCCACTTCGAACCGGTCTTCACGCCCTGCTTCGCGACGCCGCACGGGCTCGACCTCCGCCACGCGGCAAGGCTCTACGGGCTGCCGTTCACGGAGGCGTCGACCCCGGCGGAGCTCGAGGAGGCGATCGCGGCCGGCGTGGGGCGCGCCGGGACGGAGATCGTCCGGGTCCGGACCGACCGCGAGCGGAATCGGCGGAGCCATGAACGCACACGCGCGCGGGTAGCCCGCCGGGCGCACGAGATCCTCAACCGGGAAGAACCATGAGCGCCACCAGCTGTTGGCAGACCGTCAAGTCGTACGAGGACATCACCTACCGGAAACGCGACGGCGTCGCCAGGGTCGCGATCAATCGGCCGGAGGTGCGCAACGCCTTCCGCCCGGAGACCCTCTTCGAGCTTCTCGACGCCTTCAACGACGCCAACGAGGATCCGTCGGTCGGCGTCGTGCTGCTCACCGGCGAGGGACCCGCACGGGACGGCAAGTACGCCTTCTGCTCGGGAGGGGACCAGCGCGTGCGCGGTGACGCGGGCTACGTGGGCGGCGACGGCGTGCCGCGCCTGAACGTCCTGGTGCTGCAGAGACTCATTCGTACGATGCCCAAGCCCGTCATCGCGCTGGTCGCCGGCTACGCGATCGGCGGGGGTCATGTGCTGCACGTCGTCTGCGACCTGACCATCGCCGCGGACAACGCCGTCTTCGGGCAGACCGGTCCCAAGGTGGGGAGCTTCGACGGCGGCTTCGGGTCGTCGTACCTGGCACGCATCGTGGGGCAGAAGAAGGCGCGCGAGATCTGGTATCTGTGCCGTCAGTACAACGCTGACGAGGCGGCCGGGATGGGATTGGTGAACAAGGTCGTCCCCGTGGCGGAGCTGGAGGAGGAGGGGTTTCGCTGGGCGCAGCGGATCCTCCAGCACAGCCCGCTGGCGATCCGTCTGCTCAAGTCGGCGATGAACGCCGACGTGGACGGGCAGGCGGGGCTCCAGGAGCTGGCGGGCAACGCCACCCTGCTCTTCTACATGACCGAGCAGGGACAGGAGGGGCGCGACGCATACCTGCAGAAGCGCAAGCCCGACTTCCGGAAATACCCGTGGCTGCCCTGGTGACCGGGCCCCGCGGGGAGGTTCCCGGCCCGAGCTTCCACGCCTGGGTCCTCGCGACCCGTCCACGGACGCTGTCCGCGGCGGCGGCACCGGTCGTGGCCGGCTCGGGCTTCGCGGCCGCGGACGAGGTCTTCGCCCCCCTGCCCGCGCTGGCCGCCCTCGCGGGTGCCCTCTTCATCCAGATCGCGACCAACCTGGCGAACGACTACTACGACTTCGTCAAGGGGGGCGACACCGAGGAGCGGCTGGGTCCGGTGCGCGTGACCCAGGCCGGCATCCTGGCGCCGCAGGCGGTGTTCCGGGGCATGATGGCGGCGCTTGGACTGGCCACCCTGATCGGGGTCTATCTCGCCTGGATCGCGGGGTGGCCGGTGATCGTGGTGGGGTTGGTGTCGATGCTCATGGGAGTCTGCTACACGGGTGGGCCGTACCCGCTCTCGTATCATGGCCTGGGCGACGTCTTCGTCTTCGTTTTCTTCGGTCCGGTCGCGACCGCGGCCACCTACTACGTGCAGGCACAGTTCTGGTCCGCGGGGGCGGTCCTGGCGGGTGCGGGACTCGGCGCCTTCAGCACGGCGATGCTGGTGGTGAACAATCTGCGGGACCGCGAGACCGACGCGGCCGCGGGGAAGCGGACCCTGGCCGTGCGGTTCGGGGACCGCTTCACCGTCGCGCAGTACTTCGCATCCCTGGCGGCGGCCGCGGCCGTTCCCGTCGTCGGGGTCGCATCGATGGGGTGGTCGCCCTGGACCCTTCTGGCTCTTGCGGGCCTCGCGCCCTGCGCCGCGGCGTCGCGACGCGTTCTGGGTTTCACCGACCGGCGCGCCCTGAATCCCGCTCTCGGAATGACGGCCCGGGGCGTGGCGCTCTACGGGGTGGGGCTCGGGGCCGGCGCACTCCTGGGAGCGGTGGGACCCCTCGGCGGACCATGACCGGCGCACCTGGGCGTCCGGAGCACCGGCGTGCGGAGGTGCCGGCCGGCCGGCCGGCGACGCCCGCCGACGACCTCGCGGCGCGAGCCTCGGAGACGCCGTCGGCCACCGCGCTGTCATGGGACGGCGGGCGATGGTCATACGGCCGGCTGGACGCCGGTGCCGCGATGCTCGCGAACCGCTTTCGCGCGCGCGGCGCCGTGCCCGGCGAAGCGGTGACGCTCTGCGCGACCCCCGGCGCGGATGCCGTGGCCGCTCTCTTCGGACTGTGGAGGAGCGGGTGCGTGGCGGTGCCCCTCCACCAGAGGCTCACGACCTCGGAGGTACGTAGAGCGCGTCAAATTGTGATGTCTAATTTACATATTGACAACTATACTTTACATAAGACATCCGGATCCGCTGGGTCATCGGTTCCCCGTGGGGTCCAGGGCGGAATCGCCGCCGCCGCCGGGGGTGTGGGGCGGCAGCGCCGCTACTCCGGCTTCCCGGAGGTCGGAACGCTCATCCTCACCTCGGGATCCTCCGGTGCACCCAGGGCGATCGGATTCACCCGCGATACCCTAGCCGCCTCCGCCGCGGCCGTTGGGCGGCGGCTGGGACTGACCGCCGCCGACCGGTGGGGGCTTTGCCTGTCGCCGGGACACATCGGCGGACTGGCGCTCATAGTGCGCGCGGTGATGAACGGGTCGTCGGTGCGGCTCTGGCCGTCGTTCGACGCCGGCGCCGTGGTGCGCTCGGTGCTGGGGGGGAAGGTGACCCATCTGGCGGTGGTTCCGCTCATGCTGAGACGGATACTCGGCCGGCTCGGGGGCGAGAGCGTACCGCCGACCCTGCGCGGTGTTCTCGTCGGCGGCGCCGCCGCGTCGCGAGCTCTCCTGGACGAGGCCTGGGCGGCCGGCCTGCCGGTCGCCACCACCTGGGGCATGACCGAGACGTCGTCACAGATCGCGACGGCCCCTCCCGCCCTGGCCCGGGAACACCCCGGAACGGCGGGACCTCCCCTGCACGGCGTCGAGGTCCGGCGCGACCCGGCCGGGGTGCTTTGCGTTCGCGGACCCACCCTCGCCTCCATGGTCGTGCATGGCCCCGGCGCGCTCCCGGAACCGCTGGCCACCGATTCGGAGGGCTGGTTCGCGACCCGCGACCTCGGTCGCGTCGACCGTGACGGCCTGGTCTGGATCGAAGGGCGTGCGGACGCGATGATTGTGAGCGGGGGGCTGAAGGTGAGTCCCGCCGAGGTCGAGCGGGTGATCGAGACTCTCCCGGGGGTGCGCGAGGCGGTGGTCTTCGGACTGCCCGATGAAGAATGGGGCGAGGTGGTGGCGGCGGTGGTCGAGGGCGACCCGCGGAGGGTCACTCCGGCTGCGGTGGACCGCCACTGCCGCGGCCGGCTGGTACGCGGCCGGTGCCCCACGCGCACCGTTGTGGTGGACGAAATGCCCCGCACCTGGACCGGCAAGGTGATGCGGTCGCGCGTGCGGGAGGGCCTGGGACCCGGACTCGGCGCGAGGAGCGAAACATGATCGAGGAACTCCGCTGGCGCGGCCTGCTCGCCGACGCGACCGAACACGCGGCGGCGGCGCTCGCGGCCGGCCGGGTGACCGGATACATCGGTTTCGATCCGACGGCTTCGTCTCTGCACGTGGGGTCACTCGTCCCGATAATGGGACTCGTGCACCTCCAGCGGTCCGGGCACTGCCCCATCGCGCTGGTCGGCGGCGGCACGGGGCTCATCGGCGACCCCTCGGGCAAGGCCTCGGAGCGCGCCCTCCTCGACCGGGAGCGGGCGGAGGAGAACGCGGCGGGCATCCGCACGCAGCTGGCTTCGTTCCTGGACTTCGAATCGCGCTCGGCCCCGGCCCGCGTGGCGAACAACCTGGACTGGCTCGACGGACTCGGGCTGGTGGACTTCCTGCGCGACGTTGGCAAGCACTTTTCGGTGAACGCCATGCTGCGCAAGGAATCGGTGCGCCGGCGAATCGCCGACGAGGAGTCGGGCATCTCGTTCACCGAGTTCAGCTACCAGCTGCTCCAGGCCTACGACTTCCGGGAGCTGAACCGCCGCTACGGCTGTACTCTGCAGATGGGGGGCTCGGACCAGTGGGGCAACATCACCGCCGGGATCGACCTGGTGCGCCGGCTGGGCGGTCCCCGGTGTCACGGCGTGGTCTTCCCGCTCGTGGAGTCGGCGGCCGGCGTCAAGTTCGGCAAGACGGAGGAGGGTACGGTCTGGCTGGACCCCCGGCGCACCTCGCCCTACCGCTTCTACCAGTTCTGGCTGAACACCGGCGATGGCGACGTGATCCGCTACCTCAAGCTGTTCACGCTGCTGGACCGGCGCGCCGTGGACGAACTCGCCCACGCCGTGGCGGAGCGGCCGCACCGGCGCGAGGCGCAGAGGCGCCTGGCGGCGGAGATGACCCGCGCGGTCCACGGGGACGAGGGGCTGGGGGGCGCCGAGCGCGCGTCGAGGGTGCTCTTCGGGGGAAGCCTCGAGGGGCTGGGGGCCGACGACATCGTGGAGATCCTTGCCGACGTGCCGTCAGCGGTGGTGCCGAGGTCGGCGCTGGAGGGGGAGGGGATCGAGCTGGCCGCGCTGATGGCCGACCACGGGATGGCCGGGTCCCGCAACGAGGCGCGGCGGCTGATGAAGGGGGGCGGGGTGTACGTGAACGGGAGTCGCAGGACGGAATGGTCGGGAGCGGTGAGCGTGGAGGACTGTATCGAAGGGCGCTTTCTCATTGTCCGGACCGGGAAGAGGCGCTACTTCGTAGTGGAGGCGAAATGAAACAGCGCCGGGGCCGGAGGGAGACGTTCGATGACTACGCCTTGGCCGCCACCGGATCCACGCGCACGCTCACGATGTCGGTATCGTGGTACTTCTGGTGCCGCACGGATGTTGCGATGTGGCTCAGTAGCCGCAATGAGAAGTCGTGCTCCACCGGGACCTCCGCCGCGCGCCCGCCCACGAACGCGAGGCGGTCCTCGATGTTGCCTTCGCCCGCGGCGGCCAGGAACTCGAGTTCGGCGCCGCCTCCGTCCTTCCGGGCGGTCACGCGCAGACGGCGCAGGCCGAGGGCGTCGTCGTCATCCTTCTGGTCGAGGAGGACGAGCAGCGTTTCCTCGGCCGCGAGCCCCAGGCGCCCGACCATATCCTCTCCCATTCCCGCACCCGCGGCGAAATCCTGCAGGAACGCCTGGATCTTCGGCTGCGCCTCCACATTCAGCCGGGTCTCGATGCGGCGCCGCCTGGGTCCCGACAGCTCCATGAAGGCGGAGAGAACGATCGCGACCAACCCGCCGGAGGTCATTCCGTTCTCCAGAAGCTGCCCGGCCCAACTGCCGAAGTACTCCGACGGAATCTGCCCGCTCTGAAACCCCGCCCCGACCCAGAAGGAGACTCCTATGATCGTGGCCTTCCGGTAGTCGATCCCGTCCTGGGCGACCATTTCCACCCCCAGCACGAAGAGAATCGCGATCAGGACGATGATGTAGGCGCCCACGACGGCGTCGGGTATGGCCAGCAGCACCGCCGTGGCCTTGGGAAAGAAGGCGAGCGCGATGAAGGTCAGCCCGATGCAGACCCCCACCCGGCGCGCGGCGATCCCGGTGATGTCGACGATCGAGACGCTGTTCGAGTAGGTGGTGTTCGGGACCGTCGCGAAGAGGCCGGAGAGCAGGTTGCCGACCCCGTCGGCGGCCACGGCCCCCTGCACCGCGCGGAAGTCGGTGGCCCGTCGCTCCCGCCACGAGACGCGCTGGATGGCCATGCCGTCCCCGATCGTCTCGATGGCGCCCACGAGGGTCACGAAGATGAAGGCCGGGAGCATGGCCCAGAACTCCGGACTCAGGCTCAGGTCGAAGCCCGGCCACCCCCCCGCCGGCACCCCGAACCAGCGCGCGTCGCCCACGATTCCCATGTCGTAGGTGCCGAACCCGGCTGCGACCAGGCACCCCCCCACGGCCCCGATCACCGACCCCCAGAGGCGCAGCGCACCCTTCGCACGCAGCACGATCACGATGGTGATCAGCATCGTCGCGAGCGCGGTGAGCGGCGCGGCCGCCGGTCCGGCTCCTTCCGGCACCTGGAAGCTCAGGTCGAAGCCGATGGGCATGACCGTCACCGCGATCAGCATGATCACGGTGCCGGCTACCGTGGGTGTGATGATGCGCCGGAGCAGCGAGAGCCGCGAGGAGATCAGGAACTGGAAGAGCGACGACGCGACGATCAGCGTGGCCAACAGCCCGGCGCCGCCCAGCTGCAGCGCCGCCACCGATACGGCGATGAAGACCCCGGAGGTGCCCATGAGCAGGATGTACCCGGCGCCGATCCTCCCGAGCGGCCGCGCCTGGAGCAGGGTCGAGATCCCGCACACGGCCAGCGCCGCGAAGGCCGCCCATGCCAGGTACGCCTCGCCGCCGCCGCCGGCCCGCACGACGATCGCCACCGTAATCACGATCCCGGCTATGTTGAGCAGGACGTACTGGAACGCAAGCCCCAGGGAAACCGGGTAGCTGGGGGTTTCGTCGGCCTGGTAGCGAAGGTCCCGGTGGCGGTCGGAACGGGTTGCCATGAGGCGGCTACGCCGGCTGGGTTACCGGATCGACCCGCACGGTCACCACGTCGGTGTCCGCGTACTTGTGGTGCTGCACCGAGGTGGCGATGTGCCGGAGCAGCCGCAGCGAGAACTCGTGTTCTCCGGGCGCCTCCGCCACATGCCCCCCGATTACGGCCAGGCGGTCCTCGATGTTGCCCTCGCTCCCGGCCGCGAGAAACTCCAGTTCAACGCCTCCGGCATTGGTCCGTGCGGTCAGGCGGAGCCTTCGCTCGCCGGGGCGCCCGTCCTGGTCCGCCTCCCCGACGAGGAGCAGCAGCGTCTCCTCCGCGGCGTGCGCGAGCCGGCCGGCCGTTTCCCCGGCCAGCCCCTCGCGGTCGGCGAAGTCCTCGAGGAACCGATGGATCGCCGTCAGCGATTCCACTCCGAGCGCGGTCTGCATGCGGACGCGCCGACGCCCCGCGAGCTCCGCGAACGCCGTCAGCAGCAGCGCCGTGAGTCCGCCCGACGTCATTCCGTTGGCGAGCATCTGCTGTAGAAAGGGCGAGAGTCCCTCGGTCGAGATCTGGCCGCTCTGAAAGCCGACTCCGACCCAGAATGAGAACCCGACGATCGTGGCCTTGCGGTAGTCCATGCCGTCCTGCAGGACGATTCTCGTTCCGAGCATGAACAGCACCGCGATGATCACCATGGCGTAGGCGCCTATCACGGGGTCGGGGATGATGAGAAGCAGTTGCGTCACCTTCGGCAGGAAGGCGAGAGCACAGAAGATCAACCCGATGCACACCCCGACGCGTCGCGCCGCGATCCCGGTGATCTCGACGATCGAGACGCTGCTCGAGTAGGTGGTGTTGGGGACGGTGGCGAAGAGCCCCGACAGGAGATTGCCCAGGCCGTCGGCGGCCACCGCCCCCTGCACCGCCCGGTAGTCCGTCGCGCGCGGGTCGCGCCACGAAACGCGCTGGATTCCCACCGCGTCCCCGATCGTCTCTATCGCCCCCACCAGGGTGACGAAGGTGTAGGCCGGGAGCAGGCCCCAGAAGGCGGGTCCGAAGTCGAAGCCGATCCCGGGCGAGCCGGCAACGGGTACTCCGACCCACATGGCCTGCGCGACGGGGTGGCCGTCCAGGATGCCGAAGAACCACGCCGCCAAGCACCCGGCCACGATCCCGATCAGGGGCCCCCACAGCCGCGCGGGTCCCGTGAACCGCAGCATCACCGCCAGCGTGACGCCCAGCGTCACAAGCACGGTCGCGGGCGCGGCCAGCGGGTCCGCGGCCTCCGGCACGTTGTCCAGGAAATCGAAGAGGAACGGCATCACGTTCACCGCGATCAGCATGATGACGGTGCCGGCCACGGTCGGCGTGAGGATCCGTCTGAGCAGCGACAGACGGCCCGCGAGGAGGAACTGGAAGAGCGACGAGGCGATCACCAGCGTCGCCAGCAGGATGGGACCACCCTGCTGCAGGGCGGCCACCGAAACCGCGATGAACGCCCCCGATGTGCCCATGGTGAGCACGTACCCCGCCCCCAGCCTGCCCAGCCGCGCGGCCTGGATGATGGTTGCGACCCCGCTTACCAGCAGCGCTCCGAAGGCGGCCCACGCGAGGTAGACCTCGCCCCTCTCCGCGCTGCGGATGACGATCGCGACCGTGAGGACGATGCCCCCGAGCGCGAGAATGCAGTACTGGAGCGCAAGCCCGGCCGCCAGCGGCCACGGCGGCTTTTCGTCAGGCTGGTAGCGGACGCCGGGACCGCCGCCCTTCGCTGGCGAATCCAAGCTCGTCTTCCAGGGAGGCGGGGCCGCCTGCCGGCGTGACGTTCAGGGTACGGCTATGTCGCGGCCTTGCGTGTCAGGGCCAGCGGTCCTGTAATCGAGCCGTCCTCGCTGCTGAAGGTGCCTTCCATGCGGTCGTCAGTGGTCAGCTTGCCCTCGTACTTGCCCTTCACCTCAGTCCCGGCCAGGGTGACGCTGAGGTTCAGCGACACGTCAGGGTATTTGTGGGTCCCCGTGACCGGACTGGTGCCCGTTTGTCCCACGGCGTTCCACGTCATCGTGCCGGTCACCATCCCCGCGTCGTTTTCGGACAACCCGAGGGTAACCATGACCGGTACGCTACCGAAACCGGGAATGGTCAACTCCGCCTGGCCGGTCCACTCCCCGGTGAGTTTCGGGTCCTCCTCCACCACCGGGTCGTCGCCGCAACCGGCGAGCAGGACCAGGGAGAACGCGAGGAGTGTTCCGCGTACAAGCCGTCCGTTAGAGCGCGTCATGTTCATCTTGGTCTCCTGACCGGGAGTGCCCCGGCGGTTGCGAGTGGGGGGAAGCCGTTCGGACCGCGCAACTTGGAGAGAAGGCGGTTCGAAACCATCAAGGTGGAACATAACGGTATCGAGGCGCAAGGGAACTGCTTTACGTCCTCTCCGGCCGCGTTTTCCGTCGAGTTCCGCTGCATGACCGGGAACGTCCCTGCGCCAAACGGTCCGAGTCGAGCGACAAGGGTATCGGGGGGGTATAGATTGGTTCCCATGATGCCAATCGACCCCAAGGCTCCGGAGGTCCGCCGCGCGACCATCCCGGCCGGTTCCCATCACCCTCAGGAGGACTACGTCACCCCGTGAACACCGATCAGATGAATCACTACAGGAACAAGCTGGCCTTCGAGACCGATGCGTGGGACCTCTACGAAGCGTTGAATCGCAACGAGCCGGTGGTGGTGGTCGATGGCCGCGCTGCCGCGGCGTATGCCCGCGAGCACATTCCAGGTGCGGTGAACCTCCCGCACCGGGAGATCGATGAGAAGACCACGGCGTCGCTCGACAGATCCGGACTGTACGTCTGCTACTGCGACGGAATCGGTTGCAACGCATCCACGAAGACGGCGCTCAAGCTTCTGGTCCTGGGATTCCGGGTTCGTGAACTCATGGGTGGCCTCGACTGGTGGAAACGTGACGGCTACGCGACGGCGGGCGAGGGCTCGCGGGCCGGGACGGCGATCGTCTGCGGGTGCTGAATCCGGGGCCGGGTTTCACGGGATCGCGGGCGGCGCCCGTTGCCTGACCCGAGGGCGCGGGCCCGCCCGTGCGATGTGGTCGTGGTGGGTGCCGGTTTCGCAGGACTCGCCTGCGCCCGGCGGGCGGCACGGCGAGGCCTCTCGGTCGTGGTCCTGGAGCGCCAGTCCGAACCCGGCGACCGCATTCACACAACCGGGATACTGGTCAAGGAGGCCTGGGAGGAGTGGGCGGTTCCGTCCCACCTGGTCCGGAAGATCAGCCGGGTGAGGGTCTACACGCCCAGCCACCGCTTCGTGGAGCTGGAGCGCGAGAGCTACTTCTTCATGGCGACGGACACCGTGCGCCTGATGCGCCATCTGGTGCACGAGACCCGGCGGGCGGGCGCCGAAGTGCGTTTCGGGGAGAAGTATCAGGGCGTCACGCCGGAAGGGGTCCACCTGTCCCTCGCAGGGTCGGGGGTGCGCTGCCGGTATCTGGTGGGAGCCGACGGAGCGAGATCCAGGGTTGCCGCGAGCGTCGGGCTCGACCGCAACCACCGGTTTCTCAAGGGTGTGGAGTGGGAGTTCGAACCTCTGTCCGGCGCCGGCGACTGTCTGCACTGCTTTATCGATCCGGAATGCGCGCGCGGCTACATCGGCTGGGTGGTTCCGGGCGTCCGGACGACCCAGGTGGGAATGGCGGTCCACCGAAAGGACCGCGCCGACCTCGCGAAGTTCGTCCGGAGGATCGATGGGCTGTTCGGGTTTTCGGGGAGACCGGTGCTGGGGAAACGGGGTGGGGTCATTCCGATCGGCGGCCTGCTCGGCAACTTCCACGCGGACAGGGTCCTGCTCATCGGAGATGCGGCCGGAATGGTGTCACCGCTCACGGCCGGGGGCATCCACAACGCCTATCGGTACGGCAGACTCGCCGCCGACGCCGTGGCGGACCACCTCGAGGCGGGCGGTCCCGACCCCGGAGAGGTTGTTCGGCGCGCGTATCCGAGACTCCTGCTGAAGCATGCTGCGCGCTGGAGCTATGACCGCCTGCCAGTGGCCCGGGTGCTGGAGACGGGACTCGTTACGCGCAACCTGCTGCGCAGTGTGGGGGAGAGGGTCTTCTTCGACCGGGTTCGGTAGAGGCGAGGGGGGACCGCGCCTGCGCCTGCCTAAGCCTCCACCACGTACGTGGCCAGCAACTTGTCGTGCCAGCCCTGGTGCTCGCGGTCGATGAGGATCCAGATGTACCCCAGCGAGAAGATCATTCCGGAAATCCACTTTCCGATCCATTCGCGGCCCAGCATGGTCAGAAACCCGGCGGCGGCGCCATTCTCCTTGATGACGCGCATGTGGAGAAGGTGTTTGCCCGGTGTGGTTCCCCGAGCGAAGAGAACGAGGGCCAGGATGGCGTAGGCGATGAGGATCCCGAAGCTGATCAGGATGGCCACGGTGTTGCCGATGGGTTCGGAAGGGCCCCCGGCGGCGACGCTGCCCGCAAATGCGAAGGAGAGCATGAACACGCCCACGCCGACGGGGATCAGGATGTCGAGAATGTACGCGCCGAGCCGCTTGAGCGGCGGAGCCAGGCGGCCGAGAGCGGGCTCGGTGAGATGGCCACGGCAGAGCGGGCACCACCGGGTGCCGGGTCCGGGTTCGATGTTGCAGGAGCGACAGGAGGTCACGTGGTCCATTGGGTCACCTTTCTCTTGGCGTTGGGGGCATCCTGCCGGGAAGGTCCCGGGACTACCCCGCCGAATCAAGTCCTCGGCATGCACTACGCACGAGAGTCCCGGAATCGTTGACCCCGGTTCCGGCCGGCGCACGGCGGAGTCGGCCGCGAACCTGGGACGTGCGCCGGACGTCCTTGGACCTGGAGAAGGACCGCGACCTCGGTTCTTATACGGCTGCGGATCGTCCCGCCGGGGGGCGGGGGGTCCGGCGGCGCCAAGGGAACCACCACCACCTGCGACCCCAGTTCGACGTAGCCGAGGCCGGTGCCGGCGAGGAGCCGGTCTAGGGCGCGGGCCGTGTTGAGGGCCGTGCAGTCGCAGTCGACGTGGTGGTCCCGGGGCAGCAGGGTGGGGCTGAAGGCGATCAGGACGCGGGAGCGCTCCGCGAGCCGGGCGAGGGCCTCGGAGAGGGGCAGCCCGCTCGCCGCGAGGCGGGCGGGGGTGGCGAGGAGGGAACCGGGTGCCGGGTCGACGCCGACCCGGCCCTTGAGCAGCACGGTCTGCCGGGGGTCCTGGGCGGCGAGCCCAGCCGGGAAGAGAAAGAGGAGGGTGAGGAGAAGATACCTGACGACTCCACCTCGCGCGCGGCCACGGCCGGAGGGGTGTCGTGGAAGGTCGGGCGGCCGGGCGGACACTATGGTTCACCCACGAGGATGTGCACGATCGGCGAATGGCGCGACACCCCGTCGAAGTACCCGTACACGCCTTCGCCGTCGATCCCGAAGGTCGGCCACGGCGGTGGTACGAGGCCGCCGCCCGCGTGCTTACGGAAGTTGGTGTAGTTCCAGCCGATCGCCTGAAGCCGCAGGCGGATGCTCATGGGTTTTCCGCTCTGGTTTATCTCGAGCGTGTCGACCCCGCCGGCGTCGAGGCGCTCCGTCCAGTACCCGGACCCGCGGCCGGAGTGGGTGACGACCAGATCCGCCAGCACCGTGCCGGTCTGCGGGTCGACCCGGTAGCGAAGCGGTATGCGGACCACCCTCCCGCTGTCCGGCAAGGGGAACCGCAAGGTGTCCGCAGGCACGACCGGAGCGGTGGGCACCGCCGCTTCGCCGGTGAACGAACCCGGAGGCGCCGTGCCGCGGAGGACGTACCTGCTCCCCGGCTGAACGGGCTCCGAGAGCCATGCACGCAGGCACGTTGCCGGGCCGATCCCCCGATAGTCTTCGCAAACACCACCCGCACGCGTGTCGGAAAACCGGGCCGTCCATCCCGGTCCCTCCAGACTTGCGCTGATATCCGGTGGGGCATCGTCCCGTTCGCGGTGGGGATGGACGGCCAGCATGAAGGCTTCCCGCATTCCGGCGACCAGAAGAAGCGTCAGCGAAACGGCGTCCTGCTCCAGGCCGGCCGGCCTGGTGATTTCGCAGGCCGACAGGAAGGCCGGCGCAAGCACGGCGAGCAGCCCGCGGGCCGGCCGTCCAGCTCGTTCGCGCGCCTTCAAAACCGGAACTCCATGCCCATGAACGGGAAGATCGGCAGTTGCCGCCGATAGACCTTTTCGGCCCTCGCCGATTGGGAACCCCAGCTGTCCGTCCGGTAGTCCGGCCGCGCACCAACCACGTTCCGGCGATTGAGGACGTTGGCGACCGAGACGTACCCCACGACCGACCCGCCCCCGAACCACGACACCTGGCTCTCGCGGCGCCATCCCACGTCGATCCTGGCGTAGTGCGGCAGCCTGGCCGAGTTGTACTCGCCCCCGACCAGAACGGTTCCGGTGCGGTCGTCCCCGTACAGGGGACCCGTAACGCTGGCGTACCATGGGGTATCGGGCTGCCCCGAGCGCAGGCACACCCGGGCGGACCACGAAGACGCGCCGCGCCGGTAGGACGACCCCAGCTCGAACTCGTGATCCCGGTGGAAGCTGGGCGTGTAGGTCAGCGAACCCACGGTGCGGGACGCGCCGGCCCAGCGGTAGCTCCCCAGAACGGAGATCCCCCGCCCCCGCGTCCAGCTCCAGGACGCCTCGACCCCGTGCGCTCTGCCGCTCGCCATCTCCCACAGCGACGGATCCACCAGCACGCCGCCCCTGTCCGGCCGGGCTCCCAGGTCCGGCAGCCTCAGGTGGTCCAGAGAGCGGGTGTAGGCGTCGACGCGGACCCGGAGTCCGCCCCGCGTGCCCTGCCACCCGATCGAGAACTCGGTGTTGCGGGGAACCGGCCCCCCGGGAACCGGGAGGAGCAGGTCGTACGCGACGAACCTCGCAAGGCGAACCTCCTCGTTGCGCAACGAGGCCAGCGCCTGGTGGGAGCGGGATGCCGCGATGCGCGCGTCCCACCAGGAGCCCGCGTAACCCAGCTCGGCAAACGGCGCGAGGGTGGTGGCGAGACCCGCGAAGTGGTCCACCCGCAACCCCGCGCGCGTCGAGAACCCCCGCCTCAGCGGGACGTCCACCCTGGAGTGGGCGGCCAGCCGCCACCGGCTCTCGCGCAGGGCCAGCGGCACCAGGAAATCGGAGATTCCGGAGACATTGCCCCCGTCAACACGTTCGTCGAGGTGGTAGACATGACGGCCATGAAACCGCGTCGCCTGTGCGCCCCCCGTGATCATGGTACGGCCCGCCGCGTGCCAGGTGACCCGCACGTCCGCGCGCGTCTCGCTCATCAGGCCGTCTCCGAACAGCATCGTGTCGGGAGGTGGCCTGTAGATAGCACCCCGGTTGTCCACCGCCGCAAAGGACTGTTCCACGTAGGCCAGATCGCTCCTGAACCGGCTGTGTCCCAGGTTGGCGTCGAGGATTCCCTTCGCGCCGAACCGGTCGCGGTAGTGAACCGACAAGGCCGCGTTACCCCACGCCAGCGCCGTCTCCCGGTTCTCGCGGCCCTCGATGAGTTCGTCGTAACTTATCGATTCCCAGCTCAGGTAGCTGCTCACCGACAACCTGCGGACTCCGCCAGGATCGGTCGTGACCTTCGCGTGCAAATCCCCGAAGGAGTTGGGGAGAAACTCTTCCATGTCGAGCGCCTTGACGAGTCCGTCGAGCCAGGTGCGCCGGCCGCCGACCAGATACGACGCGCGCTCGCCGATCGGCCCTTCCACGGAGAACCGGGATGAAGCGAGGCCCAGGGAACCGGCCGCCCGCCTGCGATCGCGGGAACCGTCCCGGGTTGCAATGTCGATGGCGCCCGACAGCGACCCGACGGCGAGTCCGTCCCCGCCCGACCCCGCCAGCAGAGTCGTGCGCTTCACGGCCTCGGGGCTGATCGCCGAGATGAGGCCCCCCATATGAAAGCCGTTGAAGAGGCGCATCCCGTCGAGCAGAACCGGCGTGCCATCGCTGGTGCCGCCCCGGACGAAGGGGACCGAGGCGTAGTCGGAGGGCGCCGACGCGGAGGGCGAGACCCCGGTCGCGCGCAGCATGTCGGTCTCCAGCAGCGTCGGGAGACTCCGGAGCAGGACCGTATCGATCACGAAGGCGTCCCGGGACAACGACGTCGGATCGCCGGGGCGGCCGCTGCCGACCACGTCGAGACCCTCGAGCCCGATCGGCGCGGGACCGAGCAGGGCGCGGATCGGGGTGGTGGGCAGCGCTTCGTAGGTGCGAGTCCAGGCGTATCCGAACGCGCCCGCGTCGACGCGCACCTGCACCGAGGCCGGGACTCCCGGCACCACGAACCCGCCGAAGCGGTCCGAGACTCCGGTGGCGGCCTCCCGGCTGCCGAGCGGCGTCACCGCGACCAGGGCGAAGGCGACCGGTTCGAGGCTGACGCTGTCTCGAACGACGCCGGTGAGGGTTGCCACGGCGTGGGCCGGGCCGCGGGCGTTTCCACCCCCGCCGGGAGTCTTCGGCTCCGCCAGGGGCACCACGACGACCTGCGACCCCAGCTCCACGTATCCCAGATCGGTGCCCGCCAGGAGCCGGTCGAGGGCGCGGGCTGTTGTGAGGGCCATGCAGGGGCATTCGACCCGGTGGGGGGCGGGCAGCAGGGTGGGGCTGAAGGCGATCCGGACGCGTGAGCGCTCGGAGAGCCGCGAGAGGGCGTCCGCGAGGGGCAGCCCGCTCACCGCGAGGCGGGCGGGGGTGGCGAGCAGGGAGCCGGGTTCGGGGTCGACGCCGACTTGGCCTCGGAGCAGCGCGACCTGCCTGGGATCCTGTGCGGCGAGGGTGGCCGGGAGGAGGAGGGCCAACAGAAGGAGTGTGACGGCGGCGCTCGCCGTCCGGTCACGGTCGATGCCGGAGCGCCCGGGACCTCGTATCCGCGCCGGCGTCACGGTTCGCCCACGATTATGCGCACCCACGGCGCGGGAGCCGAGATGCCGTCGAAGTACCCGTACACGCCCTCGCCCTCGATCCCGAAGCTCGGCCACGGGGGCAGCACGAGCTTGTCGCCCGTGTGCCTGACCCAGTCGGTGAAGTTGGGGCCGATCCCACGAACGCGCACGTCCAGGGTGTAGGGGCTTCCGTCGTACCATTCGTGGAGCGTGTCGCCGACCTCCACCAACGCCGTCCCCAGCGAATCGAGCCGGCCGCGCACCCTGTCGACCAACAGCGCGGCGGTCCCCGAGTCGACCTGGTAGCGAAGCGGAATGGGGAAGAACCCCGAAGTGTCCGGCGAAGGGATCCGAACGGTATCCGCCGGTTTCTCCATGAGCGGGATTGCCGGAACCGTCATCTCGCCGGTGAACGGACCCGGGGGCGCTGTTCCGCGGAGACGATACCTGCCCGGTGCGGCGGCCTCCGGAAGCGACGCGATGAAGCAGGTGAAGGCACTGCCGAAGGGCCGGTATCCGCACCTCTCCGGCGACCCGGTAGGCACGAACTCGGCGGTCCAGCCCGGTCCCTCCAGGGTCGCGCTGATGTCGCGCGGGGCTTCGTCCGCGTGGGGGTGTCCGGCTTGCATGCGGGCCGTTCGCTGTCCGGACTCGACCAGAAGCGAAAGCACGACCGCCGGGTCCAGATCGGGCGGACGGACCTCCTCGCACGCCGCGAGGCCCGCCACGGCCAGCGCGGCCGGCAGCCCGCGGACCAATCCGCGCGAACCCCGGGAGTGGCGATGCCCCGGGCCGGCTGCTCCCAATCTCCCGCGCGCGCTCAAAACCGGAACTCCACGCCGATGAAGGGGACGATCGGCAGCTGCCGCCGATAGGCCTTGCGGTCGGCAATAGCCGGGGCGTCACAATAGAGTTGGAAGCAACCGGCATCCGATGTCGCCGGCCGCCAGCCCACCACATTGCGCCGGTTGAGGAGGTTGGCCACGGTCACGTACGGCACCACCGATCCGCCGCCGAACCACGACACCTCGCTCTCGCGGCGCCACCCCACATCGACCCGGGCGTAGTAGGGGAGCCTCGCGGAGTTGTATTCGCCGGCGAGCAGTACGGCGTTGTCGTAGCGTTCGCTGAAGCGTACGTCCGGGGCCCGGACGATGACCAGCCACGGAGTCTCCGGTTGCCCCGAGGCGAGGGAAACCCGTGCGGACCAGGAGGATGCACCGTGCCCGTAGGATGATGCGAGTTCGAACTCGTGGTCTCGGTGGAAGCGCGGCGTGTAGGTGCGCGAACCCACGGTCCGGGACACGCGGGCCCAGCGATAGCTGCCCAGGACCGAAAGTCCCCGGTCCCCGGTCCAGCTCCACGCGGCCTCGATTCCGCGCGCGGTCCCGGTGGCCAGCTTCCAGAGCGACGGATCCGTGAGCACGGTGCCCGTGCCCGGGTTCGCTCCCGGGTCCGGCAGCCTGAGGTGGTCCAGGATCCGTGTGTAGGCGTCCAGGCGGACCCGCAGCCTCCCCCGCGTACCCTCCCACCCGATCGAGAACTCGGTATTGCGCGGAACCGGTGCATCGCCGACGGGAAGAAGGAGATCGTATGCGAGCAGGCTCGCAAGGGGCGTCTCCTCGTCGCGCAACGAGGCCAGCGCCTGGTGCGAGCGGGATCCCGAGATGCGTGCGTTCCACCAGGAGGCTCCGTAGCTCAGCTCGGCGAACGGGGCGAGCGTGGTCGCGAGTCCCCGGAAGCGGTCCACCCGCAGGCCCGCCCGCGTCGAGAACCCGCTCCGCAGAGGTGCCTCCACGCTCGAGTAGGCGGCCAGACGCCAGCGGTCACCGCGCAGATCGAGCTGTGGAAGGACATCGTTGATTCCCTCCAGAAAGCGACGTTTGCCCAGAACGTTGGGGCGGTGGAGGTAGACGTGGCGGCCCTGGAACCGTGTTGCCTGCGTCCCGGCGAGGATCGCGACACCGCCCGCGTGCCAGGTCGCCCGCAGGTCGGCGCGCGTCTCGCTCATCGACCCGTCGCCGAACAGCGTCGTGTCGGGCGGCTCTGAAGCGAATCCTATCCAGAGAATCTCCGTGTCGAGCAGATCGCTGGTGAAGCGGCCGTGTCCCAGAGTGGCTTCGACGATCGCACCCGCCGGGAGCCGGTCGCGGTAGCGGGCCGAGAAGACGGTACTGCCCAGCGTTACGGCGGTACTGCCCAGCATTGCGCGGTACCCTTCTCTGTGCCCTCTCGGGAGTTTGTCCGCGTGGTTCATCGATTCGGAGTTCACATAGCCGCTCACCGACAACCGGCGGATCCCGCCCGGATCAAAGGTGGCCTTGGCGTACAGATCGCCGAAGGAATAGGGACGCACGTCTTCGGGGTCGGGAGTGCGGTCCAGGTCTCCGAGCCAACTCGTCTTCTCCAATCCCAGAGTGACAAGCTCGAGCAGGACGCCGGGATGGGTGCGCCGGGCGCCGACCAGGTAGGATGCGCTCCCGCCGACCGGTCCCTCCACGGAGAACCGGGACGAGACCAGACCCACGGAGCCGGCCGTTCGCAGCCGGTCGCGGGAGCCGTCCCGGGTCGCGATGTCGATGGCGCCCGACAGCGACCCGATGGCGAGTCCCTCCACGCCCGGCCCGGCCAGCACCGTCGCGCGCTTCACGACCTCGGGGTTGATCGCGGAGATGAAGCCCCCGAAGTGAAAGGCGTTGAAGAGCCGCACGCCGTCGAGCAGCACGGGCGTGCCGTGGCTGGAGCCGCCCCGGATGTAGGGGAGCGAGGTGAAGTCGGAGGGCGCCGACGCGGAGGGCGCGACCGCGGTCGCGCGGCCCACGTCCGTTTCGAGCATCGCCGGGAGTCTCCGGAGAAGGACCGTGTCGATGACGAAGCCGTCGCGGAACGAGGAGACCGGGTCCCCGGGACGTTCGCCGCCGGCCACGTCCAGACGTTCGAGGCCGATCGGCGCGGGACTGAGCAACGCGCGCAACGGGCTGGCAGGCAGTAGGGGGTAGGTGCGGGCCCAGGCGTAGCCGAGAGCGCCTGCGTCGACCCGCACGGGCACCGAATCCGGAACCGCCGGCACCACGAACGCGCCGAACCGGTCCGAGATCCCCGCCCCCGCCGCCGTCTCGCTGCCGAGCGGCGTCACCGTGACCCGGGCGAAGGCGACCGGTTCCAGGCTGACGCTGTCTCGAACGACGCCGGAGAGGGTTGCCGCGGCGTGACCCCGGCCTCGAATGTCCCCGTCCGCAACGGGGATCCCGGGTTTCGCCAGGGGCACCACGACGACCTGCGACCCCAGCTCCACGTATCCCAGACCGGTGCCCGCCAGGAGCCGGTCGAGGGCGCGGGCCGTGCTGAGGGCCGTGCAGGCGCATTCGACCCGGTGGCGGGCGGGCAGCAGGGTGGGGCTGAAGGCGATCTGGACGCGCGAGCGTTCGGCGAGCCGGGAGAGGGCGTCCGCGAGGGGCAGCCCGCTCACCGTGAGGCGGGCGGGGGTGGCCAGGAGGGAGCCGCGTTCGGGCTCCACGCCGATCTGGCCTCGGAGCAGCGCGACCTGCCCGGGATCCTGTGCGGCGAGGGTGGCCGGGAGGAGGAGGACGGCCAGGAGAAGATACCTCACGACTCCACCTCCTCGCGGGCCCTGATCCGCACCACGCCCTCGCCGATACTGCAACTCGCGCCTATCACGCCGCACACGACGGTCATCACCTCCTCGAGCGACTTCGAAGAGAACCACATCGTCAGCGTCCGTTCGAGCAGGGCGGGCTCACCGATCTCCACCTCGATGCCGTAGTGCTCGCCGACCTCGTGCATCGCCGCGTCCAGCGGCGTGTCCTGAAAGATGAGGAAGCCGCGCATCCACCCCGCCACCTCCTCGATCGGCGGCGCGCTTGTAACCGGCCCGGGGGTGCCCCGCACGAGCCGCGTCGCCTGGCCCGCTCCCACCTCCACTCCCTGGTCCGGTCCGTCCAGGGCGACCCTGCCCTCCACCACGACGACGGCGAGCTCCCCGGCCTGCGCGGCCAGGTGGAAGCGCGTCCCCAGCACCTTCGCCGTGCCGGCCGCGGTCGTGACCCGGAACGGCTGCTCCTCGTTCGTCGCGATGGCGAAGAAAGCCTCCCCGTGCAGAGTGACCTGGCGGGTGAACGAACCCGGTGACTGGTCCTGGGAGACCGAAGCGACGGCGGTGGCGAGGCGGCTCCCGGGGCCGAGCCGGATCACGCTGCCGTCTTCCAGGCGCACCATGGCCGTCTCGCCCGAGGCCGTGATGAACTCCTGCGAGGCCGGGGTGCCGTTCACCACGCGTGCGTGAGAGTCGGCGAGAGCGTTCCAGAGGGCGAGGCCGGCGACCGCCGCGGCCGCCGCCCAGCCGCCGTAGTGGACGAACCGGTTGCTCCCCGGGGACCGGTGTGCCGGGGACCGGAACCTGCGGGCCTCCGCCCTCCGGATCACCCGCCCGGCCGCAGGCGGATCACCGGGATCCACCGTCAGATCCGCCGCCCGCCCGGCCTCGATCAGGTGGCCGAGGCCGGTCAGGACGCGGTCCGCATCGGCGGAGCGGATCCGCCATGCGTCGACCGACCTGTTTTCTTCCTCCGTCGTCTGCCCGCGCAGGTAACGGAACAGCAATTCGTCCATTCGTCTCCCATCCTGTCCGGCGTTCTCCTCTTCGGCCGGAGCGCCTACCCCTGTAAGCGAGCACCCCGCCCTGAGCTACCATTCACCCGTCCATCACCCCCGCGTCGGCCACCGCCTTGCGGACCGCCCGGAGCGCCGAACTCATCTGGTTGGCCACCGTCTGCGCCGAGATGCCCATCACCCCCGCGGCCTCTCCGTGCGAAAGACCCCTCATGAAGACCAGCTCGAAGACCTCGCGGCGCCGGTCCGGGAGCGACGCAACCGCGGTTTCGAAGACCTCCCCCAGAATCGCCGCGTCCAGTTCGTCGGCGGGGGTCGACGGGTGGGCGGGTGGTGAGAGTTCGTGGTGCGCCACCCAGCGCCGGCGCACCGCCAGCTTGCGCTTTTCGTCGATCACGAGGTTGCGCACGATGCGGTACAGGTACGCGCGCGCGGACCCCCGGGGCTTCCAGGCGCGCCTGCGCTCCCAGATCTGGATGAAGGCCTCCTGGGCCAGGTCGCGCGCGGGTTCGACTTCGCCGAGCTGGCGCGCGGCGTAGCGCACCAGTTCAGGCCAGCACAGGTCCATCAACCGGGCCAGCGCGGACTCCGAGCCGCGGCGGATGGCGGCCATGAGCGGCTCGAGCGGATCGGCCGGGACGGCAGCGGCCGGATCCTCGTCGGTGGGTGGCATGGCGCGCGGGCGGCTGGTGTGAGTGGCGGGCGTGTCCCCGGGAGAAGCGGATTCCTCGAGTGATCCTACCACGCGGACGGAAAAGGAGATACCGGCGGGTTGCCTGCGAATCCGGTCGGGAACGCGAATGCGGCTCGATGGCGAATGCGGCTCGATCTTGATCCGGACTCGGGGGGCACGTAGCCTGAAACTCGGGTGCATTCACCCATGTTTGTCAGCGCACGCCAGGATACCCGGGATGAGTTGGAATCCGTGCAGGAGCAGTGTGGTCGCGGTCGTGGTCGCGGCTCCCGCCGCATGCCTGTGGGGGGCGTGCGCGGAGCCGCCCGTGCCCGCCACGGTCAGGATCCTGCCGGTCTCGGCGACGTTGCGTTCCCTCGGCGACACCGTGCGGCTGACTGCCGCCGTTCAGGACCAGAACGGGCGGGCCATTGCCGATGCCTCCATCATGTGGTCCAGTCGCGACACCTCCGTTGCAACGGTGAATGCGGCCGGTCTGGTGACTGCCGCGCGCAACGGACGTGCCGCCGTGACCGCTTCGGCCGGGGCGGCGTCGGCAGCCGCGAGCGTCACCGTGGCACAGGAGGTGGATGCCATTCTCGTCGTTCCCGAGGCGTTCAAGCTGATCCGGCGAGGTTCGGTGCGGGCGTCGGCGGAAGCCTGGGATGCCAATGGGCACCCCATGCCCGGGGTGTCCTTCGCCTGGAGCACGACCGACTCCACGGTCGCGGGCGTCGAATCGGGCCTGATCTCGGCCGCCGGAGTGGGAATCGCGTCGGTCACCGCGTCCGCGGGCGAAGTGGAATCCGCGTCCGGGATTTCCGTGGTTGTGCCGCCGCCCGTGCGGTCGGTGGAGATGCCGTCGGTACCGACGAACGGGGGGATTCGCTCTGGCGGAGGGTCCTGGGAGCTTCCGCTCGACGAGGTATTCACGGCGGTTCTCGTGGGAACGGGCAACCCCGGGTACGACTTCGTCCGTTGGAGCGAGGGCGGTGCGACCCTGTCCACCGATTCCGTCTACGAGATGCAGCTGGCCGGGGATCACGAGATCGCGGCGCACTTCTCCGTCAACCCGGAGCGTGGCAGGTGGGGCCCCGCCAACACCTACAGCGACTACCGGTTCCCGGACACCGCGTACGAGAGTCTGGCCTGGACCTTCCTTCCCGCGGTCGACCCGCCGGAGAGCCTCCGCGAGAAGGATCTGCTCCACTACTACGCCTATCAGTTCCATCTGCTGAACTCGACCACGGAAGTGGGGCGGGGATACGCCGGATTCCAGTCGGACGGACACCTCAGGACCGACGATGGGGATCGGTGGGGGAAGGTCGTGAACTTTGCCGTCTGGGGTTCGGACTCGGCGCGCACCGATGGCCTGGTGAATCCGGAAAACGAAGAGTGCGGGTGCTATCAGATCATGTTCCAGTACGAATGGGTGGGGGAACGCGAGTACCGCTTCGAATTGAAGGAGGGACCGGGTGGGGAGGTGGATGAAGGGAAGTGGTGGGGGCTGTGGGTGACGGACCGGGTTACCGATTCCACGACCTTCGTGGGCGAGCAGCGCGTGCCGGCCGAGATCGGCGGGCGGCCCTCGGTCCTGTGGAAGCCGTACACGGCCGCTTTCGGCGAGGACATGCACTGGTGGCATTCGCGCGACGGCGCGAAGAAGTACATCTGCAGTGACTTCGAGGGGTCGTCGCTGGCGATTCTGGACGTGACCGCGGGGGAAGGAAAGGACGAAGACCGGCCCACTCGGGTGGGGAGCTGGACCAATGGCGGCCACGTCGATGTCGCCGAGAACGGGTACGAGACAACGCTCTGCCACGTCACCGTGTTCCAGGATGGGAGCGGGAATGTGCAGCACAACGTGGGCTACTGGCCCGAACCGCCGGAGAATGTGCTGCCGGAAGAGGACAACAGGCCGGTACGAAGGTAGAATGGACAGATTATAGCATATATCTGTCCGTCGAGTTGCCGGTATCGTGCGGTGCCGACCCCCAGGAAACGCCCATGACAGATGTTGTGCCAGATGTTAGGGGTAATCTGTCACTAGACCTTGCCGTCATCTTGCGGCCCTGGGGACTGTTGCCTGCCGGGCCCGACGGCGCTATCGTTGCCGCGAAACAGCGAGGAGGGCCACCGGAAGTCCGGTCTGAAGCCGGCGCGGCCCCGCCACTGTAGGAGGCCCGGGTCCCACGGAGCCCGTGGACGAAATCCCCGCGGATCGATCCACGGACTCCGAAGGATCCGCAACGACTCGCTCGGTCGCCACCGGGTCGGCACCCCGGGAAGGCGAGCGATGTTCGCCTCGAGCCAGGAGACGCGGTCCCCTCGTCCCCACGCACCATCCTTCGAGGGAGGGGAGCCGGTGTACGTCCGGACTTACAGGTGGCGGGCCTTCCGGCGAGCGTCCGCTCCGGCCGGGCCGTGACGCACTTCGGCGCCCGAATCGGCTGCCTCGCGCTGGCCGTGCTCGCTGCGACGGTGATCAGCGTATCCATCGGCGCCTCCGGGGTGGGGCCGGGCGACCTGTGGCACGCCCTCCGGGGTCACGCCGACCCCTCGGCGCGCACCATCGTGCTGCAACTGAGGCTTCCTCGCGCCGCTCTCGCCGCGCTGGTCGGAGGCGCGCTGGCCCTGAGCGGCTGCACCTTCCAGGCGCTCCTGCGCAATCCGCTCGCGGAGCCGTACGTGCTGGGCATCTCGGGGGGGGCCGCCGTCGGCGCCGTAGTGGTGGTCGTGACCGGTCTCGGGGTTTTCCTTCCGTGGGCCCTTCCGCTGAGCGCCCTTGCGGGAGCGATGGCCGCGATGGCGCTCGTAATGGCGATTGCCCGACGGGCGTCGCCCGGCGGCCTCGACACACGCGTTCTGATCCTCTCCGGCGTGATCGCCGGCGCCTTCTTCAACGCGGTCATCCTGCTCCTGCTGTCGCTCGCCGATGTCGAGTCGTTCCGTTCGGCGATCTTCTGGATGATGGGGAACCTCTCGGCGGCCGCCTGGGGACCCAACGCGCTGCTAGCCGCGCTGCTCGTGCCAGCCGCCGCGGCGGTGCTGTCGCTCGCCCGCCCCTTCAACCTTCTCTCGCGCGGGGAGGAGGTTGCGTACTACCTCGGCGCTTCGGTGCCGCGGGTGAAGCTGACCGCGTACCTGGCCGCGTCCCTGATGGTGGCGGCGGCGGTGGCGGCGGCCGGTGTGATAGGGTTCGTCGGGCTGATCGTGCCGCATGCCGTGAGACTGGCCTGGGGGAACGACCACCGGCTTCTCCTCCCCGCCTCGTTCCTCGCGGGGTCGGCCTTCCTGCTGCTGGCGGACACCCTGGCGCGGATCGTGGTGTCTCCGGTGGAACTGCCGACCGGAGTGGTCACCGCGGTCTTCGGGGTTCCCTTCTTCGTGGTTCTCCTGATGCGTGGGGGACGGCGATGAACGGCGCTGGAGCTGGCACGGCGCCGGGAGCGGGCGGGCCCCCGGGAAGCTGGCGTCCGGTGTTGCGGGGCCTCGGACTCACCTTTTCGCATCCGCGTGCGGTGAAGCCCGCCGTGCGGGAGGTCTCGGTATCGGTCGCGCCGGGACGACTCCTGGCGGTGGCGGGGCCCAACGGGGCCGGGAAGACCACGCTGCTCAGACTGCTCGCGGGATCGCTCGGGCCGCAGGGGGGCGAGGTACGCCTCGACGAGCGGTCGCTGGCTGAATTCGCAGACCGGGAACGGGCGCGGGCCGTTGCCGTGGTGCCCCAGTCCGAGTCCTCACCGTATCCCGTGACGGTGCGGGAGATGGTGGGGATGGGAAGATACGCGCACCTGGGTTCGTGGGAGCGCGCCACGAGCCGGGACCGCGCCGTCGTGGAGTCCGCACTGGAAAGATGCGCGCTCCTGCCGCTCGCCGGCCGACGGCTGGACCAGCTCTCGGGAGGGGAAAGCCAGCGTGCCAGGATCGCCCGCGCATTGGCTCAGGAGGCCCCGGTCCTCCTCCTCGACGAACCGGCGGCCGGCCTGGACCTGCGCTACCGGATGGAGCTCTTTCATCTGCTGCGGGAACTTGGTGACGACGGGCTCGCCGTGCTCGTCATCACACATGACCTGAACCTCGCCGCCCGCTTTGCGGACCGCCTGCTCCTGCTGGACCGCGGCCGTGTGCGGGCGAGCGGCGTTCCGGCCGCCGTGCTGTCGCGGGAAATGCTGGAAGAGGTGTATGGGTGGCCGCTCCGGGTCACCGGGCACCCCGGGCCCGGCAGTGATACCGGGGCGCCTCAGACGACCCCGCTGCGGCGGGACGCCGCCCGCGGCCCGCGTTGCTGAGTCCGCGGGGTGGAGGTGGGGTCCGAAGCGTTGCCAGAGCGGTTGCGGTCGACCACGTTTTGGTGTGAGCCGACGCAGCATTCGTGCATGAACCAGTCGAGTAATGTCCTTTCTGTTCAAGAGGTTTGCATGAGCCTGGGAGTCCGTGGATGAACCCGCGCGGTCGAATGCCGTGGGGATTCCGTCCGCGGGCTCCCGGCAGCGCGAGCGGCGTGTCACGCAGGCCGCTGTTTCCCCGCATCGGCCCGCGACTCTGGGTCGCCCTGGCCGTTGCGGGAACCCTGACGTGCGGAGAGGGGGGCACGAAGCCCGTTAACAAGCCCCCCTCGGCCGTCGGACGGATCCCGGACCAGGCGGTCGCGGTGGACAGCGCGGTCGTGGTGGATGTCCGTCCGTACTTTGCCGATCCGGACGGCGACACGCTGACCTATGCGGCGACCTCCTCCGGCACGGCGACGGCCGCGGTGGCCGTGTCCGGGAGCATGGTCACGGTGACGGGGGTGGCGGCGGGGAGCACGAGCGTGACCGTGACCGCGCGCGATCCGGAGGGACTGACGGCGGAGCAGGTCTTCGGCGTGACGGTTCCGAACCGGGCCCCCCTGGCCGTCGGCACGATCGCGGACCGGTCGGTCCACGTGGACAGCACGGCGACGATCGATGTCGCGGAACGCTTCACCGACCCGGACGGGGACGCCCTGGCGTACGCGGCGGCCTCGTCGGACGCGTCGCGGGTGGCGGTGGAGGTGTCGGGTGCGGCGGTGACGGTGACGGGCATGGCCGTGGGGAACGCGACGATGACGGTCACGGCAACGGACCCGGCGGGCCTGGCGGCGGAGCAGGTCTTCGAGGTTACGGTCCCGAACCGTGCGCCCCGCGCGGTGGACGCGATCGAAGACCGGGTGGTGGCGGTCGACAGTGTGGTGACGGTGGGGGTGGCGGCCTACTTCACCGATCCCGACCGGGACTCGCTGGCATACTCGGCGACCTCGTCCGACGCCACCCGCGCGACCGTCGAGCTCTCGGACGGCACGCTCACCGTGACCGGCGTGGCCTCGGGCGGCACAACGGTGACCGTGACGGCGGCGGATCCGGGCGGATTGACGGCCGAGCAGGTCTTCGACGTGGCGGTCCCGAACCGGCCGCCGGTCGTGACGGGCCGGATCGGGGACCGGGAGGTGCATGTCGGCGACACGGTTGCGGTCGATCTCGCCGACTATTTCGCGGACCCGGACGGTGATGCCCTGGAGTACGCGGCGACTGCGGCGGACACCGCCCGCGCGTCGGTCTCGGTGTCGGGAAGCATGGTCACGATAGCGGGAGCGACGGTGGGGAGCACGACCGTGGCGGTCACCGCGAGGGATACGGCCGGACTCGAGGCGGGGCAGTCCTTCGGGGTGACGATCCCGAACCGGCCGCCGGTGCCGGTGGGCGGTATTTCGGACCGGGAGATTCATGTGGGCGATACGGTCGCGGTGGATGTCGCGGCCCACTTCACGGACCCGGACGGGCAGACGCTGCAGTACGCGGCGGGCTCGTCGAGCGGGGCGACGGTGACGGTTTCGGCTGCCGGGAGTACGGTGAAGGTCGCGGGCAAGGAGGTCGGAAGCGCGACCGTCACCGTGACCGCGGAGGATCCCGGCGGACTTCGCGCCGAGCAGGTCTTCGTGGTGACGGTTCCGAACCGGGCGCCGGTGCCGGTGGGGACGATCGCCGACCGGGAGGTGGAGGTGGACAGCGTGGGGGAGCTGGATGTCGCGCGGTATTTCGCGGAACCGGATGGTCAGGTGCTGGAGTACTCGGCCACCTCGACGAATCCGGAACGGGCGGCGGTGACGGTTTCCGGCAGCACGATGACGGTGACGGGTGTGGCCGCGGGCCGCACCACGGTGACGGTGCGGGCGACGGACCCCGGCGGACTCCGGGCCGAGCAGAGCTTCGGGGTGCTGGTTCCGAACCGGCCGCCGCTGGCGGTGGGGACGGTCACGGACCGGGAACTGTTCGTGGGCGATACGGTTGCGGTGGACATGGAGGCGTACTTCAGCGACCCGGACGGGGACACCCTGGCCTACGCTGCGGCCTCCTCCGACGCGGCCCGCGCCTCCGTCTCCATCTCGGGGAGCACGATGACGGTGCGGGGCCGGGGCGTCGGTGGGGTCACCGTCACCGTGACGGCCCGGGACCAGGAGGGGTTGGCCGCCGAGCAGCGCTTTCGGGTGACGGTCCCGAACCGGGCGCCGGAGCCGGTGGGCACCATGGGAGACCGGGAGGTCCATGTGGGCGACACGGTGGTGGCGGATGTCGAGGCGCACTTCACCGACCCCGACGGCCACTCCCTGGAGTATGCGGTCGCATCCTCGGATCCGACCCGCGTGCGGGTCTCGTTGTCGGGAAGCGCCATGGCGGTGCGGGGTGCGGGTGTGGGGAACGCGACCGTGACGGTGACGGCGCGGGACCCGGAGGGACTGGCGGCCGAGCAGCGCTTCGCGGTGTCGGTGCCCAACCGGGCGCCGCAGGCGGTCGGCACGATCCCGGACGCGGAGGTCCACGTGCGCGACGCGGTGGTCGTGGATGTCGCCGGGTACTTCTCGGACCCGGACGGAGAGGAGTTGGCGTACACGGCGGTCCCGTCGAGCACGGGAACGGCGACGGTCGATGTGTCGGCAAGCCTGCTCACGGTTGCCGGCGTGACCGTGGGGAGCCTGACCGTGACGGTGACGGCAACGGATCCCGGGGGGCTGGCGGCTGGGCAGCGGTTCCGGGTGACGGTGCCCAACCGGCCGCCGGCGGCGGTCGGCACGATCCCGGACGCGGTGCTGGTGAAGGATTCCTTCTCGGTGTTCGATGTGGCGGAGTACTTCACGGACCCGGATGGCCAGGCGCTCCGGTACTCCAGCGTGTCGTCGGACTCCGCCACGGCGACGGCCACGGTGTCCGGCACCACCATGTTCCTGGAGGGTGTGGCCCACGGCACCGCCACCGTAACCGTGACGGCCAGGGACCCGGGTGAACTGACGGCCGTACAGACCTTCCGGGTCACAGTGCCGAACCGGCCGCCCGTAGCCGTGGGTGCGATCGCGGACAGGGAGGTGGAGGCCGACAGTGCGGAAGCGGTGGATGTCGCCGCCTACTTCAGGGATCCCGACGGGGACGAACTGCGGTATGGCGCGACCTCGTCGGATGCGGCCCGGGTGGCCGTGTCGTCATCCGGCAGCGTCGTCACCGCGAGGGGGGTGGCCGGGGGAAGCGCGACGGTTACCGTGACCGCCACGGATCCGGGTGGGTCGGCGGCCGAACAGCTCTTCG
The DNA here is from genome assembly GCA_028874985.1 of Gemmatimonadota bacterium. Taxonomy (GTDB): domain Bacteria; phylum Gemmatimonadota; class Gemmatimonadetes; order Longimicrobiales; family Gaopeijiaceae; genus Bin94. Next base: position 27,081 of record JAPPGI010000030.1, on the reverse strand, counting down.
TGGTGACGGTCCCCAACCGGGCCCCGGAGCCGGCGGGCGCGATGGACGATCTGTTCGTCGAACCCGGCACCTCCGCGTGGGTCGGGGTGTCGCCGCATTTCACCGACCCTGACGGCGACGACCTGACCTACGCCGCGACTTCATCGAACGCGGCGGTCGCAGCGGTCGAGGTTTCGGGCGACACGGTCACCGTTGCGGGAGACGCCGAGGGCACGGCGACCGTAACCGTGACGGTTACGGACACAGGTTTGTAGGGTCGGTTGTCGCAGGAGGGATCAGATGGTGTCAAGACGTGTCATGTCGTGTCGTAAATGACTATGTGTCATGGACTTACGGTATCCTGTCGCGAACCCGCTCCGGCGAGACCACCGGGCGTCTGTTGTCTCAAATGTCCTCATTGGGTATCATTCAGTATCACTAGAAAACTGGTAACCAGGAGGGTACCGATGAAACGACCGAAGAAACTCAGCGCGGCCTTTGTGAAGACTGTCACGCGGCCTGGCCGGTACGGTGATGGCCGGGGCGGCCACGGGCTTTCCATGCTCGTGAAGCCGACGACTACCGGGCGCTTGTCGAAGACCTGGAGCCAAAGGCTACGCGTCCACGACCAACCCGTCAACATGGGCCTCGGGTCGTATCCGCTGGTAACGTTGGCGGAGGCCCGCAAGCAGGCACTGGAGAACCGGCGGGAGGTCATTCAGGGGCGCGATCCGCGGGCTGGCGGGATCCCCACGTTCGCCGAGGCCGTTGAGAGGGTGATTGCGATGCACCGCGGGACGTGGCGGCCCGGAGGTCGCAGCGAAGAGATCTGGAGAGGGAGTATGCGGCAGTATGTGTTCCCTCGGATCGGCTCGAAACGGGTGAACAAGATCACGACGGCCGACGTTATGGGCGTCCTGCTCACCGACGACCTGTGGAACCAAAAGCGCCACACGGCGCAGCGCGTTCGCCAGCGTATCGGCGCGGTGATGAAGTGGGCGGTGGCCCAGGGCTACCGGGAGGACAACCCTGCCGGCGACGCCATCTCGGCCGCGCTTCCGAGGAATGGGCACCGTGTGACGCATCAGAAGGCACTGCCGCACGGTGAGGTCGCGGCCGCGCTCGAGGCGGTGCGATCGTCGACGGCACGGCCGATGGTGAAGCTGCTCTTCGAGATGGTGGTCCTGACGGCGTGCCGCAGCGGAGAGGTCCGGCTGTCCCGATGGTCCGAGGTCGACCTGAAGGAGCGCCTGTGGACAATTCCGGGGGAGCGTACGAAGACGGGCCGGGAGCACCGCGTCCCGCTGTCCTCTGGAGCGTTGAGCGTGCTGAAGGAGGCCAAGGCCGCCGTCGGCCGGAGAACGACGTTTGTGTTCCCCGGGACGCAGGGCGACAAGCCGTTTTCGGCCAAGGCCCTCTCCAGGCTTGTTCGGCGGCTGGAGATCGAGGCCGTGCCGCACGGTTTCCGGTCGTCGTTCCGCGATTGGTGCTCGGAGACCGGCGTTTCCCGTGAGGTTGCCGAGGCGTGCCTGGCGCACATCGTGAAGAACAAAGTGGAGGCCGCCTACGCCCGCTCGGACCTGCTGGAGCGCCGGCGGGAGGTCGCGCAGGCATGGAGCGACTATGTCGCGCGAGATGGCGATGGCTGAGGGTGGAACGAGTGCCGAGAAGGAAGCTTGGGAACGGCAGTTCCTCGACATGCTCGCCAACTACGTGGAACGCGAACTCCCCGCCAATGCTGAATTCGCGGTTGCCAGGTTGATGATCGAGCGACGTGACTTCGCCCCGTTGGACATGATCGAAGCCTCCAAGACAGACCGCCGTGCGTGGGTGGCGCTCATGTTGGTCGTGCGTTGGCTGAAGGAGAATGACGGCATCGCACTGCTCGTATCGCCGCTGTTGGACTGGGCTGTCGATGTGGCGGATGGCACGTTGCGACCACCGCCGGCAGCCCGGGGACGGCCAGCGAAAGGCCATCCCCTCTTCCGGGACCATGCGATCGGCGCCATCGTGGACGAGATAGCGGCCGTCGGCCTGCGTCCGGCATCGTCGAACAAACCGTGGGACCGGTCGTCTCCGCTGTCATCCGCTCCCTCCGCCTGTCATATGGTCGCCGCCAGGTTGCTTCTGGACCCGAGTTCTGTCCGCAACATCTGGAATCGGTACCGACGGGCGCGAAAAAAATAGCCGATTTATCGTTAATGACCATGGCCCCAAGGTGGCGCTACCGTTGTCTCATTCGGCACCAAGAGCCTTCAAGGAGAGCCAAATGGGATCAAGAATCCTCCGCCCACCCGAGGTAGTTGAGGAGATCGGAGTCAGCAAAGCGTCCCTCTACAGGTGGATCCGCTCTGGACGATTCCCACCGCCGATCAAGCTGGGTCCTCGCCGCGTCGGTTGGCGGAGGGAGGATGTGGATGCGTGGATAGCGGGGCGGCCCAACAAGGGTAGTGTGGACGAAGACGAGGCCCTGCACGAACCACCCCTACCTTGATGTCAGGGGCCTGGGACGCCTTTCCGGGTCGAGAGGACAGGGTGGGATCGTTCTCGCGCAACGGCGCGCGGATCCATGCCTACGGACGCCAATACCCGTCCGTTCGAGGACCGGGCCGTGGCGCGGTGGTATCGATTTCGGACCTTGGTGTAATGCCGCGCGGTAGCGGCCAGCGCATTGAACATCTCCCCAGCGGTCGCGACCTCGGTGAGCCACACATGCTCGTCCGGGCCGCCTCGCTTCGCGGGCTGGACTCCGATCGCCACGATCACCGTTCAATCTCCTGTCTGTTTCGGGAGAGGGCGGTTCTCCCCGCAACCGCAACGCTCAACCACGAGATGCGCGGCGGAAATGGCTGTCGGGGTGCGCGCCGGGCCACGTTCAGATCAGCCCGGCCCGCCTCAGCCGGTCGACCGGATCGGCGCTCGTGGTTGCCGAAGAGGGCTGGATCTCGCTGGCGGGGGTCACGGTGGTCAGGATCGCAACCACCGCAGCGAACAGCGTATAGCGAATCCAGTGCTTCATGAATCGCTGCCTCCGTTTGGGTAGTGATGGGGCCGGACTTCCTACTGTGCTTTCAATCTCGGCACCGCGTCTCAATGCTCCCAGAGGGGAAACCCCTAACTTTTGACGGGAGATCCCCGGTTTCCTCGTGCGGGGAAATCCCCCTCAAAGCCGTGAGGAGCGTGGCTGACCGAGATTCGCACTCAGGGTGGCCGGGCCGCACGAGGCCCTCGCTAACCCCGCCGTGTGTAACCGGATATAAGGCTGCCTGAGCCTCGTAGCGTGGCTCAAGTCAACCCGACTACCCGTGAATTGCCTCCGCGGGCCGCGCGAGAAAGGCGTTGCCCGGATCGTCGCGACTGCCTTTCGCCTCGGGCCGGTCGGACCCGATAATCCGCACGAAATGGCCGTGCGCCACCGCCTCCTGCAGCAGGAGGGGTCCGGCCAATAGTCCGCCGTAAACGACCTTCCCGAACAGCTCGTTCACCACTTCGACCGCCTGCTTGATGGTTAGCGAACAGGGGCGGGCAACGATTCGCACCAAGTCACTGTGCCGGACGGTCGTCAACGGTTCTCCGGCGGCCCAGGGTGCCGTTCCCCGTACACGGCCAAGTGCATCCGCCTCCTCTTGGCCTTGGCCGTCTCCTCGTCGTCGTCCCAACACGGCACGTCGGACAGGTCGGGTTCGGCCATTTCGCTCTCGCGCTCTTCAAGGACCCGGGCCTCCGCCCAGTTGAACGCGATCGTCGCCACGACGGCGAACACGACCGCACCGATCTGGAGAATGGCGGATATGACGTTCACAGAGTCAGGAATCCTCTTTCACGGGTGGTCGCTGCGAGATTCACGAACAGGCTTGGCAGGGCACCAGTATAATACCCGGGACGGGTCCATCCGGTCAATGTCAAGTCAAGTCTCCCCTCGCCCGCGCGTCCCGCCCCACCGTCCGCGTGTCCTTCCGATCCAGCTTGGAAACAAACAGTTCCCGGCACAGCGCCCGCAGGTTTGGCTTGGATCCCACATCCTTCCCCCCTCGCGGTCGGCACGGACATGGTGAACCTCCAGCCGGCTCGGCCGCCCGCACTTCGCACGGCGCCAGCCGTCGCGCTTAGGACCACCCGCCGGAAGCGTCTTCCAGCGAACGGTCCCGTAGAGGCGACCGCTACGCCTTCACGACAGACATTCCCACCACCGCCAACAACATGCCGATGGCCGCGAGCAGGAACGCCGCGCGAAGGTGCCCGTTCACTTTCCCCGGTCGCGTGTTTTCCGAACCGCGACCATGGACACGGTGAGGCCGGTCAGCGAAGCCACCCCGGCTGTCACCAGCAGCGCGCCTCCGCGCCGGGATCGATTCCGCGCGCCAGCGCTGCCAGCACTTCCGCGTCCGTCTCCGCTGCCGTTAGGGCCTCGACCAGGTTCATCGGAACGCAGCCCCGTTGCTCGGGGCCGAAGGGCGCCGACGTGGACGAGCTGGACGCCGACGGGGTTCGGGGGGACTCGCGCCGCCAGTGCGGGAAGGCAGCGAAACAGGCGATCAGGGAGCCACCGCCCGTCGCGGTCCACGGTCCACCGGATCGCGTTGGAGGCGATCTATGAGCGTCGCTTTTCGGCGGACCGCCGGATTTCGCCGGTTTCGGGGGGTCACCTCCTCCAAAACCGCGAGAAATCGCCTCTGACGCGCTTTTTCCCTTTGGACGGGATTTGCCACGGCTCGCGCGGCGATCGTCGCGTCTCCCCCCCGCGCCTCCAGCCCTACGGCGGAATCCGGGCCGTGTCCGGGGCCGGATCGCGTCCGCGACCTGCGCACCGGTGCAATCGCCGCCCCAGCACTTGGCCAGGGTGCCGCGTTCGCCTTCGCGGACCGCCATCTTGCCGCCACAGGCAAGCGGGCTCACAAGGGAACCTTTCACCGGCTGTCGCCGAAGCATCTACAGCGGTACGTCAACGAGTTCTGCGGACGGCAGAATGTCCGGGATCAGGACACCATCGACCAGATGACGGACATGGTGGCCGGACTGGTGGGGAAACGGCTGATGTACCAGGACCTGATGTTAGGAGTTGCTTCCCTCGTCATAGAGTTTGAGCAGTTCCCCTAGCACGAACGGGGGTACGTCAGGATTGGCTGGAATGATCCGGTACTTTTCGGGATCGTCCGGGTGTACCCATAGCTCAACCCCGTTGAGCCCGCCCCATAGCTCGTATCCCTCGCGGACTGCGTAATACAGTTCCGCGTCTCGTTTCCTCATACGTAGGCGTGCGTGAGCGAGCGGACGTAGACTTGCCGCCTGTCCGCCTTCGCGGGCTGCTGTCTCCTGCGGCCCGATGACGCCTTTCGCCGTGCTTTCTTAGGCTTGGTGGTGAGATGCTTCCGGTCAGGAAGGGGGACGATCGGAACGACCTCTACCGAGAACCCGCGTTCGGCCATGAAAGACTCCATAACCCCCCGTTCCGATAGATAGGCGAGCAAAAGGGTCATCACCTTACCCTTGCAGTCCTCCATCTCGTCCTCCGTGCTTCCCCACGCGGCAAGCCTGAAGGGCTGGCAGACCGCCACGAACGCATCCGAATCAGGGTCCTGCCTCCTCTCCCAGGGGATAGGTTCAGGAATACCGATCAGGACGGGGTGGCCTCCATGTGTCATCTTGCCTTGGTTCCTCTTTGGGGAAAAAGGGTTGGTAACTTGGGTGAGACGTTCCCCCCACGCAACCCCGTAGGGGGTGGTACCCCCCTAGTAGCCCCTCGGATGTTCGCGAGGCTACCGAACGTTGCCAGGTTCATGGCGCGACTCCGATCAGGACCAGCGGGACGGCTGGGACGCCGCGACCTTGCCGGATTACGTTCAGCAGGTCCCGCTCGTAGTACGGTACGTACCTGATGACCCATAAGCCTGCCTTGTGGGAGGAGATTGAAGCGGTAATCGGTCTGGTGGACGCCGAGATGTGCCGCCGGGATACCCCGCAGAAACACCAGGTTGTCCCGGCACTCCACCTTGGAGGACACCGACTTTTCGAGAGGTAGGCGGTGTTGGTGGGAGGTGGCGGTGGCCTTCACCGCCTCAATCCTCCCTCCTGGCGGACACTCGTAGCGACGGGTCAGCAGGCGTCTTGGGCCGTAGCAGCGCCTTCGCCAGCGCCTCGGGCGTCGCCTTGCGGAGGTCCGGGTGCTTCGAACGTCGTCGTCGGGTGGCTCCGTTCGGCTTCCGGCTTCCTGTTCATGATCCCCCCTTCGCCGCGATCTTGCCTGTCGTGGGAGGGCCGCCACTCCGTAGGGTCTTCCGCACCTTCCGAACGATGTGGGAGTCCTTACCGGGAATGGAGCCGGGGAGGTTCTGTGCCAGGAGGACCACGGCGTCCCCTACAGCATCCAGCCGCCTGTCCACAGCGTCTAGCCGCTTGTCCATGGCATCGAACCGCTGGCCGACCCACTCGAATTGCTCCTCAACCCAGGTGAAGCCGTCCTCGACCCGCTTCTCCAGCGAGTCCAGCCGCCCTTCCAGCGAGTCCAACCGCTTTTCGACTACCCCCAGCTCCTCGCGGACGATTTCCCGGACCTGTGACAGCGTGAGGCCAGCATATTGCTGGACGGCGTTCCGGGTCTCCTCCCGGACGATCCTGCGAAGCGTGTCCTCCATCGACGGCTGCGACATCCGCCGACCTCCTGTGTTCGGGTTCGTATAGTTCTCCCTATACACTCGATAGTGTAATAGGGAGAACCGAGGGCCGTCAACTCGAGCGGCCACCGCACCGTCCGGCCCGTCCCCGGCCGTGCGTTCGGCCCGCTTGGGGGGCCGGGAGAGGGGAGGATCGGGTCGCCTGCGGGCCGGTTCGCGTCCGGCCCGTGCCCCGGCGTCCCGCCCCCCGCCCCTTCCCGCCCGGCGATGCGGCGGCCATGCGGCGGCGCACCGGGCGGGCAGTCGCGCCGACGGCCAGCTTCACGGCACGCCTCCGTGGGTCAAGGGTTCGCCCCGGTCCGGTGCGACTCCGACCGTGCCCGTACCCTTGCCGCCCCTGGGATGGAGCTTACGGGCGATCCTGAAGCATCGTTTTCGCGCCGGTTGCAACGCAATCCGGCTGGTTTCAGCGCGCCGGATCCGCGAATCGCCTGGAAGTTCGGGGTCTCGAGCACGGGTTCCCAAGGTTGCGCGACGGCCGGTCTTTGCGCAGTGGGCTTGTCCCGGTGTGCCGTCCCGGAATGTCCTTCGCATCCGGGGGAGCGTGCCCGCGCGCTCACCCGTCCGTCCGTTCCCCGGCCGCGGACCGTCGCTCGATCCACAGCCAGGCCAAAGCGCGGCAGAACGACGGCAGCCAGTCCAGGGCCTCGACATGATCCGCCGCGCCCGGACGGATCGCCGCGAGCAACCACGGTCCGGCCGGGGGGGCGCTCGCGGGATCGACCCCTCCCGGAAGGCTGGCCGCGTCCGCGACGACGCCCCACGCCGCCCGATCACCTCCAGAAGAGGCCGCGCACCTAAGCACGTCGGTGCCCCCGGGGCTTCGGATCGTCCAGTCAAGGGCGCCGGGGGGCACGGTCCGGGCGGTCCAGGTCCACCCCTCGAAACCGGGGACGAATCCGGCCCGGCCCGCGATCATGGGGACCAGCATGGCAAGCATCCCGGAGGACTCCGCGGGGAGGACGTAGTCCGCGCGGTGGCCTGTGTCGGCCGTCCAGTATTCCAGGGTCTGGGTCATTTGGCCGCCCCACTTGCCCGCGTCCGCGCGGTCCGCGCCGCCTTCCGTCCAGTCGCGCGGATACCGCCCTCGTCTCCTTCTCGCCATGACTCACCTCCTTGGTTGGACCCAATGGAAAGGTGTCCGTCATAGCGGGCAACCCGAGCACGTTCGACAGTCGCCCCCCAACACACAGCGATTCGGGGTGAAGAGCAGCAACCGACAACGGGGTTGCAACGGTCACGAGCAGGCCCAACCTCGCCTACCGACACCGGTCAGATGGCTCGAATCCCCCTGGCGAGCGGGCGAAAACGGCCAACCCCTTTTTGGGGGCTGAAACCTCCCTGACCCCCCCCGGCGCCCATTCTCTCCTCCTCCTCCTTCTTGGGGTATATACCTCTTTTGGCGTGTCGGTGTGTAGGTGTAGGGGTTTGGCGGCGCTCGTGACCGTCCCGGCACCGACACACTGCCCCCGGCTCGGGTGTGTCGGTCGGCGTGTCGTGGTGTGTCGCCCCCCCCCTTTCGCACCGCTCGCGACCGTGGCGGCGTCCTCGGGAATCCGGCCCGATTCCTCACGTGTGCGCCTGTGCCGCGCGCGCGGTTCACCGGTAGGTAGTAGGTCTCTTGGTAGTCTTTTAGTACCGGTGACTTAATAGACACCGAAGCACGGCCCCATCCTCCCAGCGTGTCGGGTCGCCGGTTTCCGCCCGCTCGGCGGCGTTGCGGCCCGCCCCGGCGGCGTTGGCCAGCTTGGGGAACGCGGGGGGACGGGGCACCGCGCGCGACCTCTAGGGAGCGTCGGCCCGAGGCTCGCCGAGGTAACAGGCGGGCAGTGCGGGCTGGGCGCGTCACCGGGCGACACACCGCCCGGTGACGCGGTGACACCGGTGACGGGTTTCTTAAGGAGAGGTGGTTCTTCATGCGCCTACGCATCGTGAAGAACTTGTACTCCGATGCGTTTGCTGTCACCCCTGTCACCCTGTCACCCCCGCCCGGTCCTGTCAGTTCAGGCGGCCCCGCATGTCCCGGCGCAAATCCCCCCGGCCCCCTGTTTCTGCCGAGCGTCCACGGTAGTGTAGAGAATCCGCAGGTTCGGCCCGTTGGCGAGTCCGGCGCCGGGTCGGGGGGTGGACAGGGGGAAGGTGACGGGCCACGGGACGACCGGCCCGAGCGTGCCGCGCGCCCGCGGGCCCGCCCCTTCCCCGTCAACGCGGCGGCGAAGTCGCGTCCGCCCCGAACCGACTCGCTCGGCCCCCCCCTTCACCGTGTCGGAGCGCGTCGGCTGTGTCGGTCCCGCCGTCCCGCCGACGCGTTCAGCGTGCCCGATAATACCTGGCCACGGCCCCCTTTCGCGCCGCCTGCCCTCTGGTATAGGAGGCGGGCATTCGGTGAGCGCTCCATCTGCCAACGACCATGAGATCGGTCGTGGATGCTCCGGCCTCGACCAAGTCTTGGCTCATTCCGACGCGTGGGCTGTGGCCGCGGAAGCGGCCTTTGAGCCCAGCCGCCGAAGCCGCCGCGCGGATGCGCTTGGAAACAGCCTCGCCGGTCTTGAGCCCGAAGACCAACCGCGACGCGATCAGAGCCTCGTCCTCGCCGTCGGGCCGGATGGCCGTCAGGGCGTCCGTTGCGTCCCGTCCGATGAACTGGATGGCTCCAGAACCCTCCTGGTCGGTCTTCGAGCGGCGGATGGTCACCAAAGCCGTTCCGTCGTCGCTGAACTCAACGTCGTTCCAAGTGAGGCGGATGGCTTCTGACCGGCGTAGCAGCGCGTCGCGCATGACCGAGATCAGCGCTATGTCCACGTCACCCCGCTGCTGCGCCCTCGCTTCCGATTCCCGGGCCCCGTTCCGGTAGGTCCGACGCCGGTGGGCGGTGGCACGGATCGCGGCCAAGTGTGTCCGCAAGAGCCCCGTCACCTGTCCGCGGCCTTGGATCGTTTCGGATGCGGCCGCCCTGCGGCGGAGACCGCGCAGTACGCGGCTGACCCCCGCCGACTGCGTGGGACTATCGACCCCACGGGTTTCGTGGTAGTAGCGGATGCCCGCGCGATCTACCTTGAGCGTGGAAGGCGTGACGCCCGAATCGGCCCGCTGGGTCAGGTAGGCCGCGACCGTATGCGAATCGGCCGGAAAGGCGTCATATCCCTCCGCCCTGCACCAGTCGGCGAACTGTCGCCAAGCCACGTCGTATGCCCTCCGCGTGGCCGCGGAGTGGGATTCCACGGCGGCTGCGACCACGGACTCGACATGGGATGCCTTCAAATCGGTTGGTTGGGAACGGGTGGCGGCGCGCACCGGGCTGGTTGGTTTGGAACTCATGCTGGCTGTCCTCTCTGGCGGTGTTCTGGCACATTGGCCCCGCGTCCCGGAGCTCAAATGTACCTGGATGTGTGATCGCCGGGTGCGGTCTCTTCCGCACTTCCGCCCGGCGGGGATTCATGTCGCTTCCTGTAGCCGCTGCAATGCGGGCTCGCCCGTTTGAGAAGGGCCTGACTGGACCCCCAGTGGGCGACGAAGCGCAAGAAGGGGACGCCGGGGCGCGATCCCCGGAATCCCGGTGTTGGTTTTTCTACTTGACGGCGAGCGTGTTCACCTCGCCGTCGTCTCGAAGCAGTGCCAGTTGCGAGTCCTCGCGCAGATCGACACGGCGGCCGCAGCCGCATTCCCAGGCTCTCGATCCGCACTCGTAGGCGAACCGGCACAGCGGGCAGTCGAAGCGCGGCGGCTTCCTTTCGTCGCCGGCGCCGCTCACGCCACGGCCTCCGGCACGGGCGGGCGGGGATCGTCGATGATCTCGTCGGGTTCGCCGTCGTCGCGCGGCAATGCCTTGTAGACCACCCTGACGATGCGGTAGTGCTCGGCCCCGTCGCCGTGGTCCTCGCGGTCCTCTCTCGCCCGCTTGAGCGAAAGCCGGTACGGCGCGATGGGTTCGCCGTCATCGTCCACGACGACGAAGAGATCGCCGTAGTAGTCGCGGTTCAGCCGCGGTGCGGCGCGCTTCCGCTTCTCCATGTCGGCGAACAGCACGAACTTCGCCCATCCCCGGCACTCGCAGATCTGGCAGAACGGCTTCTCGCAGTCCTCCTCGAAGTCCATCTGCTGCGTCTCGGCGTTCCAGGTGCCGGTTCCCGAGAACGACAGGTCGGCGCTGCCGCACTCGCGGCAGACCCATTTCCCCGGCCCGTCGTCGGGGCCGTGGATGTCTTCCAAGATGCTCATTTTCCTGCCTCCTGTTGTGGAGTCGAGCCCGGTCCCGAGTGGACCGGGCAAGCGCCGGGGTGCCGTCGAAAGCGCCCCGGCGGGGGCGGGTCACTGCGTCGCGATGGTGGTGTGCGGCCAGTACGAGTGAGGTTCGACCGGTCCCGCTTCGACCGGCCAGCTGTGCCAACTCCAGGACTGGCCGTCGTTCGCGTTGATGGCCGGATAGGGGTCGCGTTCCTCTTCCTCTTGGCAGTCGTAGTAGCCGGGTGTGCCGTTGCCGAACTCCGACTCGAGGTTGGCCACGATGAGATCGACGTACTCCCCAACGTAGGGGGCGTTCTCGGCCGGAAACGAAGGGGTTCCGATGTCCCACCGGCTGTCGATCCGCACCAGCCAGAACGCGGGCCGGTCGTGGGTCGTCGTGATGGCCAGCAGCGCGCGCCCGTCACCGTAGACGAGGTCCGACAGCGGCGGCGTGAACGTGATCGCGTCCTCCGGCGTCCAGAGGTGCCGCGTGGTCGGCACGCTCAAGACGCTGCGAAGCCTCTTGTGCCGCTCGTCGTCGGGGGCGACCTGCCGCACCGAGATGTCAAGTCCGAAGTCCTCCGGCGGGTGGATGTCGATCGGGGTCATGGCTCCCTCCGCATCCGGGTCTCGCTGTTGACGCCCCGGTTCGCGTCGGTGACCGCGTCGCAGATCATGTCGCGGACCTGTTTGGGCGAACCGGCGGGCCGCACGGTCGCGTGGTGCAGCAGGTTGTCGAGCGCGAGATCGAAGTGGGCGGCCTTGGCCTCCAGCTTCGTGATGCGCTCGCCGTCGAGGTCTCGCCGCACGGCCTGGACCGCCGGATCCCGCTTGGCGGCCTCGGCCATTCGCTCGGTGTTCTGGCCGAGCACGATTGTGCCTCTCGGTATCCCGTGGAACGCCGCGAACCTGCCCATGTAGTCGCACTTCGGGCACTCGGCGATTGAGTCTCCGTCCCATTCGTGGTCGCCCCGTCCAGGTTCGTCGGACGGCACCGTGCCGTCGTCGGTCATGTCGAGCCAGACCGTCCCGGCGATGCGCAGCCGCTCGTCGTTGCCGCAGCGTGGACACTTCACGCCCTCAAGCAAGTTGGTGTTGCCCATTTCCTGCCTCCTGTGATGGAGTGAAGTCCCGTCCTCCTGACGGAACATGCGACCGGGGGCGTTCGACCGCCTCCGGTCGGGTTGGTGGTTCATTCGGTCATGCGGTGCATGGCGAGCACGCGGCCACGTGACCCGTCACGGCGTTGCGTCGCCGGGGTCGCGATCGAGACGTTGCCCGCGTAGGCCGACGTGATGAGCGCGTTGCGGCGCGCCTGGTCCGCGATCTTGGTGGACGCCTTGTCCGCGGCCTCGTCGCTCGGGGCCTCGAAGCGGGCGAGACCGCAGCAGTCCAGGACGGCCCGCCGGATGCTCGCCCGGCGCTGCGCGTGCGGCGTCGCGATCATGGCGTGGTTGTCGGTGTCCGCCCCGAGCAGCAGGCCGTACTTCCGTCCCATCCTGACGCACCAGCGGTACGCCTTGGTCGCGTTTGCGCAGTCGGGCGCTGTGCATCTGGTCATGGTTCCTGCCTCCTGATTCGGAGTGAGTGTCCCGCCCGAACGGCGAGACGAAAGGGGCGGGGACACCCGTGACGGTGCGCCCCGCCGGGGGGTTAGAACGGCCCGCAGCTTTGGTGGCCTTCTTCGAGCCAGCCGCCGCCGACCTCGGCCTCGGGCCAGCGTTCGCGGATCGCGTCGATGATCGGTTCGGGCGGTCCCCAAGGCGTGTCGAAGCGTAGCGAGATGCTGCGGTCGCCCTTCGTGGCCGTGCTGTGGCTGGCATCCCACTTCACGCCCCAATGTGCTTCGCGCCAATCGTACCAGTTCGTGTGGCCGACCTTCTCCATTTCGGCCACCTCCTTCTCCGTCGCGGGCCGCTCTCGGTGGCGGCCTTCGTCGTCGGTGTATATGATCGTGAGCACCTTGCGGTGGCGGCTGTCGATCGCGCCTTCGAGCACCGGCGGCATCGGCACGAGCTTCGTGAACGTGACGCGGCGATCGTCGTCGTTCTCTTCGCCGTTCTCGGGCGTGCGGGTGAGCATGTCGAACATCTCGTCGATGACCGATTGGTCCTCGTGGAAGATGCTGACGTTGTTGGTTACCCAGTTGGGCATGGTTTCCTGCCTCCTGTCGTGGAGTGAAGCACCGCCCCGAACGGACGGCGCAAGCGCCGGAGCACCGGCGAAGGTGTTCCGGCGAAGAAGGGGGGCTTCTAGGCGTTCGGGTGCGAGGCGGCGGCGATCTTCTTCAGATCGGCCACGATGCCCGGGTGTTCGCCGTCCTCGACCTCCCGCATCAGGTCGGGGTCCGCGAGAACGAAGTCGCCGAGAACGGTCACCCTGCGACCGTCCCCCGTGGTCAGTGTCCGTCGCGCGTTGGCTCTTGACATTGGTTCCTGCCTCCTGTGGGGAGTGAAGCGCCGTCCGCGAGTGGACGGCGCAAGGGACCGAAGCGGTTTGGTCCGTCCCGATCCAAAGGGTGGTGCTACCCGGCGGTGACCCGCCGCCACAACTCTCCTACCTCGTCGGCGGTGATGGTGTCGGCATCCTCGGCGACGGCCCGCATCACGGTCGCGCACTGGCTGCCGTCGATGTGGGTCACGTCGCCGACCTCCGAAGGCGGGTGAAACAGCGCACCGGCCACGGTGACCCGGCGGTAGCGGACGGGATCGCCCTCGAAGATGCGTCCATACGGTCCCCCCACTGTGTAGTCCTTCGCGTCGCAGAGTCCGAGCAAGTCCGCAGCCCTGGCCGCCCATGACAAGCCGGAAGGCGTCCTTCCGTCGTAGCGCATGACGGTGTGCCCGGCGATGCAACCGACGGTGCCGCAGCCTCGCTTGCTGCGGATCGAGCACCGCCAGGCACTCATATCGACCGCGGCGTCACCGGCGTGAACGTCGTGCGCACTCGGCAGTCCGTCGAAGTAGTCCGCCATTTCGAGGAGTCGCGTTGTGTCCTTCATGGTCCGTGCCTCCTGTTGGGGAGTGATGCCGGGTCTCGACGGGTTCGAGTCCGGCCAAGCCGCCGGGACGCGGTGAAGCGCCCCGGCGGGGGGTTACGCTACAGGTCTTACGCGGGGGTGCGCCGGCGGGCAACTTCCCTCGATGGGACAGTGCGGCGACCTCGCCTTGCGCCATGCCCCGCACTTCGGGCACGGGCGGTAGCCCATGTGCCGCATGTGCCATTTCAGGCGGTCGGTGAGCTTGCGCGGGGCGCGTTCGGTCCATGCGGGCCGGTTCATGGCCGTTTCCCGTTGGCGGCGACCAGCATCCGTGCGATCTCGCGGGTCCACCAACCGGCCCCCCGGCCAACCATGAGCCGGTCGGGCCGGACGTTGCACCGCAAGCGGCACAGACCGGCCACCTGGCGGTACGTCATGCCGTGGTCGGCGGTCGCGAACATGATGAGCCTTCCGAGCACCTGCGCCGCGCTCAAGGGCGCCGGCCACGGTCCTTCATCGTTTTCGATCAGCCAGGTGCGGCCCGTGCTCGTCATCGTGATGCCAAGATGGGGGGCCAGCCGCTTGGCAGCGGTGGCGAAGTTGGTCGTGTGCCGCATGGGACTACCGGAGTTTCTCGTAGTCGAGGTTCGCCCCGATGTCGTCGGCGACCATCTGCACGACGGTGGCGTCGTCGATGCCCGACGGGTCGGGATCGCTGTCGTCGGCGGGAAGCTCGATCTCGCCGCACTCGGCGAGCCGGTTCGCGGCCCACTGCCGGGCGTTGTCCAGCCCGATGTCGTCGTCGTGCCGGTGCTCGCCATGGTGGACGGTCACGGTGATTCTGCCGTTGCCGTTCCCGGCTGCCCGCTCGGCGGCCGCCAAGTCGAGCGCCTTCACCGCCCGGTCGTGCAGCGCGTCCGTGTTGGATGCGTGGAACGCCTTGAGCGCCCCGCTTTCCACGATTGCGGACAAGGCATCCCACAGCGCCGAGTGAGCCTTGGATGTGCTCATTTCCTGCCTCCTTGTGATGGAGTCACGCACTCGCCCGGATGGCGAGCGCAAGGACCGGGGGCGGGTTCGAGCCGCCCCCGGTCGGTGGGGGTTCAGCCTTTGGCGCGGATGCTCATTCGTCCGGTGGCCAGTCGTCGCAACCGTCCGGCATCCACACCACCTTGTCGGCCATGTCGTTGAGGAAGTAGCTGCGTCGCTGCACCGCGACCTTCCCGGGATGCGCTTCGGCGGCGGCCACCGCCCCGCTTTCCGTCCGGTGGATTTCTCCGGCATGGACACCCTCGGCGTCCATGAGGAAGAAGCGGTCGATGTGGTCGTCGCCGCTCATCGGGGGTCGTTCCGTCTGGCGATCTCGCGCCGGATCAGCGCCCGTGTCTTGGTCAGCGCCGCGCGCTCAAGCGACAGATCGTAGGCTTCCTCGGCGGCTTCGTCGTCGAGCACGCCGTGGTCGCGGGTCGCGTCGATGGCGTCGATGCGGCTTTGCCGTGCCGCGGCCATCCGGTCAACGAACGCTAGCGCGCCCGGGCCCGCCGCGTCAGCCAATGCGACCGCCACCGCGTTGGCCTGCTGTTCGGCCTGCCGGATGTGCTGCCGGGTGACGCCCTGCACCACCGACACGATGATCAGCCGCTTGCCGTCCGGGTCGCGGACTTCGACGTAAGCCCACCGCTTGTCTGCCGTGACAGCCACGTTGAACATGCCCGTTCGGTAGACCCGTTGGTCCCGCACCTTGCGGCCGCGCTGGGGCACGGACCTGCCGGACGGCACGTCCACCGTTGGCGCTTCCGTCTGTTGTTCCATTCCTGCCTCCTTGTAGGGGGTTGCGCTCACGCCACAGCGGCAATGAGCAGGGGACGGCGACGGCTTGACCCGTCGCGGTCCTGTTGGGGAATGTTCAGCGCCGTTTCCGGCGGTTTCGGCGCGCGCCTTGGGGGATTTGGCGTTCGCCGCTTTCGGTGTCTTCCGCCGAAGGGTGAAGTCAGCCGTACAGCGCGTCGCGGCGGATGTCCTCGACATCTTGCCATAGCAGCCGGACGGAGTCGGCGGTCACGGTGTCCGGGTTGTCGGCGATGTGCAGCAGCACCCGCGCGCAGTCGTCGCCGTCGATGGCGTCCAGGATCTCGCGGATCCTGGGCTCCTCGGACCTCGCACCCGGCGGATAGAACAGCGCATGAGCCACGCGATCCAGCCGCCCCGAGTAGTTGCCTTGGAAGTTCGCCTCGGGATCGTGGAGTCCGAGCACCGCCTGCGCCCGGCGCGGGATGTCGGACACTCCGCCCTCAGCGGCCAACCGCGACGCCGCTTCGTGGCCGTCGGCCAGCGCCACGGCGTGTCCGGCGATGCAACCGACGGTGCCGCAGCCGGGCCGTTGGTGGTCGTGCTCGATCCAGGCGCACATGTAGACAGCCGGGCCATCCGGGTCGCCGCTCGCCGCATGGCTCGGCAGCCCGGACATCCGGGCTGCGAGCATCTTGAGCGCGGGCACGTTGGGTTTGGGCATGTTCCTGCCTCCTGTCTGGAGTGGGGTTCAGCCGTCCGCGATTCGGACGGCAAGCCGCCCGGCCCCCGGCGAAGGGACCGGACGGGATACGGAAACGGCGAGGAAGCCACCGCACGTAGCCGCCGTGGGGCGATCAAGCCTCCGGGCCGCGGTGATGCCCCGGCACGGCCTCCGATGGCGTCAGAGGCGATTCTCGGCGTTTTTTAGCCCGTCACCATCGTGCCCTTGGCCGAGATGGCGGCACCGCGCAGCGCGGCGACCACGACGGCGGCGTCCCAACCGTCCCGCCCGCCATCGTGAACGTCGCTCCACGCCATGAGCGCGGCCCGGCGGCTTTCGGGGCCGGTCAGTGTGCCATCGTCGGTCAGCCGTCCGCTGGCGTGCAACCAGTCGTACAGCATCCCAAGAGCCGCATACGCCACCGCGCGGCGGCGGCGGTGCTCGGCGTGAACCTTGTTTCGCCGGGAGCCGTCCACGGTCCAGAACGCGGCGGCAAGCCCCTCGGTCCAGCGGTTCGAGTTCGCGGTAACCGGCGGCCTCCATCTCCTCGACGGTCCCGACAATGCCGGTTGCCGAGTCGGCCACAGTGAGCCCGGCGGCGCAGTGGATTGCGGCCACCACGCACGACGGCCCGTCGCGGTCGCCCCATTCGTTGCAGACCAGGCCGTGCCGCTCGATCTGGTCCGCCGCCATCTCTAGGCATTCGGCGGCATTGCGGGCCACCTTCAGCGTCCGAACGGGCGGAACGGGCCCGAGCGCCGCCGTCCCGTCGTGGATGATCGTTGTGTCGTTCATTTCCCGCCCTCCTGTAATCGGAGTTTCCGCCCCCGTCCGATTGACGGGAGCATGGGACGAAGAGCCTTCCGACGGCTTTTCGTCCGTTTGGGGAACCGTGGGGCCTACAACGGGACCGCCCGCCAGCCCTCGGGATCGTGGCCGTAGCGGACGGCAGAGGCGGCCCGCCCGATGTCGCGGGCCACTTCCTCGGCGAGATTGCTACCGCCCCATGTGCGGGCGTAGCGCATCGCGTCGCGGGTGTTGGTCGCTTCGATCGTTGCCGTAGCGGTGAAATCCGTGATGGTGGCGCGAATCTCGACGGTCATTTGTCCCCGCCTTCCGGAGCGGCGGCCACGGCTGACTCGATCGCTTCCAAGTCGGTGGCCAGCCCTGCGAGACTGGCAAGGTGCCGCGCAAAGGTCTCCCGGTCGGTGAAAGAGGACTCGGCGACCACGGCCCCGGCCTTCGCGTGCTCGTAGCCTTGGGCGGCCTGCTCGATGGGCGTGGCCTCGTGCCGGTCGTCGTCGTCGCCGTCTTCCAGTCTCCGGTACGCCGTGACCACATTGCCCCGGCGCACATCATCCAGAGCGAGAAGCGCGTGGGCCGTTGTCTCCCGGTAGCGGTCGAAGAGGTCGCCGTAGCCCTCGGGCTGAAACTCGCCTTTTTCGCGCAGCGTGCCGAACATCACGGATCCGGCGAGACACGCGGTACATTCGCCGTCCCGATGGCGCATGTAGAACCATCTGAAATCGGGCTCGGCCTTGCCGCTTGCGAGCATTTCCCGCCCATCCTTGATCGCCACGCGCACAAGGCTGGCCAGCGAACGCACGGGGAACCCTTGGCGAAGTGCTAGACGCACCTCAATCGGTGTCTGCATTTTCCTGCCTCCTGTACGGAGTGAAGCCGGTCCCCGGCTGGGACCGGCAAGAGCACGGCGGGGCGTGACCCCCGCCGTGCCCGGGTTCCCTACACTGCGATGGCGAGTTGCTCGGGCCCGGACTCATCGTCGGCCCGGGCGTCCTCGCCTTCGGCCGGCGCCTCCGCCAGATACTCGGGTGACGGAAGCCACCGCATGTGCTTGGTACGCATGTACCTGGTGCTCCACGGTGCCCACACGCCCCGTTCCGCCTTCTTGCTGCCCGGTCGCGGTGCCCACTCCTTCCGCGAGTCCTCGGCCTTCATCTTCGCGAGCGCCTCTTCGGCGGCTTCCCGAGAAGGAAACGCGGCGGAGTACACGGATTCGCCCGTGCCCACGAATCGCGTGAAGATGCGCCAGCCGTGACCCGTCAACCGGCCTCGACGGTCTGTCGTGCATGGTACGACCTTCGATTCGGGTCTCCGGCTCAACCAGCGTTTTCCGAACGGGTTGGTACGACCGCGAAGCGCCAGCGCGTATTCCGTGGCGTGCGATTCCCGAAGCCTGCGGACAGCCCGGTCGTCAATCGCTCGCGCCTGAAACTCGGACATCGCTTCGATCTGCTCACGCGACAGCCACCGGGCAGACTCGCCCATGTCGTGTATCTGTTGCTGCGACATGTTCGCGATGTCCTCGGCGGCCAGCGCCTTTACCCTGTGCTCTTCCTGCATGACCCTGCCTCCTGTCGGAGTTGATCCCCCGGCCCGATTGGCCGGGAGCAAGCCCGCCGCACCCGGTGAAGGGTGCGGGGGGTTGAAGGGTGCTACTCGTCGCCGACATCGGCGCAGCCTGCGCGGGCGTCCGCCCTGTTGGGGAACGGCCCTACCCATTGGTCATGTTCCGATTCGTGGTAGAACCATCCGGCGTAGTTGGGCGTGTTCTCCGCCCCCTTGGCGTGCTGCGCCGAGTGCTTGCCGCCCGTGTGCTTGATCGCACCATAGGAGAAGTACGCCACGGGCGTCCGCTCGCGCAGCGCCTTCTTGAGTGCCTCAATGCGGTCGGTCGTTTCATTCTCGCGGCATTGGTCGTGCTCAAACTCGATCCGCGTGGCGTCCTCCCACATCCCTTCAAGCGCCTCGGCCTGTTCGGAGTCGAAACGCGCCAGCGCCGTGACGGCCAAGCCGAACACGTCGGCGCGCACCCGCCCAGCTCCCTTGGGCCGGTCCTCGACGGGCGTGCGGCCTTCCTCGGCGGCTTCGAGCTGGGCGACGAGCGCCCGCAGCGCGCAAGACAGCGGCTTGAACGGCCAGTCGACCAGCCCCCGGTTCCGGTTGTGGTGGAGTTGCTCGTCAATCCGCATCAAGGCCACCATCACGTCGCCCCGCGTCTCGATGCTCGGCTGTTCCCGGCGCTCCATCGGCGGGAACCGCTCGGGTAGCTCGGTGCGGCCTTCCTGTCCTTCCTGCATGATGTCCCCCTATGTCTCGGGGTTGGTGCCGTGATCCCGGATGGAGCACGGCCAGGCCTCCCGCCCGGTGCGATCCGGGCGGGAGTTGGTGTCGGGGTTTAGGCGTCGGCGAGCGCCCGGTCGGGATCGGCGATCCTCTGGAAGTGCGGCGGGATGCGGTGGCCCGCCGATGGTATCCAGTCCTCGGCTGTCGGCTTGGAGACATGCGGCGTCGGCGGATACCAGACATGTCGTTGGTCCACGATGAACGCGGCGCGCTGGCGCAACTGGACGCGATACCGCAACGGGCCGTTGTCGGTTATGCCGGTTTCGTAGTAGGTGGCCATGATGGACCTACAGCACGTCCCAGGCGTGAACGAGCACGTCCAACTCGCGGCGCACGATCCGCCAGGCGGCGGCGCGCGGATCCGTCACGGACTGGGCGGATTCCATCGCCGTCCACAAGTCCCCGCCCGCTTCGTCCAGGAACGCGGGCGGCACGACCTTGAGCAGGTCGCGGCCCATCTTCGCCAACTGTGCCCGCTTCCTGCCGATCTGGCGGGCGAGACCGGCGCGGGTCGCGGCGCGGCCGGGCGGTAGCGCCGTGGCGGTGCGTGCCGCCTCGATCGTGTCCACCTGCCGCAACGTGTCGCGCAAGGCGAACACGGCGTCGGACCCGTCGCCCCGGTCGATGGCCTTCCACATCGCCCGAAACGTCACGCACAGGTTTTCCGCGATGTCGACCACCGCTTCGCCGGTCTTGGAGGCGACGTGTTCCGCGATGTCGCCCGCCAGTCTGTCGAACCGGTTCTCGAGCGTGACGAACGCGCCGCGGAGGTGTAGCGCCCGGTCACGCTTCGCGGCCTCGTAGTCCTCCAGTCCGTCAGCGTGTCCGGCCTCGTAGTCCGGCAGCGCGTCGTCGTCGTCACCCGAAAAGGACGGCGGCCTGCCTTCGCCTCCGTCGCTGTAGCCTTGGCCCCAAGCGTCTTCACGGGCGGCCTTCTTGCGCGCATACGCGAGCGTCGCGGCGGCGCACGCCTCGGCCTCTTCCTCCTCTTGGGCCTCGGCCTGCGCAACGGCGGCCAATCCGTCGCGGTGCCCGCTGTGGTAGTCGCCCGCCGTGGCCGGGTCCGGCCAGTCCTCGCGCTGCGGCTTGCCATCCGTGGCGTCGTCGAATCCCGCTTGCCAAGCGGTTTCGCGCTCGCCCTTGGTCGGTGCGCCTTCTTTGGCTTCCTGCATGGTTGCCCCCTGTTTCTGTGGGGTGTCGCCGTCCTCCGGGTGAGGAACGGCCAGGCGTCCGGCCCCCGGTGAAGGGGACCGGACGGGGGGAAGGGATTCAGCCGGTCGGCTGGACGGCGGCACCGGAACCGTAGACGGCTCCGAAATCGATCTCGGCGGCGACAAGCCGGAACGTTGCGGCGCGCTGGCGGGCCTCGCGCGCCCACCAATGGTTCTGTCCGTAGGTGGCTGCGGATTCGGTGGCCTTGTCGTGCCACTGCCGGGCGATCTCCAACAGCTTGGGCACGCTGTGGCCGTAGCCGCGCACCTCCGCCATCAACTCGCCGGGGTCCAGCGGTTCGCCCGCCTTGATCCGGTCCACCCGCGCGCGTCCAGCGCCTCGGCGTCCTCCGGCGTCCGCTCCATCACCAAGTCGCTGTCCTCCAGCGAGACGGTGAACGTGTTCGCCATCAGGTGCGTAGCCTTCGGATGGTCCGCGAACGCGGCGACGGCCTTGTCGTAGTCGTCGAACCAGGCGAACCGCTCCCGGTCGGGGTCCGGTCCTTCGATGGACCATAGCACGATGGAACCTCCGCGTACGATCTCCACCATGTCTAGCTGTGTGGTGGGCATGGCTTTCTACCTCCTGCAAGGTGGTGAAGCCGTCCCCCGGACGGGGACGGCAAGCCCGCCCGCTCCGGTGAAGGAACGGGCGGGGAGAGGATTCAGTACGGGAGCCGCATTGCCCCCGCGTCGGTCCGTGTGCCAATCGCTCGGGCGTCAAGCGACAGCGCGAGCAGTAGCGTGCCATCGGGGGCCGTGGCGTCCACCACGACATGACCCTGGCCGGGGGGACAGTTGTTTTCCGCGAGTTTCCGCGCCGTGGTCGCCACCTCATGCACGAAGCGACACTCGGCGGTCGTGCAATCGACCTGCCTCTCGGGGTCGTCGCTACGGCAGTAGCTGAAGCGAACAGTCATCTTTCCCGCCTCCTGTCGGAGTTGAACCCCGGTCCCGAGTGGACCGGGCAAGCGCCCGCCACGGGTCGAACCGTGACGGGCGGGACACGGGCGGCTAGTGAAGATTCTTGGCGATCTCCGAGTGTGCCGTCCGGCGAAGCGCCGAAATGACCTTGAGCCGGTCGCCGTGCGGCGGCCCGCCGTCTTTGTTGTGCGGGTCGCGGTGCCGCACTCCGGCGAGCTTGTCGTCGTAGGTGAACGCGACCAAATCCGCGTGATGGTCGCTCCAAGCCATCAGCCCGACCGGGCCGTCGTCTCCGCCCAACTCGCGGCGCTCGGCGAGCGTGACGGCGTCCAACGCCTTGAGCGCGGGGGCCATCACGGGATGGCCCGGCGTCGCCGTGGCCGCTGGAGGCGGCAGTCCGGCATGGTGGCGCATGGTGCCGAGCAGGCAGCCGCACACGGGCGTACTGTCCTCGCCCGTCGCCGTCGGGTGAAACTGGAACATCCCGAGCAGCAACCCGTGGGTCTCGATGTGGTCGGCCGTCGCGAGCAGCAGCGCGGCCACGGTGGCCGCTGGCGTCGTCTTCATGGCCTGCATGGTGGTTACCTCCTGCAAAGGGGTGAACACCCCGTCCCGAACGGACGGGGCAGGCCCGCCCGCCCCGTGTGAGGGGACGGGCGGGTAGGGATCACCGGGCGGGCAGGATGCGCGCGCCCTTCCACCGGCGAAGCTCGCGGCGGATGCGCTCGGCGTTCAGCCGCTTCACGTCGGCGAGCGTCGCGAAGCGGCCACCGGGCCGCCGTAGCCGCCCGTTCCGGTCGATGTAGCAGGATCGGGCCTTCTCCATGGTGCTTACCTCCTGCAGGGGGGTGAGCGTCCCGCCGGACTGGCGGGAGCATGGGACTGGGGACGTTGTGACACGTCCCCGGCCCGGTTGGGGGGGTTGGGGGTCAGCCCGCGGCCTCGGCGGTCTCCTCGGCCCGCTCGGCGGCCAGCGCCGCGCGCACCTTCGCCCGCTGCGCCTCGTCGCGCTCGGCCTTCGCAAGGCGGTTCCGGTCGCGCCGGATGTTCGCCCCGAGATTCGACAGGGCGTAACTCGGATAGCCCAACGTGCCGTTGAGTTGTAGCCCGGCCATCATGTCGGAAACCTCGCGCTTGGTGGCCTCGACCTTCTTGCACACCTCGACGAGCACGGCCCGCACGGTCTCGGCCTGTTCGTCGGTCATGGCGTTCAACCAATGGCCGGTCCGCTTCTTGATCCCGTGCTTTCGCGCGATCCTGGCCGCTTCGCGGTTGATTGCCTTCATGCGGTCGCGCTCGGCCTCGCGCTCGGCGATGCGCTCACGCAGCCGCTCGGCGGCGTCGTGGTCGTCGGAGTAGATCGACTGGTCGAGCTGGCGACGGATGCCCGCCGCGCGCTGGCGGTGGTGCTGTGCCATGTTCCGGTGCTCGAAACCCTTTCTCATGCCCCGGTCGATCCGGTCCAGGTCGCGGCGGTGGCCCTTCTCGCTGTGGTGGCCTACCAAGATCGGTTGGCCGGGCGGTATGCCCTGTGCGATCCGGTCCGCATCGGCGAAGCTCTGCTCGCTCTTGGTCTCGCGCTTCTCCGCCCATTCCTCGCGGCGGGCCGCGCGGCGCTCGCGGCGCTCGCGGTAGGTCAGTCCCATTTCCTGCCTCCTGTGATGGAGTGACACCCGCCCCCGGTTGGAGCGGGCAGTCCGTCCGGCCCGGTGAAGGGTCGCGGACGGTATGGGTTGGAAGGGTTCAGCGTTCGCGGATGCCGCGGCGAAGCGCGAGACGGCGCAGCCGCTCGGCGTCCTCGGTCGTGTCGGTCCAGTAGCCTACCCGGACCCGGTCGGGGTAGTACCGGCCCTGCGTCGCGATCCCGGCGCGGCGCGCCGTCTCGCGCACGAAACCGGCCTCGCTCCTGTCCACCGTGACGGCGTGATGGCGTCCGGCGTCGCTCAACATGCGGCGATCTCTCGCGCGAGCACGCGCGGGCCTTCTTCGGTGAGAAGGTCGCGGACGTACCGGGCCGCGTCGCGCTCGGTGGCGAAACTGCCGTGCCGCGTGCCGTGCCAGGCGGGCAGCGCAACCCGCCAGCGGCCGGCGGTGCGAACCAGCGCCCCGACCTTGCGGCCGCGTACCGTGACCGTCCGGTGGCCCGGTATCTGGCCCGTGGTGCCGTGGCTCGGCGCGATGCAGATGTCGGCGTTGAAGATCGCGCCGACATAGACGCAGCCGTCGCGGTCGCCGCACCGGCGCAGCCATCTTTCCCCGGTGCCGTCGTCGGTCGCGAGATAGACGCAGCCGCACGGGGCACCGTCCAAGACGTTGAAGCCGTCGCCGTAGGTGATGGTTCCCGGCATGGGTCTTTCCTCCTGTTCCTGCGTTGCGTCCCGCCGCCCCGAACGGGCAGCGGGCAAGCGCCCCGCCGCCAATGACGGCGACGGGGCGGAATGGGTTCAAGCGTAGGCGTTCCCGCCTATCTGGTCGGCGAGCGTCGCGGTTGCCTCGCGGCGCATGGCGTCGCGGTCGGCAAGCCACGCGCGCAAGGCGTCTTTCCACGTCTCGCCCTCGCCGTTGACGAGCGACGGCAACCCGTCGCGGCGTTGCTCGTCGCCGTCCTCGCGCGCCGTCCACCGTCCCGGCCCCAACCGGAGCATGTCCACGTGATCGCAGCCGCTCCAATCGGTTTCCGTGAACGCGGCGTCGGGACTGTCCGCCACCGCAACGCGGAACGACGGCAGCGTCGGCGGGCGCTCGATGATCGCCACCGGGACGCCACCGACACGAAACCGGGTCACGTTCGGGAATGGTCCCTCCCCCGGCGTGAGGTCGCGCGGAATGGTGACCGCCGACCGGTCGGCGTCCTTCTGGACCGCATCCAGGATTCCGGACAGCGTAGCGCACTCGCCCAGCCGGTCCGCCACACCGCTACCGGCGTCACGGAACGCTACGAACGTCCGGCACCACGGTCTCCAGATAATCCGATACCGTCCGCGTAGCGGGGCGCGGTAGTCCCACGCCTGCGCCGGGTAGTGGAACGTGGCTACCGGCTGCCATGTCGCATCGTCGGGCGGCAGCCGCCTTTCCTCTTGGCCTTCCTGCATGGTGTCCCCCTTGGTAGGGAGTTGAAGCCGCCCCGCGAACCGGGACGGCGAAACCCGAGCGCCCCGGTGAAGGGGCGAACGGGTGAAGGGGTCATGTCATGGCGTAGGCGTCGGACATGTTGCGGGCGGCGCTGCGGGCCGTCCGGTGCCGAGCGCCCCGCCCGATGTGGGCGGGCCGAAGCGTCGGCGGATGGATGAACCAGCCGCCCCGGTCTCTTGATGATCTGGCCGAGCCTCTGGTCGTCGGCGTAGACGTCCATCCGGTCACGGGCAACGCATCCGACCCGCTGAAACGCGGGACGGGCACTCACCAGACCGACACGGAAAGCGGGTTGACGGGCCATTTCCGGCTACCTCCTGCGGGGAAGTGTACGGCCATCCCCCGAACGGGGACGGCAAGCCGCCGCACCGGGGCGAACCGGCGCGGCGGTGGTGAAAGGGTCACGGGAGGCGGTCAGCCGTTGCCATGGCCGATCCCGGCGCATTCGTCGAGCGCGTAGCGCGCCGCAGACAGTCCGGCCAACGCCTCGTTGACGAGCGCGACAGCTCCGGCACGGTGCAGACCTTCGGCGTACCGGTCGACGTCGGCTTCGGGATCGATGCCCGAGTCCGGCACGCGATCCGAAGACGCAAGGGCGCAGTAGACGGCCCGAACCAGCGGTCCCGCCTCGTAGCCCGTTGCCGCCTCGATCTGCGCCCCGGCCTCGGTGAGCGCGTGCGTGAGGTTGCGTTGCGTGTAGTGATACCGGCCCGTGCGCATGATGACGCGCGCGGCCCGCAGTATCCGAATCAACAACCCCAAGTCCTCGGCCACCGATGCGCGGATGTCCGGCGCGGTGCCGCTCATTTCGGCCCCCATCGCTTGCGGGCCACGTCGAGACTTGCGGCGGCACCGACGAACACCCACCGGCCACAGTGGCGGCGGTAGACTTCGACCGGCCAGCGGGCCGCGTTGGTGATCTGGTAGAGAACCATATCGGTATCCTCCTCTTCCTGCGGTGATCCGGCGCTCGGGGCGAGCACCGGCAAGCCGCCCGCACGGGTGCGAACCGTGCGGACGGGATCGGGGGGGGGGAATCAGTGCGGCAACGCCTCCCGGTCGGTCACGCGTACATCGTCGTAACCGTCGAGACGGGCCGCGCGCTCGGCAACGGCGGCGCTCGGGTAGACCGGCCCACGGTCGCCCGCGTAGCCGCACACGGGGCGCGGCGCGCCTTCCTCGGCGATCTGGTACCACAGAGCACCGCGTCGGCGGTAGGGGTCGCGGTAGGGCCGCGCCGGGTAGACCACGGCGGCACGCCTGCGGGCCAGGACCTCGGCCAAGTCCGAGAACGGCGGGTCGGCCTGCCACGATTCGGTCAGCCGCCCGACCGCGTCCCAACCTTCGGGCACCGGCACGCCGGCCACGGCGGACAGCACGACACCGCCGAACATCTCGGCGGCCTCGGTCGCGGCGATGAACACCGCCTCCGCGAACGTGTCCACATGGTACGGGCCGCGCTGATCCTCGGGCCATAGCAGCCAGTTGCGCCCGCTCTGGCGCTCGCCGTGCGCCGTGTGGTGCGCGGCGGTGATCTCCACCTCAACGCGGGACGCGTCGTCGTCGGGATAACCGGGCGACCGCCGCCCCGTTCCGTCGTGCGTGAACGTCAACAGCATGTGGGTAACCTCCTGCAAGGTTGAAGCCGATCCCCGAACGGGACCGGCAATGGTGCGGACGGACTCGAACCGCCACGGCCTGCGGGTGTGATCGATCACGCGTACCTACCGCGCTACTCCCACGGTCGAAGGACTGCCCCCCACGGGGCGCACCGTTCCCAGTGTGGGGACGCGCCACAAGACAGCACGCGCCCCCGAGTTTGCAGGAAATAGACCGCTGCCTCTGCCGTGCTGTCGCCTGCCTGTCTGGCCCGCGTGGTGCCTAGTCCGTTGTGGGATGCGCTGGCGGCGGCCCCCCCTACGCTTGGGGCCGCGTCCTCGGCTGTACTCATGCCATCCCGTCCACGCTCGCGGCCTCGGGGGCCGCTCGGGCTGTGTCGTCGGGGCGAACACTTGCGCCCGGCACGCGGGCCTCGCCCGCGTTGTCTCGCCGGTGGTGCGGCTGTCGATCGGTGCCCCGAACCGGGGGCCGAAGATCCGCGCGCGGTCTGATAACTCGGGACGTGCGCAATCTCGGGAGCGGTTGGCCCGGTCGCATCGTGTCCCCCGTCGAAAGCCGGGGGCCGGCACGGCGGGCGGCATCGCGGGCCGTCCGGGCCCCCGCCTTCCCCGTGTCAATCGGCACGTAAAATGTCCCGGTTAT
The DNA here is from genome assembly GCA_028874985.1 of Gemmatimonadota bacterium. Classification (GTDB taxonomy): domain Bacteria; phylum Gemmatimonadota; class Gemmatimonadetes; order Longimicrobiales; family Gaopeijiaceae; genus Bin94. The sequence continues at coordinate 39 of JAPPGI010000030.1, read as the reverse complement.
CGGCATGGAAAATGTCCCGGTTCTGCGGCTGCCCCGCGG
>JAPPGI010000120.1 GCA_028874985.1 Gemmatimonadota bacterium | reverse complement strand
TGGCGTTGCAAGTGCCTCGATTCCCGCGAATCAGCCATTATTCGAGGTCCCCTTATGTCGTTCATTCCCCGGTGTCTGCGGATCACGAGATGCTGCCCGGGGACACGCTGGCGATAGAGACAGGAACCATGGTGGGGGTGGGCGGGGAGGAACGACGCGCCGGTCGGGCGATTTCCGTGCGAAACCTCCAGGGTGCAGATCCACGATTTGTGTGGACTGTCGAGGGCGGCGGGACGCTGTGGCTGGCGCACCGTTCGAGGTATCGATTCGACGAGCTCAGCTTCACCGGAGATACGATCCGCACAGTCCAGGTGGGCGACGTCCCGCCGCTATCGGCGGATGAGTCGGGACTCGTGCCGATCCTTGCAGCCCTCGCATCTTCGCCCGAGGGGTGGCTATGGGTGCAGCGGGAGGAGCCCGCGACGGAAGGAGGATCGACGTGGGACGTCTTGGACAACTGTGGTCGATATCGTGCCACGGTGACCGCTCCGGTTGGCCTGACGAGACCGGAGGTCAGTGCTGGTGGCGAGCTGTACGGGATCTCTTCAGACGACCTGGGTGTCGACTTTGTTCATCGATTTCGTCTGCGGAGCGAGGTCGGCACGCCCATCGTCCGGGAGACCTGTCCCTTGGACGGCGGGTTCGCGCGAGACCATGGTTCGACCAATCACCGGGGAGCAAGCCCGCACCTCTCCGAATCGCAGGCGCCACCACTGGAGGGAGATGCACCGGAATGAAGACACGCATGGTGTCTGGAGCCTTGCTGCTGGCGTTACAGATCGGCTGCCTGGGCGACGCGCTGAGCGCCGCTGGCGCGCCGCCACGGCAGAGCAACATGCGCATCGACGACACCCCCCGCTTCACGATCGGCGACGACCCGAACGAACCGCTCCACAGGGTGATCGGCGCCGTGCTCGGGGACGACGTTCTCATCATCGCCGAGGAGAGCACCCACTCGTTGCGGTTCTACGACCGGACGACCGGCCGGCTTATCCGTGCGGTCGGCCAGAAGGGTGAGGGTCCGGGGGACTACGGCAACCTCGATCTCCTGCAGGCCGTCGGCGACATGCTCTACACCTTCGACTCCTGGCACAGGCGGGTAACCGTTCGCGGCAGCGAGGGCGAGGTGGAGCGCACGGTGCGGATACAACCCTGGGGGGACTACAACGTGGCGGAAGTCGAGGGGATCTTCCCCGATGGCTCCATGCTCGTTTCCGGGTGGGTGTTCGGCTGGGCGGACAGGCCGATGATTCAGCGGGATGAACATGGGCTGGCGAGGTACGATGCGGACGGCAACTTCATCGGCACCCTTGGCAAGTACCTGGGCTACGAGTACTACTCCTCACCGGAGAGCAAGCGGATCTACCCTTACCGGCGCGAGACCTTTGTCGTCGTCGTGGGCGACAAGTACCACATCGTCGACACCAAGGATCCGGCGATCCCGGCGTTCGACATCGCAGGAAGACCGCTCCACGAACGTCCGCCGGACGTGCCGACCGAGCCGATCAGACTCACTCGTGCGGGCCGCGATTCCCTTCCCGACCTGGACGGGATCGACCGTGATGACCTGCCCCGGTTCTACCCCTACTACGGACGAACCCGTGCGGTTGGAGATGCGTTGTGGGTGCCGCACTACCGTGGCCTCGTACCCGATGGAGGCAGCGCCTGGAGCGTGTACTCGCAGGAAGGCGAACTTGTCGGGCAAGTGACTGCGTCGGAGAGGCTACGGGTGCTGGCCGTAGACGGGGATATCGCGGCGGTACTCATCCTGGACGAACTCGGAGTTCAAACGGTGCAGGTACGCCGCATCATCGGGCGGCCATAGCCGGACGGCGGTTCGCCTTCCGCGGTCTATTCCTCCTGTCAGGCCAGGAGGGGTCGGCATGGCCCGGATGGCCAATAACACGCAGTCGGCCAGAGGCCCGCTTAGTTGCGGGCGGATCCTCAAGCCCTCGCCGGTCACGACCACGCCCCCGGCTGGCTGGTCCGTCGAGGATCTTGTCCGGTTGGGCCGTCGGCCACATGCCGGGCCGGGTAACAACCGGACATGCGGCACGTACAATTGATTGAGTGGCTACGGCAGCGCGGCAAACCCCGTTCACACGACGATAGGAGTCACGACCCATGAAGAAGTTCACAACGTCGATCTCCCTCATCATCGGCTTGGCAGCCGGCCCTCACGCCCTGTTCGCGCAAGATGTGGGCGAACGTGTTCGCGTCACCACCGTGTACGGAACCGTAGTGGGTCAGGTCGTGGAGACCGACGACGATCGATTCACTTTGAGCGGGGGCGGATCATTCCGGCACATCGATATCAGCGGGCTCGAACGAAGTACCGGACGCTCGGCTTGGAAGCGCGGTCTCGTGTGGGGCGGTGCCGTCGGTGCGGTGGGAGGCACCGTGTTTGGAGCAGGAGCATGGGTCCCCACCCTATGCACCACAGAAGTATGTGACGACGACGACGTCAGCTTGGGTACCGCGTTGGTCGGCGGCGTGATCTTCGGTGCGGTCGGAGGTGTCGCGGGGATGGGCATCGGGGCGTTGCTTGGGCCTGAACGGTGGGAGAGCATTCCCCTGGGTAGCGACATCGTTGCCAGCCCGCTCGCCGAACTGCGGTTGCGCGGCGGTAGCCCCGCGGCACGCTTCAGCGCGCGCATCACGTTCTGACGTCGCTCCTTGGGGCACGCCGAGGCGGCACCTGGACATGCCCCCGTGGGAGCATCCTTGGTGGCCGGACAACCGGGGCCGAGGGCGGTAACGACGACCACCCCAGGCCCCGCGTCCATTAGCCCCTCCTGGTGATCGTCCCGTACAGGGATACCATTCAACCGGCGGACCCCTCGGAGGATCTCGTCGCGTCCTCGCCCCGGCCGCGTACGCGCCTCGCTTGACACCTTGGGCCGACGCCTCGAAGATGGGCGCGGTCGCCCGGCCATACGCCACAGCCGACCGGCACCCCCTCCCACCCGGCAAACACCTCATGCTCGAACTCCGAAACCTCGTCAAGGTCTACCCCGGCCCCGTCGCCGCGCTGCAGGGCGTCTCGCTCGAAGTCCCGATGGGCATGTTCGGCCTCCTCGGCCCCAACGGCGCGGGCAAGACCACCCTCATGCGCATCGTGGCCGGGCTGCTGGAGCCCACCTCCGGCACCGTCCACTTCAACGGCGAGGACATCGTCGCCGACCCCCGCCGCATTCGCCGCCAGCTGGGCTACCTGCCCCAGGACTTCGGGTTCTACCCCCACCTCACGGGCGAGTCCATGCTGCGATTCCTCCTCGTCCTCAAGGGCGTGCAGGCCCCGCAGGGGCAGAAGCGCCTCGCGGCCGAACTTCTCGACCGGGTCAACCTCTCCCACGCCGCCAGGCGCAAGGTGAAGGGCTACTCGGGCGGCATGCGGCAGCGGTTGGGGATCGCGCAGGCGCTGGCGGGCGATCCGAAGCTGCTGGTGGTGGACGAGCCCACCGCGGGCCTCGACCCCGAGGAGCGTCTCCGCTTCTACCGCCTTCTGGCCGAGCTCGCCGAGGACCGCACCGTACTCCTCTCCACCCACATCGTGGACGACATCTCGGTGCTGTGTCCGCGGGTGGCGATCATGTACGACGGGCGCTTCGTGGCCGACACGACGCCCGCCGAGGCGCGCGGCCGGCTTGCGGGCACGATCTACCAGGGCGCGGTGGCGAAAGACGACCTGGCCCGGATCGACCGCGAGTACCGGGTCACGCAGGCGATCCTGATCGAGGGACGCAACCAGGTGCGGATCCACCTGCCCGAGGGGCGACCGCCCGCAGGCTTCGAGGCGGCGGAGCCCACGCTGGAGGACGCCTACCTGCTGCTCGCGCAGGCGAACGGGGAGGGCAGGCACGGCAACGGACAACCGCTCCGGGCCGCGGAGGCCGCAGTGGTTGACGAATCCTCCCGCGGCGACGATCCGGATTCCGGCACGGACCCGGATCCCCGCTCGTGAATCCTCTCACAAGATGGTGGGAAGTCACGCGCAGGGAGTTCCTGGCGGGCCTGCGCCGTCCCTCCAACTGGGTTCTGCTGGTCATCCTCGGCCTCATGGCTCTGGGCCTCTCGGACGGGTCGGTGACCGTGTCGAGCGGCGAGTCGGGTGTCGGCGGCGAACGGCCGCACATCACGTCCGTGTACAACCAGAGCATGATCCAGACGATCGTGATGCTGGTGCTGGCCGCCTGGTTCCTGGCCATCTCGTGCGGGATGGTGGTGATCCGCGACCTCGAGCTGCAGGTCGTCGAGGTCTTCCACTCGACCCGTCTCACCGTGCGCGAATACGTGTGGGGGAAGTTCGGGGGGGCGGTGGCCCTCTTCATGGTCATCTGGCTGCTCTTCCCGGGCCTGTCGATGTTCCTGATCCATGTGGTCGAGGGATCCGGGGGCTCCGAGGTGATCGGGGACTTCGCGCTCGGCAACTACCTGTTCCCCACGCTCCTCTTCGGCCTGCCGCAGATCCTCTTCCTGGCCGGCGTGCCCTTCCTTCTGGGCACCTGGACCCGCCGCCCGATCCTGGTCTTCGCCTTCCCGCTGGTGGCGCTGCTGGTCACGCTGAGCTTCTTCGTCGGCTGGTCCCCGAGCTGGCTCTCGCCCGATGTGAACCGCGCGCTCATGCTCCTCGACCCGTCGGGCTTCCGGTGGCTGAACGAGACGTTCCTCAAGGTCGACCGCGGGGTGGAGTTCTACAACACGGCGCCGCTCCGTCCCGACATCGGGTTCCTGCTCAGCCGTGTCGCCCTGGCGGTGACGGGACTGATTGCCGTGGCGGGCGCGGCCCGTGTCTACGCGCGGAGAACGCTGGCGGGCGGCACGGAGTCGCGGCTGCTCGGATGGCTGCGGCGCCGGCGCGCGCGGCCCGCCGCCCGCGACGCCCCCGCGACCGGGTCGAAGGCGACGCTGGCCGACATCGCGATGACCACCCGGCCGCTCGCCTTCCGGAAGGCGGCCCGCGTGATCGCGCGGAGCGAGATCCGGGACCTGGTGGTGCGGCCCGGCATGTATCTCTTCGTGCCGCTCATCCTGTACATGGCGTTCACATCGACGCTGCTGGCCATCGGACCCTTCAATTCGAGGATCCTGCTGACCCCGGGAGCGGTGGCGGACCGGCAGCTCAACACCCTCAACCTGCTCATCTGCTTCCTGCTGCTCTTCTACACCGTCGAGTCGCTGCACAAGGAACGCAGCCGCCGCATGCACGAGATCTTCAGCGCGGCGCCCGTGGGAACCGGCGCGGTGCTGCTCGGCAAGTCGCTGGGGAACATCGTCATGGCGGCCTTCATCCTGCTCGCCGCGCTTCTGGGCAACGTGGTGATCATCAGTTACCAGCAGCTCTTCGCGGGCAGCCCGGTGGGGTTCGACATCGTCCCGTTCATCGCTACCTGGGGTGCGGTCCTCGTCCCGACCTTCATCTTCTGGACCGCGCTGGTCACCGCGCTCTTCTCCCTCTTCCGCAGCCGCTACGTGGTGTACGGGCTGGGGGTGGGCCTGATCATCTACAGCGTTTTCAGCGCCCAGACGGGCGATTCGTTTACGTGGGCGGCCAACTGGCTGGGGTGGGACGCCGTCGACTGGAGCGACATGGGCGCCTTCACCATGCACGGCACGCCCCTGCTCCTCAACCGCCTGCTCTACCTGAGCCTCGTCCCGCTCCTCGTGGTGCTGAGCGTGAAGTGGTTCGGCCGGCAGGACTTCGACGCCATGGGCATCCTCCACCGCATCCGTCCCAAACCGCTATTGCTCGGCGCGCTCCGGCTCCTTCCCCTCGCGGTCCCCGCGATCGTCCTGGCCTCGATCCTGGGCGTGAAGGGCGAATCGGGCTACCAGGGCGACGCCGCGGACGACTGGGGCGAGGACTACTGGAGGAAGAACTCCGCCACCTGGACCGGTTTCCGGATGCCGTCGGTGTCGCACGTGGACCTCGACCTCGACTTCGAGCCGCGCGAGCGGTCCGTCGCGGTGAAGGGCGAGTACACCTTCTTCAACCACCGCGACCACCCGTACGAGAAGATCCCGGTCACGGCCGGCGCGTGGCACCCGATCGAGTGGACCCTGGACGGCCGCGAATACGAGCCCGACGACCGCGCGAACCTCTTCGTCTTCACCCCCGCAGAACCCCTGGGGCCGGGCGACACGCTCACGATCGGCTTCAGCTACGACCTGGTGTACATGGAGGGAATGAGCAAGCGGCCCGGCGGGGCGGGACAGTTCATCCTCGAATCCGGGATCGTGCTCACCGCCTTCGCTCCCACCTTCGCGCCGGTGCCGGGCTACCTGCCGGAGATCGGGGTGGACGACGACAACGAGGCCGAGCCGCGCGACTACGAGGACGACTTCTTCGAGGGCGAGACGGAGCCGCTCTTCGGCTGGGGCGGCGCGCCGTTCACCGTGCGCACGGAGATCACGACGCCCGAGGAATACACCGCCAACGGGGTCGGCCGGCTGGTGAGCGACGAGGTGGCGGACGGGCGCCGGACCGTGGTCTGGGAGACGGACCACCCGGTCAGCCTCTTCAACGTGGTGGCGGGCAGGTACGCGGTCATCGAGGGGGACGGCACCGCCATCTACTATCACCCGCGCCACGACTACAACGTCGAGGAGATGTCCGCGGCACTCGATGCGGCGCGCAAGTACTACTCGGAGTGGTTCCACCCGTTCCCGTGGGAGCTGCTGAAGATCTCCGAGTTCCCGGCCTACGCGGGCTACGCGCAGGGCTTTCCCACGAACATCACCTTCAGCGAGGGGATCGGGTTCCTGGCCAAGAGCGACCCGCTGTCCCATGTGGCCTTCATGGTGGTGGCGCACGAGGCGGCGCACCAGTGGTGGGGAAACCTGCTCACCCCGGGTGAGGGTCCGGGGGGCAACATCCTCTCGGAGGGGATGGCGCACTACGCCACGAAGCTCCTGCACGAGCAGGTGTACGGCGACCGCTACCGCATCGAGTTCGGCAAGCGGATCGAGGAGTCGTACGGAGACCAGCGCTACGTCGACTCGGAGCGCGCGATGGTGAAGACGGACGGGACCCGCTCGGGGGACGGCACCGTCACGTACGACAAGGGCGGCTGGGTGATGTGGATGCTGCAACATGAGATGGGGCGGGACAATATCCTGGCGGGACTGCGGGAGTTCATCGCGAAGTACAACCCGGACCCGGATTTTCCGGTCATTCAGGACATGCTGGCCGTGCTGCGGGAGTTCGCGCCCGACACGGTGGCGTTCGACGCCTTCGCCGCGCAGTGGTTCCACGACGTGGTGGTGCCGGAGTACGAGTTCTCGGACGTGACGAGGACGCGGGAGGAGGAGGGGTGGGTGGTGCGGGGGACGGTCGCGAACGTGGGGACGGGGCGGATGAGGGTGGAGGTGGGGGCGGTCGCGGGGGAGCGGTGGTCGGATGAGGGCGACGATGCGGGGCGGACGGTGGTGGCGGAGGGGTACCGTGACGCGCGGGCGGTGGTGGTGCTGGGTGGGGGGGAGGCGGCCGAGTTCGTGATCCGCGCCGACTTCGAGCCCGAGCGCGTGGTGATTGACCCGGATGTGCTGGTGTTGCAGCTGAACCGGGAGGCGGCGGTGTTCGAGTGGTGAGGGGGGGTTCCCTGCGCATTCTCGTGTGGAGTCTCATCATTGAAGGCTCGTCGCGGTAGCGCGTGCAGTGAGTCCCACACCGGCGATAGGAGGGCGGAATCACGTTGAAATAGCTCGCTGAAATGTGTATCGTACACACCATGAAGCATCTACCGGCAGGCCAACTGGAAATGGGAGGACCGCTGATGCGCTTTCCAATCGTGATTCACAAGGACGCAGGTGGCGGGTACGGAGTCATCGTGCCCGACCTGCCCGGCTGCTTCTCGGCGGGCGACTCGCTTGAAGAGGCGATCGAGTCCGCCGGGGAGGCGATCGCTTGCCACGTCGAGGGGCTGTTGATGGACGATGAGGCGATACCGGCACGTGCCACGCTTGAGACACACCAGGGCAACGAGGAATACCGGGACGGGGTGTGGGCCATGGTTGCGGTGGACATCTCGAGGCTTTCCAGCAAGACCAGGCGGATCAACATCACGATCCCGGCCCGGGTTCTGGATATCGTGGACCAGGCGGCGGCGCGCGAAGGACAGTCGCGCTCCGGGTTCCTGGCGCAGGCGGCGCTCAGCCATGTCCGGCGGCGGTCGGAAGGTGCTTTGCCGGGACTGTTGACCGACAGGCCCGAGCCGAGTTCGACCTATCGGGCCGCGCCGTCGCGGAAGGACCGCGGGCCGGCCGGTCGGAGCGAGTGAAACGCGGCTCGCGGCGGCGGACGCATTCGGCGTTCGGACGGTGGCGGCGAGGCGACTGATGGGCCCGTGACTCGCCTGGCCGTCTCTATCTCTTCTCGGTCAGGCGGCCTGACAGGTACTTGTGGATGACGCTCGACAACAGCGTCTGATACGGGATTCCCTCTTCGCGCGCTCTGGCGTGAGCGAGGTTGAAGTCGCGTTCGGTCACCCGGAGGTTCACCCGCCGCGTCTTCTTCAAGGTGCTTCGCGCCGCGATCCGGGCCGATTCCATCTCGCTTTTTGCGCTCCGGCGGCACGGCGCAACTCGCACCGCTCGAAGTTCTCCAGGATCTCGCGTTCTTCCGGGTTCAGTCGGTCGGTCATGGCTATCGCCTCTTCTGGTATTCGCGTGTGGCCTTCCGGCTTGGAATGATCGTCTTCCATTGTGGGGTCTCTTGTCAACGACCTTCCGCCACCCGATCCGTGAACCCGCACGCTCGACGACCCCGCAGCCCCGTAGCACGACTTCGATCCGGCAGCCCACCGATTGCGAAGTTACCTTCAGGAACCGGCAACTCCCGACAGGAGCCCGACCCACAATCATCGCCTTCGTCCGTCAAGCTCCGGCCGAATGAGAGGAGATTACGACCATGTCATCGTTGCTAGAAACCGCCCTTGGGGTACCGCGACTGTTGGTCGGGCAAATACTTCGGCCAATTCGAATAGCCATGCGAGGTCCAATGCCACACCCGAAGACTCAGCGCGAGTTGGCCGACCTGGTTGACAATTCCCTGAAGCACGAAATCCGGGCAGGGTATACCCACCGGTTCATCACACTCATGTTCGTCACGGTAGGTGAGCGCGTCTTCTGTCGGCGCTATACCTACGGAGAGCCGTCCTGGCACTCGGTTTTTCAGACGGATCCGGCCGGTCAGGTAAGGCTCGACAAGACCGTCGTGAACATCGAGGCACGGGTGCCACATGACTTGGACGAAATCGTCCCGGACGTCGACCAGGCGTACGCCGACGCCCTGAAGAAGCTGGGGGCCGGCTTCATGTTGGCGGGAGCGACCGAACCGCGGGCTCGGGAGAGCACGATGGAAGTCAGCCTCGCGGAGCCTTCGGCGAGCACGCCTTAGTCGACTCCCTCTTCGCGCGCTCTGGCGTGAGCGAGGTTGAAGTCGCGTTCGGTCACCCGGAGGTTCACCCGCCGCGTCTTCGTGAAGGTGCTTCGGGCCGCGATCCGGGCCGCTGCCATCTCGCTATGGGCTCCTGCGGCACGGCGCAACCCGCCCCGCTCGAAGTTACCTTCAGGGACCATCACCGCCCGACAGGAGCCCGACCCATATGCCGAACCGATGGCGAGACTGGCTGGCCCAGGCCGAGCATGACCTCGGCCAGGCTACCGCGTCTCACCGCGATGGCCGCCACGATTGGTCCTGCTTCGCATCTCACCAGGCAGCCGAGAAGGCGGTCAAGTCACTCCATCTGGCAATGGGACGGGAAGCATGGGGTCACGTGACTGCGAGACTCCTGAACCAGTTGCCGACCCCTCCGCCCGCGGAACTGATCGACCGTGCCAGGATACTCGACAACTACTACGTGCCCGCCCGGTACCCGAACGGTCACGTCGAGGGCCCGGCATACGAACACTACGGATCCCTTCACAGCTCGCAGGCTCTGGACCATGCCCGAGCGATCATCGACTTCGTCCGTAAAGCTCTGGCCGACGCCTGACGTCGTCCTGGCGGAACTCCGGGCCTGGGCTGCGCGCCAGCGGAACGCCAGGTCCGAGTTGGCCGCGCTGGGCTATTTCGGTTCCCATGCCCGGGGGGACACCGGCTTCGGGAGTGATCTCGACCTGGTTGCGGTCGTGGAGCGCAGCGACCTACCACGCATGGAGCGAGGTCGCGACTGGCCGTACGAGCGCCTGCCCGTTCCGACCGATCTCCTGGTCTTCACCGTGGATGAATGGCAGGCGATGATGGAGCGCGGGGGCCGGTTCGCGAGGGTGATGCAGGACGAAGTGGTGTGGGTGATCGGGTCGCGACCGTGACTGCGGCTCATGCGGACCCCTCCAGTGCCGGATCAGCGATTGGGTCCGGCTTGTGAACGGTTTCACAAGGTGGTGGGAGGTCGCCCGCAGGGAGTTCCTGACCGGGGCGCGCCGGCCCGCCTACTGGATCCTCCTCTTCCTCATGGGGTTCCTGGCGCTCGGGCTGTCCGACGGTTCGGTGACCATCGCTTCGGGCGGTGGCGACGCCGGAGACCCCCACCTCACATCGGTCTTCGGCCAGAGCAGGGTCCAGGCCGTCATGCTCATTTCGCTGGGGGCGCTGTTCCTGGCGATCATCTCCGGCCTGACCGTGATCCGGGACCTCGAACTGAAGGTCGGGGAGGTGTTCCACGCGACGCGCCTGACGCCCCGTGAGTACGTGTGGGGCAAGTTCTGGGGGGGCGTGGCCGTCTTCGCCCTGATCTGGCTGCTGTACCTGTTCACGTCCATCGGGTTCAACCACATCGTGGAGAGCGGAAGGGACCACATCGGCCCCTTCTCGCTGGAGAACTACCTCTTTCCGACGCTCCTCTTCGGCCTCCCGCAGGTCCTCCTGTTCGCGGGTGTGCCGTTCCTGATCGGCACCTGGACGCGCCGCCCCCTCCTGGTCTTTCTGTTTCCGATGGTGGCGCTTCTGCTCTGCTTCACGGTGCTCACCACCTGGTCGCCGACATGGCTGTCCCCGGAGGTCAACCGGGCGCTGATGCTGATCGATCCGTCGGGCTTCCGCTGGCTGAACGAGACTTTCCTCACGGTCGACCGGGGGGTCGATTTCTACAACACCTCGCCACTGTACCCCGACGCGGGTTTCCTGGTGAGCCGGCTGGTATTCGCGGTCACCGGGCTGGGTGCGGTGGCCGGGGCCGCGGCGGCCTACGAGCGCCGACTGCGGGTGGGAGGCTCGGATTCGCGCTTCATGCGACTGTTCCGCCGCCCCCGCCGGGCCCACGCCGCGGCCGCGCCGGTGCCGGAGGCCTCGCTCAGGGGCCTGGGCATGGCGACCCGTCCGCTCGGCTTCCGCAAGGCCGCCCTGGCCATCACGCGGAGCGAAGTCCGGGACCTCGTGGCCCGTCCCCCCATGTATTTCTTCGTGCCGCTGATTCTGGTGCAGGCGATCTCCGAGACGACGCTCGGCTACGGGTTCTTCGGGTCGCGCATCCTGATCACGCCCGGGGCCGTTGCCGAGCAACAACTCAACACCCTCAGCCTGCTGGTCTGCTTCCTTCTGCTCTTCTACACGGTCGAGTCGCTGTCGAAGGAGCGGAACCGGCACATGCACGAGATCTTCCACTCGGCGCCGGTCGGAACCGGCGCGATGCTGCTGGGCAAGACAATGGGCAACGCGGTCATGGCCGGCCTGATCCTCGTTGCCGCGCTGGTCTCGGGCGCGGGGATCATCCTGTACCACCAGCTTTTCAACGACAGTCCGGTGGGGTACGATCTCTACCCTTTCATCGCGATGTGGGGTGGTGTGCTGCTACCCACCTTCATCTTCTGGACGGCCCTGGTCACTGCGCTCTTCTCCCTCCTGCGCAACCGGTTCGCCGCCTACGGAGCCGGGCTCGCGATCCTCGTCTACACGATCTTCAGGCAGCAGACCGAGGGGACCCCCGGCTGGCTGGGCAACTGGCAGGGGCGGAACTTCGTGCTCTGGAGCGACATGGGCGCGTTCAGCCTGCACGGCACCCCGATCCTGCTGAACCGGCTCCTCTATCTCAGCCTGGTCCCGCTCCTGGTCGCGGTGTCGATACGGTGGTTCCCGCGACGGGACTTCGACGCGACCGAGACCTTGAACCGGACGCATCCCAGGCGGCTGGCGCTGGGCGCGCTGCGCCTTCTGCCCTTGGCGATCGTGCCGGTCGTGCTGGGTTCGGTGCTCTACGCGGGCGGCCGGTCCGGCTATCAGCGTTCCGGCGCGGGGGAATGGAGGGGAGACTATTGGGAGCAGAACTTCGCGATCTGGAACGGGTCGGAGATGCCGTCGGTTTCGCATGTCGACCTGGATCTCGTGATCGAGCCCTCGGAGCGATCCGTCGCCGTCACCGGCGCATACACCTTCCTGAACCACCGCGACTACGCCTTCGACGAACTGCCGATCACGGCCGGGTCGTGGCATCCGTTCGAATGGACCCTCGCGGGAGAGTCCCACGAACCCGAAGACCGCTCGGGACTGTTCATCTTCACCCTCGAAGAGCCCCTGGCTCCGGGGGACACCGTCACGGTCGGTTTCAGCTACGACCTGGCGCTGCTCGAAGGCATGAGCCGGCGCCCCGGCGGCGCCAGCCAGTTCATCCTCGAGTCGGGTGTGGTGCTCGACGGGTTCAGCCTGACCTTCGCGCCGGTTCCGGGCTACGATCCGGATATCGGAGCGCGGTACTTCGAGGAGCCCGAAGTCGAGGACGACTTCTACGAGGGCGAGACCGAGCCGCTGATCGGGTGGGCGGGGAAGCCGTTCACGGTGCGCACCCGCATCGACATCCCGGAGGAGTACACGGCCAACGGCGTCGGTCAGGTGGTCAGCGACGAGGTCGGGGACGGCAGGCGCACGGTGGTGTGGGAGACCGACCACCCGGTGCGGATGTTCAACGTCATCGCGGGCAAGTACGACGTAATCGAAGGGGACGGGACGGCGATCCATCATCATCCGGGGCACCACTACAACGTCGAGGAGATGTCCGCCGCCCTGGACGCGGCCCGCAGGTACTACTCCGAGTGGTTCCATCCCTTCCCGTGGAGCGTGCTGAAGCTCTCGGAGATGCCGGCCTTCTCGGGAGGCGCGCAGGGATTTCCGACCAACATCACCTTCAGCGAGGGGATGGGGTTCCTGACCCGACGCGACCCGCGCTCCCACCTCGGCTTCATGGTCGTGGCGCACGAGGCCGCTCACCAGTGGTGGGGCAACCTGCTCGGGCCGGGCCGCGGTCCGGGTGGCAACGTCCTCTCCGAGGGGATGTCGCACTACGCGACCACCCTGCTCCACGAGCAGGTCTACGGCGACCGCTACCGGATCGAGTTCACGAAGCGGATGGAAGAGGAATACGTCAGGCGGCGGCGGGTGGACACGGAACGCGCCATGGCCAGGTCGGAGGGCGGCTTCTACAACAAGGGCGCCTGGGCGATGTGGATGCTGCAGCAGGAGATGGGGCGGGACAATATCCTGGCGGGACTGCGGGCTTTCATCGGGAAGTACCTGGAGAGCCCGGACCATCCGGTGATTCCGGACATGCTGGCCGTGCTCAGGGACTTCGCGCCCGACACGGCGGCCTTCGATGCACTCACCGGGCAGTGGTTCTTCGAGGTGGTGTTGCCGGAGTACAGGCTCTCGGACGTGACGAAGGTGCGGGAGGGGGATGAGTGGGTGGTCCGGGGAACCGTCGAGAACGTGGGCACGGGGCGGATGAGGGTGGAGGTGGGGGCGGTCGCCGGTGAGAGGTGGTCGGATGAGGGTGATGATGGGGGCCGGTCGGTGGTGGCGGAGGGGTACCGGGACGCGCGGGCGGTGGTTGTGCCGGGGGCGGGGGAGGTGGCCGAGTTCGTGATCCGGGCGGGGTTCGAGCCAGAGCGGATGGTGATCGACCCGGATGTGCTGGTGCTGCAGGGGGGGCGGGGGGAGGCGGTGTTCGAGTGGTGAGGGGACGGGCGGGTGTTTCAGCCGAGACGTGGGTCGGCGGTTCTCCGGCGCTTAAGGACCGCGGCTGGGCGATCCACTCGTGGTCACACCGCCGGGATCACGTTATGTCCGGTTCATATCCGGACCGCCGTCGGCCGGCTCTACGCCGACACTTCTGCGCACGGCCCGCACGATCCACGAGTTGATACTCATCCGGTTGGCGCCCGCCGCCGCCGCCACGAGCCCATTGAGTTTCGACCCGAGGCGAAGATTCAGCTTCCCCGAGAACGGCCGCCTGGGCTCGACGCCGCCTTCCTCGCACCACGCGAGGTATTCGTCGACCGAGCGTTCGAATTCGCGGCGCAGCTCTTTGGCGTCCGTAGCCTCGAAGGTTGCGATCGGGTAGGGACCGCTGTTCACGACCCGTCCGTGCAGCACCTCGACGGAGTCGTCGAACTGCACCGCGGCGACGTATCCCTTGTATTCCATCATGGCTCCACTCCGGCGGCTCGCAGAAACGACGCGATGTCGCGGACCGTCGCGCGGCCGGTGTTCGGTTTCGGGTGGGGACGGTGCACGACCATCCTCTCGCGACCCATTCGCAGTCCGATCCGTGACCCCGAACGCTCTACGATTTCGACCCCGCAGGCCCGCAGCATGGCTTCGAGGTCACGCCACCGGATGTTCGAAGGGCGTAGGTGTCGCGAAGACCCGCTCGAGTACCTTGCGATGCCTGGTTCTCACGGTCCAAGGTACCATAGTGATGGTACTGAATCAAGTACCACTATAACCGCGCGGAAGTGCCCCACCGACCGCCCGTTGCTTTCCCCCGACGATGTCCGCGTCGCCCCCGTCAGGGAGGGAGACGGCACGGCGATCTACTACCATCCGGGGCACGACTACAACCTCGAGGAGATGGCCCTCGCCCTCGACGCCGCGCTCAAGTACTACGCCGAGTGGTTTCCTCCTCCACGCCAGCGGGTCTCCACGCGATTCGCGCCAAGCGGTGGCGAAGGTCGTCCGACGCCTCCCCGTCGAACCGGCTGCGCAGTTACCGCCACCACCTCCGATGTCACGGCCCGTGCCCACCTCGCTGGCATTGGCGCGTACCCGCCGGACGAAGCAAGTTGGTGTCCCGGCCATGAGATCGAAAACGACGAAGCGGCTGAAGCCACTCGGGAATGGAGGAGGGCCCATGAAGATTCGACCACTCGTCTCTCTCGCCTTGTTCGGTGCGGCGGCATGCCAGCCGGACAAGCAGAGCCGATCCGGCCCCGCCACCGAAACCCGCGACAGCGCGGGCATCAGGATCGTCGAGAACGCCAAACCGCAGGAAGGGTCACGGGTGTGGCGGGTCGCCTCCGAGCCCGCCGTCTCGATCGGGGAGCACGAAGGCGAGGACCCCTACCTGCTCTATCAGGTCTGGGATGCCACGAAGCTGCCGGACGGGCTGGACATCTTCGAGATCGGCGAGGACTACGTCCTGGGGCAGTCGTCGGACGAAATGAACGTGGAGTTCGTGCAGGTTTGGCCGCTGGAGCGGTGAGGTGGTGATGCGGATCGGTGACGGGCGTTCAAGTAAAGGAGTCACATCCGGGCCGTCGTCGGTCGGTGCGGGTCACAGCCCGAAGCCATCTGGATCGAGAATGCGGTCGCGGGCCCGAGCGGTGTGGACTACCCCTGAGGATCGTGATAGGCGAAATCTCCCAGTTGTAGAGGACGATCCAGCTGAATACCCGCCACCAACGGACCCGGTCACCCGTGATTTCACCGCGTTGCCATCCGGATCCCGGCATCTCGGCCAAGTGCTCAAAGGCCTCGACGAATCTGGCATGAACATGCTGCGCGCGATCGGATCCGGACTGTTCCAGGACGTATTCGAGGATTTCCTCCAGGTCGTCCTCGGCAGCCCGGCTGAGCCGGTAGCCGGATGGCACTCAGGTTCACCCCTCGATTCGTCTTCTCAGCCTCTCCATCGCCGCTGACCCATCAGACGTTCGATCGTCCGCGACTTCTCGAAGCGCGTCGTCGGCGAGCTGACGAAAGTGGGTTCTCCCGCGATCCAGAAGTTCCGGTGGGATCCGGTCCTTTTCCTCTTCGCTGAGCCCCTCAAGCATCCACTTCTCAAGTAGCCTGCGGTGCTCCACCTGTTCCAGCAGACGGAGTCCGTGACGTATGACCTCGCTGGCGGTTCGGTAGCGCCCCAGCGTGACCAAGCGCTCCACGAAGGCGTCCTGTTGCGGCGGGAGCGAGATGCTGCGGGTTTGTCGGATGGCCATGGTCACAAGTTCGTTGGAATCGAATCCTGTGTCAATTATTGCTACAAGTAGTCGAGATCCGGGATGTGGATGGCCGGCTCCTCAGTTCACTCGGTGAGCATCCCGGGATCGAACGCCACCTGGAGTATGTGCAGGTCTGGTGCCTGGAGCGCTGACGGACCAACCTCACTGTTCTCCCCAACATCCATCGATGGAACAGACCAGGCCGAGGAGCCCGAGCAAATGAAGATCCGCATCCTCACGATCCTGTCCATGCTCGCACCAGCGGCGTGCGCACCCGATCGCGACGCTGAACCCCGCCCTGCCACCACAACCCGCGACAGCGCCGGCATCCTCATCGTCGAGAACGCCCGCCCGCCCACGGACTCACGGCTTCCCTGGCGCATCGGAGTGGAGCCCGCCGCCTCGATCGGAACCCTCGAAGGCGAAGAACCCTACCTGCTCCACTACGTCGCCGATGCCACGAAGCTGCCCGACGGGCGGATCGTCGTGGTGAACACGGGGACGCACGAGCTGCGGGTGTTCGACGCGCACGGAACCCACTTGGCGACCTGGGGAGGGCAGGGCGAGGGTCCCGGCGAATTCGACTACCTGACCGATGTCGGGCGGTGGCCGGGCGACTCGATCGTCGCCTGGACGGCGCCCCGCATGGGGATGTCGGTCTTCGACGCGGACGGAAACTACGGTCGAACCTTCCGTCTGGAGGATGCCGGCGCCCGGTTCTGGCCCCACGCTGCCGAGGCGAACGGCACGGTCATGGCCGTCCATGCTCCGGAGGGTGGAGATACCACTGTCGTCCAGCTTAGGGATGGCGAAGGCCGGCTTGCCGGTTCCTTCGGCACACACCCCGGCAGCGAGCCGTTCCGCAAGAATGTGGACGGGCAACGGTGGCTCTTCTGGACGATCCTGGGGCGGGATCCGGTGTGGACATCGTGGGGAGACCGTGTCGCGATCGGTCACACGGGGCGCTACGAGATCAAGGCCTTCCGCGCGGACGGCTCGCTGGAGCGGATCGTCAGACGCGACCTCGTGCGGCGGGCGCCGACGCAGGCCGACATCGAGGCCGACATCGACAGGAGGTTGCCGATCCATGGACTGTCCGAGGCCGAAGCCGACTCTGTACGGGCCGAGTTGCGGCCCCGGTACGAGGGTGTGCCGGTGGCCGAACATCTCCCCGCGTTCGCATCGATCATGGCAGACGCGGCGGCCCACCTCTGGGTCGAGGAATACGAGTCGGTGGCGGACGACTACCCCGCGCGTCTCTGGACGGTCTTCGATCCGGAGGGAGGGGTCCTGGGTTACTTCGAGACACCGAAGGACTGGCGCATCTTCGAGATCGGCGAGGACTACATCCTGGTCCTGGTCCGGGGCGAACTCGACGTGGAGACCGTGCAGGTGTGGCCGCTGGAGCGATCGTGACGGGCGCCGACATCTCACCATGAACCCTGCTCCCCCATTGTGTTTTCTCCTACTCCTGCTCGCACTGACCGCAGCCGGCTGCCAATCCGGTGTGGACCAACAGGACGCCCGGGACCAGGCCGGCCGGCCCCGCTCCGAGATCTTCGATAGCGCCGGAGTCCAGGTCGTCGAGAACGTGCGCCCCCGGGAGGGGTCACGGCTCGAGTGGCGGATCGGACCGCAGCCCTCCCTGTCCATCGGGGCCGTGGATGGCGAGGAACCGTACCTGTTCAACGGCGCCGTCAGTGCGGCGAAGCTGCCCGATGGGCGGATCGTGGTTGCGGATGGAAGCTCAGGGGAACTGAGAATGTTCGATTCGGCCGGAACCCATTTGGTGACGTGGGGAGGGGAGGGCGAGGGACCGGGGGAGTTCTGGTGGCTGAACCATGTGGCCGCGTGGCCGGGCGACTCCATCGTTGCGTGGTACCCCAGCCGGGGACGGATTTCGGTATTCGACTCGGATGGGAGCTACGGGCGCTCGTTCGGTCTGTGGGGCGATTGTCCCCCGGGGTGCCCCAGGGCAGTGGCGGCGCGCCGGGACGGCACCATCCTGACCACCTATCCGGGTGAGGCATCCGACTCGGCCGTGCTGCAAATCCGGGACGGGGACGGCGAGTTGCTGGCGTCGCTCGAGAAGCTGCCAGATCGGGACCTGCGCCGCTGGAAAGACGAGCGCGGGGCGAACTGGGCGGAATACGTCCCCTACGGCAGCGAACTCGTCAAGGGCCTTTGGGGAGACCTTGTCGTCGCGAGCCGCACCAGCCGCTACGAGATCAGGGCGTTCCGGCCGAACGGCGCACTCGCCCGCATCGTGCGGCGGGAGCACGCGCCCCGCGCCACGACCCCGGCCGACTTCGATCGCTATCTGGAACGGGAATTGGCGGAATACTCCGCATTCATGTCTCGCGCCGGCCGACAGCTACCCACTTCGGAACTGGACTACATCCTGTCGCTGAGGCGCAAGACCATCGAAGCCACACCCATGGCGGACACCTTTCCGGCGTTCTCGACGTTCATCTCCGACGCCGCGGGTCATCTCTGGGTCCGGGAATACGACTTTCCGGGGGAAGGAAGACCGGCTCCCCTGTGGACCGTCTTCGACCCCGGGGGCCGCGTGCTGGGGTACGTGGAGACACCGTCCGGACTTCGGATCTTCGAGATCGGCGAGGACTACATCCTTGGGCGGGTGCGGGACGAATTGGGGGTGGAGTCGGTGCAGGTGTGGCCGCTGGCGCGGTCGTGATGGCCGTAACGCCCGCCCGGCCGGAAGTGGCCCGGTATTGTGAACGGATTCACTGGGTTCGGGACATGAAGATTCGCATCGTCGCGGCCTTATTCGCCCTGGCTGCGTTGGGCTGTAACCGGGACGATCGGAGTTCAGGCGGACCGTCCAGTGCAACCCGGGACAGCGCCGGCATCCGGGTCATCGAGAATCCCAGGCCGGCCGAGGGGTCGCGGCTGGCGTGGCGGATCGGGCCCGGGCCAGTAGTTTCGATCGGAACCCGGCGAGGCGAAGGGCCCTACATGCTGCACCAGGTCTGGGATGCCTTGAAGCTTCGCGACGGACGGATCGTGGTGGCGAATTCGGGAACCAACGAACTGAGGGTCTTCGACCCGTCCGGCACCTGGTTGGAGACATGGGCGGGGCAGGGCGAGGGCCCGGGGGAATTCTTCGAACTCGCCTACATCGATCACTGGCCGGGGGATTCCATCGCCGCCTGGTGGGGACCCCGCCGCGGCATTTCCGTCTTCGACTCGGAAGGCAACTTCGGCCGCACCTTCGCGCTGGAGAGGAACCGCGATGATCCGATGGCGCTTCACGTCAACCCGATTGCGGTAAGAAGCGACGGCTCGATCCTGGTGGGGCACGACCCGTTCTCTCTGGACCCGGTATTGGTCGAGGTCCGGGGCGCGGAGGGCCAGCTTCTCAGTTCGCTGGGAGAGCATCCCGGTCGGGGCGAGCAGTCGATCTTCGGCGCGAGCATGCCACGGGAGCCGTGGGGTGACCTGATCGTCATCAGCCCGGCCGACCGCTACGAGATCCGGGCCTTTTCGGTCGACGGGACGCTGGCCCGGATCGTCCGCTGGGGTCAGGTGCCGCGTTCGCCCACACGGGAGGACGTGGACGCATACATCGAGGAGCGCGTCTCCTGGTACCCCCCCGATCTGACTCCGGCCGAGATTGCGGAGTATCGCACGCAGAAGCGGAAAGAGTGGCGGTCGGAACCGGTCGCGGAGCATTTCCCGGCCTTCAGTTCGGTCATTGCCGACAAGCTGGCCCACCTTTGGGTCGAGGAATACGAGTCGGTGGCGGACGACTACCCCGCGCGTCTCTGGACGGTCTTCGATCCGGAGGGAGGGGTCCTGGGTTACTTCGAGACACCGAAGGACTGGCGCATCTTCGAGATCGGCGAGGACTACATCCTGGTCCTGGTCCGGGGCGAACTCGACGTGGAGACCGTGCAGGTGTGGCCGCTGGAGCGATCGTGAGGGCGCGGCGTCTCACCACTGTTCGCCTTCCGGACCCACCATCGGCACGGAAGCCCGAACCGTGGTTCCCTTGCCCGGCGAGGTCCGTACGCTGAGGTCGCCCCCGACCAACTCCGCTCTCTCACGCATCCCGGCGAGGCCCATTTGGCCATCGTCCGGTGCCGCTCCCAAGTCGGACAGCTCGAACCCGCATCCTTCGTCTCGGATCTCCGCGATGATCATACCGTTCGCCGATCGGAGCGCCACGGCGGCCTCGGTCACCCCCGCGTGCGTGGCTGCGTTGGTCACGGCCTCCTGCACGATCCGGTACAGGGCCAGGACCGTGGCCGGATCCAGTTCGTCGGCCACCCAGTCCAGGTTGACGCTGGCGCGGATCGTGACTCCGTGAACCTTCCGTGCATCGCGAAACAGCGTCGCGAGCGCGGAGACAAGCCCCTGCTGTTCGAGTTTCGGGGACCGCAGCCCTCGAATCATCTGCTTCACTCCCCGGATCGCGCCCAGGATCTCGTCGGCGATCACCGCCCACGCCCGTTCCCTCTCCGCCCGGTCCGCCTCGTCCACCAGCAGCTTCCCCCTGATCTTGAACGCCACGAGGAACTGCAGGAACTCGTCGTGCAGCTCGCGCGAAAGGTGCCTTCGCTCATTCTCGGCCGCCGCCAGCTTCATTCTGGACAGCCACCGCATCCGCTTCCAGCTCGTGATGTCGCGGATCGTGCAGATCACGTGTTCCGGTCCCGATGCCAGTTTGCCGGGACTCAGGCTGATCTCAACCGGGAAGGCTGTGCCGTCCTTGCGCACGGCCTGCAACTCGAGTCCCTGACCCATCGGTCGCGGACGGGGCGCCTCGGCGTAGCTTAGGCGGTGCCGCTCGTGCCGGCTGCGGCTGGCGGGTGGCACCAGACGTTCCACGCCCGAGCCCTCCATCTCTTCGCGGCTCCATCCGAACATCGAAAGGGCCTGCGGGTTGAGATCCCGGATCACGCCTTCGCAGTCCACGACGAGCATCGCGTCCGGCGACGCTTCGAACACGGCCCGGTAGTCCCTGTCGGTGAGCAATCCGGATTCCCTCCATTCGGTATCCAGGCGGGCCGGCAAGCCGTCGCCGGCCTCCGGTGGCGGTGCTCCTTGAACCATACGACGTGTACGACAGGAGAATGTCAACGGGCGTCGGACCCGTGATGTCCGGAAAATCCCTGGGGGTGGGAAGCGGGTGTGGACGGCGTCCGACAGGGGGCAACGGCTGCTGGCGCGGCGGCGACCCGCTCGCCGACACCGAAGTGTTGTACTTGACGCACCACGACGGCAGTTCGGTTGTACTTGTCACCCCCTACGACTTCGTGCGGGAGGCGCTCGTCACGGGCGACGGCGACTCCTGCTGCTTCAACTGCACCGACATCGGTCGTGAGTTCGAGCACAAGGCGAATGTGGTCTTCCAGGATCCGGGAACCGCAAGACTCGTGGTGGGGCACCGTGCGCCGGGTATCGGCCCACCGGACGACGTGACTCTGGCGCTCGTGTATACCGTGAAGGTGGCTCCGGCGGGTTGAACGCCCGCCAGGATGAGCGTCTCGACGACGAACCCCTCCCAACTAGACTAGATCTCCCCCCGCCGCGCCGCCAACACCGCGTAGTGACTCGCGCGCGCCGCCAGCGCCATGTACGTGAGCGACGGGTTCTGGCACGCCGACGAGGTCATGGCAGCGCCGTCGATCACGAACAGGTTCGGAACATCCCACGCCTGGTTGTGCGCGTTCAGCACCGATGTGTCCGGGTCGCGCCCCATGCGCGCCGTGCCCATCTCGTGGATCGTCAGGCCCGGCGGGGTCATCTCGTCGTCGATCGTGATGTCGCGGCCGCCGCCCGCTTCGAGCATCTCGGCCGCCTGCAACGCGGCGTCCCGCATCATGGCGCGCTCGTTTTCGCCCCAGGCGCAGCTGATCCGCAGCGCCGGGATCCCCCACTTGTCGACCTGTTTGGGGTCGAGGGCGACGTGGTTCTCCTCACGGGGCAGGCACTCGCCGAAGCCGTTGATCCCGAAGGACCAGGGACCCGGGCGCATGAGTTCGTGCTTGAAGTCCGCGCCGAATCCCGCCATCGACATCCCCCGGCCCCAGCCGGCCCGCGACGCCGAGCCCTGGTAGCCGTAGCCGCGCAGGAAGTCGGGCGACGGCTCGGTGACGTTGCGGAAGCGCGCGATGTAGATGCCGTTCGGACGCCTGCCGCGGGTGGTGCGGTCCTCCCAGGCGTGGAAGGTGGCCCGCGCGCCCACGCCCATGGTGTGGTCCATGAGGTACCTGCCGAGAGCGCCGCTGGAGTTGGCGAGGCCGTCGGGGAAGTCGGCCGACTTCGAGTTGAGGAGGATGCGCGTGGACTCCAGCGCGGAGGCGCCCAGAAAGACCGTGCGCGCGTGGAACTCCATCTCCTCGTGCGATTGGGCGTCGATCACCCGCACGCCGGTCGCTCGACCCGGGTCGGGCTTCCAGATGACTTCGGCCACGACGCTGTTGGGGCGCAGCGTGAGGAGCCCCGTGGCCTCGGCGGCGGGTAGTGTGGCGTTGAGCGAGCTGAAATAGCTGCGCGTGCGACAGCCGCGGTGACAGGGGCCGCAGTAGTGGCATGCACGGCGCCCCCTGTGATCGGTCGTCAGAACGGCGGTGCGACCGATCGTCATCCGGCGCGTGCCGCCGTAGGCCTGGTCGATCGCGCCGGCCACGTGCTCCTCGACGCAGCTCATCCGCATGGGCGGCAGGAAGACGCCGTCGGGGACCTGCAACAGTCCCTCGGCGCGACCGCTGATTCCGGCGAAGGCCTCGACGTGGTCGTACCAGGGGGCGAGGTCGGCGTAGCGGATGGGCCAGTCGACGCCGTGTCCGTCGCGTTCGTTGGCTTCGAAGTCCAGGTCGCCGAGGCGGTAGCTCTGGCGCGCCCACATGATCGAGCGTCCGCCAACCTGGCGCCCGCGGATCCACCGGAAGGGCTTGTCCGGGTCGGTCGTGTACGGGTTCTCGATGTCGTTGACGAAGAACTTGCGGGCCACCTCGTCGCAGGCGTAGCACTCGCGCTGGATGGGCTGCTCGGCGGCCAGCGCCTTGCGGTCGTTCCAGCCGCGGTAGGGCATCTCATAGGTGGGCAGGTGCTCGGCGTAGTCGCGCTCGGGGACGATCATGGGCCCCGCCTCGAGGACCAGGACGCGGGCGCCGAGTTCGCAGAGCTCCTTGGCGGCCCACCCGCCCGACATGCCGGAGCCGACGACGATGACGTCGTACTGCTGACGGCGGGCGCGGATGTTCATGAGGGGCCCGTTGGCGGGATGGTCCCGCCGGCAGACCCATCGGGCGTGCGACTTCCGGCCGAGTCACCGCCTTCGGCGGGAGACAGCGGCACGCACCCCTCGAAGGTGCGGAACGACGTGCGGTGTCCCAGGGCCGCCAATCCCGCCTCCGACGTGAAGTAGGCGGTGATTGTGAAACGTTTCACATGGTGGAAGAAGTGCCGGGACGCGGTGGCGTCGGGGTCTTCGCGCAGGCGGGTGACTTCTGCGTCGAAATCGGCGACGAGGCGGATCCGCTCTTCCGGCGCGCAGTCCGCGAAGTCGGCGCCGAAGCGTTCCCGGGCCGCGGGGTCCACCGTGTCGAGCCCTTCGAGAAACACGTCGCGGTCGTCGTCGTCGAGCCAGCCAACCAACAGCGCCGCCACGAACTCGGTCACGCCCGCCTCGGATGCTCCCGGGGTGTCCGTTGCCGGGATGATGACCTCGGCCAGCGCGGCCATGGCGCGGGCGCGAGGCGGGGTGAGGAGGGTGGGGGTGCCGGGTGAGCGGGACGATTCGCGGACCCGTTCGCTCCACGCCAGCAGTTCGGCGAAGGTCCGGGAAGGCATGAGGACGGGGCCGGCCGCGACACCGCCGAGAACGCCGATGGCCCGCCTTCGCTTCATGCGCTACCGTACCCGTCGCTCGGGACTGCCGAACCGCAGCCGTGAATCCTCATCGCATGGAGTGGGTTTCAGCATGCCGAACCTTACACGTCGCCAGGCCCTCAGGGCAACCGGTGCCGCGTCGCTGGGTGCCGCGTCGCTGGGGCTGATTGCGACGAGAGCCGCCGGTCGAGTAGATGGCTCCGGCATCACCCAGTCCGTCGCCCGCTGGTGCTTCGCCGACATCCCCCTCGAGCCCTTCTGCGCCGCCGTCGCCGACATGGGCCTGACCGCCATGGACCTCCTCGGGGTCGACGAGTGGTCCGTCGCCCGCGACCACGGCCTCACCGTCTCCTGCGGCGACGTCGGTGCCGGGACCATCGAGGACGGGCTGAACGAGCCGGGCAACCACGCCACCATCATCGACGCCTTCGAGCGGCACATTCCCCGCGCCGCCCGGGAAGGCGTTCCCAACGTGATCTGCTTCTTCGGCAACCGCCGGGGCATGGCCGACGGTCCCGCGATCGAGAACTCGGTCCGGTGTCTCGGCGAGTGCGCTCCGATCGCCGAGTCGGAAGGCGTGACCATCCTGGTCGAGGTGCTGAACTCGAAGCCGGGGGGCCACCTGGACTACATCGGCGACCACATGTCTTACGCGCTCGAAGTGATGCGCGCGGTGGACTCGCCCCGGGTGCGCATCCTGTACGACATCTACCACATGCAGATCATGGAGGGCGACATCATCCGCACACTGACCGACGCGCGCGACTGGATCGGCCACTACCACACCGGCGGCGTGCCCGGGCGTGCCGAGATCGACGGGACGCAGGAGCTGCACTATCCGGCGATCGTGCGGGCGATTCGCGAGACGGGGTTCACCGGGTTCATGGCCCACGAGTTCATTCCGCGCAGTGGCGAGCCGTTGCGGTCGCTGGCGGAGGCGGTTGAGCTGTGTGCACCGGGTGAGCGGACCGGCAGCGGTTGACGCCGGTGGAGCGACTGCTGGCACGATCTGCAAGCAGTCTGGTCTGGTCGCGGTAGAAGAGGATGCGGCGGGATGGGTACCCGTCCTGGGTCCACGCTGAGGTGCTGGCAGCAGGGCCGGTCCACCGATTGACACCGGCGCAATGTCCGCCATAGGTTCTCCTAATCTTCTAAGATTTCAGGAGGCCGAGGATGAATTGCAACGGATCACCGAGGACGGCGGGCAGACCGGGTCGCGGGCCGTTCAAATGGCTGCTGGCGGTTGGCCTTTGCGTTTGCGTCGGCTGTGGCGACGGCGCCTCGTCGGAGGCCGCGGAAGAGGCCGATGAGGAGACCAGGACCGGAGCCCCCGTCGCCAGGGATCGCGCGGAAAACCCGTTCGCGGTCGAAATCCGGGACAGCGCCGGCATCAGGATCGTCGAAAATCCGCGTCCTGCGGACGATTCGCGCCTTTCATGGCGGATCGGCAGCGAACCGTTGGTGTCGATCGGCGAGTATGAGGGGGACGACCCCTACATCCTGCACGAGGCGAATGACGCAGTGATGCTCGCGGACGGGAGTGTCGTCGTCGCGAACGCGGGGACCGACGAGATTCGCCTGTACGACGCTGGGGGTGTTCACCAGGCGACCTGGGGCGGCACCGGCGGGGGACCGGCCGAATTCCAGGCTCTCGCCGGCATCGGCCCGTGGCCAGGCGACTCGATCCTCGCATGGGAGCCAAGGCGTTCCTCATCGGGGCGCGCCGATCTGTGGAGCGGATCGGTCTTCGATCTTGGCGGCAACCTGGGCCGTTCGTTCCGAATCGAGTCGGACGACGGCCACGGCCTGGAACCCCGGGTGGTTCTGGCGAGCGGGGACATCCTGGGACGCAGGACCACCGGTGGGGCGGAGGAAGGCTACTGGCGGATGGAGGCTGCCTATTCTCTCGTGAACGGCGACGGCACCGCCGAGATTCCCTTTGGCACCCACCTTGGCCTGGAGGGGTTTCGCGGCGTATATGGCGGCGTGATGCTGCACGTCGCCCGCATGGCCTTCAGTCGCGGACTCCACGAGGCGGAATGGGAAGGCACGCTGGTGATCGCCACGGACGATCGGTACGAGCTTCGCGCCTACAGCATGTCGGATGCAGCGCTCGCGAAGATCGTGCGCCGCGAGCATTCAAGCCGGGCTCCTACCCGGAACGAGGTGGTCGAGGCGATGCTCAACGCGTTCGTCGAGGCCGACCAGCCGGAAGAAGTCATCGAGATGTTCCGCCCAGCCTACGACGAAGCCCCCGTCGTAGAGACCTTCCCGGCCTTTCGTGCGGTGCTTGCCGATGCACTGGGTCACCTGTGGGTGAAGGAGTACACCCCGCCGGACATCGAAAGGCCTGCACCGCTGTGGACGGTGTTCGACCGGGAAGGGCGGGTGCTCGGGTTCGTCGAGACGCCGGTGGAGTTCGAAGTCTTCGAGGTAGGCGCGGACTACCTTATCGGCCGTGCGACGGACGAAATCGGAATCGAGAGGATTCAGGTGTGGGAGCTGGAGCGGGTGGGCGGGTAGGTCATTGGCTTCGCCCCGAAGCCACCGATCGCGCGCACGGAGTTCCCGTCGGCGTGGATCGGCATGACCTCGGGGTGGCCGTCAACGCCGGGGTCGTTGGGGTTGGCCTGCCTGGTCACTATCGGACTTCAAATCCATCGGGAGCACGGCGAAGGAATCTCCTAATCGTTTCGTTGACACTGAAGTCCGGTGCACTTATCGTATTCCGTAGGGTCAGGAGGTGGCGCGGTGCCCGTAGGGTCCGGTGCGTGTATTCCGCTCG
>JAPPGI010000032.1 GCA_028874985.1 Gemmatimonadota bacterium | reverse complement strand
TAACCATATTGATCCCGAAGATCAAGCCCCGTGGTTACTTTCGTCAATAATCCCCCTTTCAATCACGCACCGGTACGAGCCGGCCGCGATTCCGGAATCCGTCCGCAGGGCCAGGGCGGAGTCGTTGGCCGAGCTCTACGCAATGTCCGTCGACACCTTCGGCAAGGTGCTCCCCAAGATCGACTGGAAGAAGTTACCAAGCCACTATCCCGCCTTCGAGGGCATCCGCGTGTCGGCCGGCGGGGAGGTGTGGGTCCATCGCTCGCTCGCCGGGGGTGTCGTCGGATTCGATGTCTTCGCACCCGACGGCCGATACCTCGGACAGCCGGCGATGCCGGCGCTTCCGGTGACGATGGATGTCCAGGTGGTCGATGAGGACGCCATCTACGCCATCGAGACCGACGGGGCGGGGGTGGAGCATGTCGTCCGGTTCGACGTTTCGGGCGCCGGCGAGCATCGCGCCGTCAGGGGTTTCCTGGCGGGATGCCGACAATCCCGACGGTTTCCGTAGCGGAGACCGGAGACGGGGGCGCCGGCCCGCACGCACGCCTGCGTTCCGGCAACGCCGCGGGGCCGGAGGAATGGTTGTTGGACGGACCGGACCCCGGGGGCGGGTGACGCGGCCGCAGCAGCCGCCGGCCGCCGGCGCCGGTGTCCGGTCGCCGGCGCTGGCCTTGCGGGTTTGTCGCTCTTGGCAGAGCCTTGTATACGGCGGATGGACTCTCGGGCGGATAGGAGAACACGGATGACCAACGATTCCACGATGAACAACCACCACGCGGCCGGCCGGGTCCTCAAGGGGCTCGTCGGCTTCGCCTTCATTCTGATGCTGAATCCGGGCCCGGAGGCGGCGGGCCAGATCCCGGGTTCAGGCGTATGGGACCTCCACCCTGAGCAGAGGTGGCAGGTTACCGAGAGCCTGCGGATTGGAGAAGGCCGGGGCGAAGGGCCGGCCGCATTCGGGTTCGCGCAATGTGTCGCGGTGGATCCACTGGACCGGATCTGGGTGACGGACGGGTTCGCGCATGAGCTACGGGTTTTCGAAGCCGACGGAAGCCATGTGCGCACCGTGAGGAAGCTGCCGGAAGGAGCCGGCGAATTCCAGATCATCGGGGAGGCGTTTCCGGGGCCGGGAGACCGGATCTGGGTCGAGGAAAGGTCTCTCCGGCGATATCAGATCTTCGATACCGCCGGAACCTGGGTGGGAAGCCAGGAGTTCATCCTCCCGGAGGCGCCCGAGGCGACACGGGCCTGGACCCGGCAGGGTCTGATGGTCGCCCGTGAGGTCTTCGACCAGGAAGTCGACACGATCCGATTCTACGAGTTGGCGGACGGAGCCCTCAGGGAGACGGATCGGAAGAGGACGTGGCCGGCGCAGCGGATGTCCACCCATGTGGTCACGGTGGGGGCCCCGGAGGGAAAACTCTCGGTTTCCTTCCTGGAAGCGATCCCGTTTGCGACCCAGCCCAGCGGTTTCTTCGGCTCCGACCTCGACCTCTGGACGGCTCGGGGAGACGGCCCCAATCGGTACGAGATCCGCCGGACAAGTCTGGAAACGGACGACGACCTGCTCTCGATCACGCAGGGGTACGAACCGGTAAGGGTTCCCGATGCCGTGCGCAGAGCCGCGGCGGATTCGCTGGTCGAACTGCACACGAGCACGGGAAACAGGCTGCTCTCCGAAATCCACTGGAGGAAGCTCCCGAACCGCTACCCCGCCTACGAGAGCCTCCATGTGTCGGCCGGCGGGGAAATCTGGGTCCGGCGCGTGCTCGCCGCGGGCCGCTTCGGGTTCGATGTCTTCGCACCCGACGGCCAGTACCTGGGACAGCCGGAGGTGCCGCAGGATCTGGGCCTGATGAGCATACGGGTGATCAAGGGAAACAGCATCTACGCCATCAGGACCAACGCCGACGGACTCGACCAGATCGTCAGGTTCGATGTCGCCGGGATGGGTGAGACCCGTGCCGCCACCGGCTTCCTGGCGGGTTGTCTGGAATTCTGACGCCGGGGTCGAACCCGGTCGCGAGCCGTTGCGACCGAAGACCCGGCATGCCCCGCGGGCCGGCCGCCGACGGACAGTCCCTCACCCGATCACCGTATACGACGAGTCCGGGTTCGGCGGTCTCCGGCGGCTGAAGAAGCCGATGTCGCAGGTCCTGCGTGTGTACTTGAGCGGAATCGACACCGGATCGGCGTCGTGGTCACGCCCTCCCTCCACCTGTTCGATCAACTCCGCCATCAGCTTCCCCGCCACCGGCGCGTTCTTGAACTGGTTCCCCGAAGTCCCCACGGCCATGTAGAAACCCGGCAGGTCGGACATGTCGTAGATCGGGATCCAGTCGTCGGCCACGTCGTAGAGGTCGACCAGGCCGCCCGTCTGCCCGGGGATCCCCAGCCCCTTCACCCGCTGGGCCTCGCGCATCACCTGAGTCTCCCACTGGCGGGTGAAGCCCGTGTTGTAGTCGTCGGGGTCGTCGACCCACTCCGGCACGTCGCACTCCGGGTCCTGGGAGCCGATGAGGACCTGGTTCCCGGTGGTCGGGCGCGAATAGCAGCCGATGTCGCCGTCCGAAATGAGCGGGGCCACCTGGTGGTAGTCCATATCGGCGGGAGCGGGAACGTAGCAGACTTCCTTCTTGAGGGGGCGGGTCCTGACGTTCATCCCGTCGAGGACGCCCGCCATGCCGTTGATGATCGCGGAATGGGGTCCCCCCACGTTGACGACCACGGGCGCGCGGATGATGGAGCCGTCGGCCAGTCGCACACCGGCAACGCGCTCCGAAGTGCCTTCGCCCGGCCGCGCACCTCCGATGCGGTCCGGGGAGTCCTCCGAGGACTCCCGGCCCGGAGCGCGCCCTCCCTCCCTCAGGATCTCCACCACCTCGGCACCGAACCGGAACTCGCCACCCCGGGCCTCGCACGCGCGCTGCACGTTGTGGCAGGCCAGCGTGGGATCGTCGATGTAGCCGGACTCGGGGATGTAGACGGCGCCGCGAATGTGACCGCCGGTGGGCTCGCCGAAGCGCTCGTCGTCCGTGGAAACGGGGGGGCCGTAGGCACGCGTGTCGATCCAGGGAAAGCGGGCGGCGACCTCCTCGGCGCGGAGATCCTCGTAGGCGACGTGGAGCTCGTCGAGGACGGCCGTCACGCGCACCAGGTCGTGGTTGCCGTCGTTCTTGACGACCAGGCACCCCGTGTTGACGTACTTCGCCAGCCCCATCTCGTCGGGCACGCCCAGGTAGCGCCCCCAGTCGAGCCAGTGGAAATAGCTCTCCCGGGCCATGGCGCACCCTTCCGGCGTGGAGTAGTGGAACCGGATGATGGCGCAGGTGCTGGATGTCGAACCGGACCCGGCGGCCGGCTGTTTGTCGACGTTGAGGGTGCGGTAGCCCTTCCTGGCGAGCTCGAAGCCGGTGCAGGCGCCGATGACGCCCGCACCGATGATGATCGCGTCGTAGTCGTGGTTCATCGAACAACCATGGGGGCCGACTCCGCGTGGGGAAACCGCCCCGGATCGGTCCCACCCGCCATCCGGTGAGGTCCGGCACACAGCTGCTATCGGCCCCTCGTCGCGCCTTGCCAGCCCGGCACCTCGCCGCTCTACGGTGCTCGCGGGACCTTATCCACGGACTGCTTGACCTACTTGATCTCGATCACGTAGATGTTCCAGTCGCCATCGCGGTCGGACCTGAAGGCGATCCTGGTCCCGTCCGGGGACCACCCGGGAGAATCGTCCCGGGAACTGTGCTTGGTCAGGCGCTGCAGGTTGCTTCCGTCCACATTCATCACGTAGATGTCGAGGGGGCCGTCGCGGTACGAGGCAAAAGCGATCCTCGTCCCGTCGGGCGACCACCGGGGCATGTATTCGTCGGTTTCGCTTTGGTTCGTCAGGCGCCGCACATCGCTTCCGTCCGCGTCCATCACGTAGATACCCCAGACACCGTCGTGGCCGCCGTCGCGGTCGGAGTAGAATGCGATCCTGGTCCCGTCCGGAGACCACACGGGACGCATGTCGGCCCCACCGCGGTTCGTCAGACGCTCGATGTCGCTTCCGTCCGCGTCCATCACGTAGATCTCGAAGTTGCCGTCGCGGCGGGAGTTGAAAGCGATCCTGGTCCCGTCCGGGGACCACACGGGATATCTGTCCTCGGCTCTGTGGTTCGTCAGCCGCTGCACGTCGCCTCCGTCCACATCCATCAGGTAGATGTCCCGGTTGGCGCCGCCGTGGCGCATGGAGCTGAAAGCGATCCTGGTCCCGTCCGGGGACCAAGCGGGGTCATCGTTGATCCCAATGCCCCAGATCAACGTTTCCATGTCGCTTCCGTCCGCGTCCATCACGTAGACACGCCAGTTGTGATTGCGGTTGGAGGCGAAAGCGATCCTGGTCCCGTCCGGGGACCAATCGGGATCTTGATCCAGGCGGGGGTGGTTCGTCAGCCGCATGGGGACCGGGAGGACGGCCACGGCGAAGTCCTGTACGCCTTGAATCCCCCCGGGGTCCGTGGCCGTGACCGTGACGGTGGCGTTGCCCCGCGCGACACCCGTGACCGTGATCGAGGTGTCGGAGATCGAGACCTCCGCCACTGCGGGACTGGACGACGTTGCCGTGTAGCTCAACGCGTCGCCGTTTTCGTCGGTGAAGCAGGCGGCGACGCTCAACCTCTCGCCGACGTTGACCGCCACCTCGGGGAGCACGCCGCACGGGACCGGCCCCACCGGGTTCTCGCATGCGCCGCCGACGAAAACCACGAGCGCGGCGAAGAGGCGGGGGGAAGGGGAGGAGGGAAACCGGATCATGGATCGTTCCTTGTCAAGAAGAAGCTGGTAGGCATCTATTGTGAGATACGGCCCGGGTTGCGCGGGATTACGAAGCCTCCCCCTACCCGCCAACCCGCTCCAGCCGCAACCCCACAACGTACTGCACCTCCAGTTCGTCGCGCCGCACTCCCCAGACGTGGGTGGCGGTCACGTCCATGGGCCCGAACCGCTCGGGCAGCACGACACTCCGGATCGGCCCTTCGTCGTCTCCCTTGCGCGCCGCATGCCACATGCCCGGATTCGCGTGCCCGGCCGGCCGGAACCAGATCTCGCCGTTCGACATGAGCCGGATCTCGCGCGTCGCCGGCCAGTGATCCGGTATGATGAACGCGTTGCGAATCGCGCGTTTCAGCAGCAGCGGCGCCGTGGAGTCCTCCGGATCCGCGCCCAGGAACGGTGCCCGCTCGTCCACCGCCGCCTCGATGTCGTCCTCCGTGACCGGGATGGGCGGGAGCCGGACCCGGCGGGTCCACAGGGTATCGTCCGCGGTCGAGACCTCGATGAGTTGCAGCACGCCCGGTTGCGCCCTCAGTGAACTGCTGATCACGACGCTGCCGTTCCAGGGATCCATCTGGAAGTGGTCGGGCGGGATCCAAGGTTGCGGAATCCTGATGTCACCGTATTTCGGATGGGGGAGCAGCGTAAACACATCCCGGAAGCTCAGCAGGCCCAACGTGTCGAGTCCCCAATCGCCGCCCTCCTGCGAGGCCCGAAGCACGGCGACGGCCGGGGCTTCCTCCTCCGGCATCTCACCGGCCATCGTCCACGGAGGCATACCGAGTGCCCCGACGCTTCCGTCGTCGAACATCGCGAAGACCTGGAACTGCGTGAAGACCCGCTGCAACGTGGCGATATCCATCCCGGGCTCTACCGGGCCGACACCGGATGGGAAGCCTTCCGTTCCAACCACCTCGCCATCGAGCGTGAACGTGGTGTATCGATAGAGCCCGTTGTCACCCACCTGGAAACGGTCGTCAAACAGGAACAGCGTACCGGGACGCGAGAACTCCCCCGGCCCCTCGCCCCGGCCGCCCACCCGCCGGGTCAGGGTGCCGTCGGGTGTCCAGATCGTCACCTCCACGCTCTGGGCGTCCAGCACGTAGATCCTCGAGCCGTCGGCCGCGGGGCGCACGTCACGGATCTGCCCGAAGAGCGCATCGCCCTCCATCTGGTCGCCGAATTCGTACTCGGGCTCGGCGGTCCATTCCTCGACCGGGGTGAGTTCAAGGTCGTCGTCGCCGAGGTCGGACGCGCAGGCGCTCAGCCCCGAGGCGAGGCTCCCGCACAGCATCACTGTCCCTATCCTGGTCATCCCGGGGCTCCTTCATGTCGCTTCCGCCCGCTACCAGGGCAGTTCGAGCAACCTATTCCAGGGGACCACCTCCGCGCCACCGCGCGAGTGGCAAAGGTCACCCCCGTACACAAGCCGCCTCTCAACCGCGGATCCGGCGCCCTCAAGGTCGCCGCCCAACCTCCGCATCCCCCCGAAAAAGCGCGGCGTGACGGTGCCCCCGGCCTTGGCCTCCGCAAGGACGAGTCGAGCACCCATGTCCACAACCAGGTCCACCTCGGTGCCGGCGGCGCGGTAGTGCCCCAGCCGCGGTTGCTCCCCCCGGTGGGTGATGGTCTTGAAGACTTCGGACGCCACCCAGCTCTCGAAGATCGCGCCTCGCAGCGGATGGTGGCGCAACTCCTCGGCGGACCGGATGCCGAGCAGGTGGCATGCCAGCCCCGAATCCATAAAGTGCAACTTCGGCGCCTTGATCTGGCGCTTCCGCAGGTTGCTCCGGTAGGCGGGCACCCGCATCGCCAGAAAGCTGGCCTCCAGGACGGACAGCCAGGCGCGAATGGTGTTGTGTCTGACACCAACGTCGCTTGCCAGGGCGGACAGGCTGATCTCCAGCGCGGTGCGCCCCGCGGCCATCCGGACGAACGCCGAGAAGGCCTCGAGGTCCGTCACGTTCCGGAGCGACCGAACGTCGCGCTCCACGTACGTGGCGAAATAGTCGCGCAACCACACGTCCGGCGGGATGCGGCGGTCGTGAATTCGTGGATACGCGCCCGTCCAGAGGACGTCCAGCAGCTCTTGCGGCGGCGCGGCAAAGCGGGCCAACTCGTCCAGCCCGGGAGGGAGCAGGTATAGCACGCCGACGCGTCCCGCCAGCGACTGGCTGACCGCCTCGCTCAGCCCGAAGTGCTGCGAACCGGTCAGCACGAACCGGCCCGGCTCCGGGTTCTCGTCCACCACCTCCTGGAGGTAGGACGTCAGGTCCGGTGCCCGCTGCACTTCGTCGATCACGGCGCCGTCGCGGTACTCGCGCAGGAAGCCGCGCGGGTCTTCCCGGGCATACGCACGCATGTCCATCCCTTCGAGCGAGACGTACGGCCGATCGGGAAACAGCGTGCGGCAGAGCGTCGTCTTGCCCGATTGCCTGGGGCCGGTGACGGTGACGACCGGATAGTGACGCGTTCGCTCCAGCAGCGGCGCGGCCAGGTTGCGTTCGATTGCGGGCATTTTGGTCTCGGGAGCGGAAACGGGGTTCGGCGTGAGGGAGTGGGATCAAGCATCGCCAGGATATTGCAGATTGTCAATCCAAATGACAATCAGCACGACTCGTTCCGCGCCTCGCCGGTCTCGGCGCTCGTGCGGATTGACCCGCGGACCACCGGCACCCACCAACGCTGGTTCACCGTTCGCGCCCGCCATTAGCTTTCGTGAGGGTCGTTGGCGACAATTGCGAGCGACGCCCGGAACCAGAGCACACCACCCATGGGCCCTCCGCGATGAGCAATCTGCGAATCAACCTCGACGACCTGCTTCAGGCCCGCACAGTCGAGTCCGAGCGGATCGAGTTCAAGGCGACGTGGGACCGGAGGGTCACGGGCCACCAGGTTCTGAAGACCATCTGCGCCTTCGCCAACGACCTGAGAAGGCACGGCAGCGGGTACGTCGTGATCGGCGTTGCCGAGAGAGACGGGCGCGCCGCCCTTCCGCCACAGGGACTGAGTCAGGGGCAGATCGAAGACGCGGAAAGGTGGATTAGCGGGAATTGCCGCAGGATCGATCCGAGATATGTGCCGCGTATCTCCCGCGAAGAGCAGGAAGGACGGCGCATCCTGGTCGTCTGGGTGCCCGCCAGCGAAACCCCACCGCACCAGGCGCCCGATGGCCAAAAAGGCGTCAGGAAATACTGGGTCCGGATAGACCAAAAGACGGTGGACGCGCAGTCACACGGCCTTCTCACGCAGCTGCTCGACCAGTCCGCGACCGTGCCCTGGGATTCCCGCTCCGCGCCGAACGCCACGGTTGACGACCTCAGTGAAATGATGGTGCGCGAGCACCTGCGCGATTGCGAAAGCGCGTTGCTCGACGAACCGGACGCGAGAACCATCTATCGAAAGATGGACATCGTCCGCCGCGTCAACGATCACGAAGTGCCACGCAACGCGGGGCTCCTCTTCTTCTCCCGCAACCCGGCGCGATGGTTCCCCGGAGCGAAGATCGAGACTTCCATCCTTCGCACAGGTGCAGGTGGTGACATCCTTGACGAGAAAGTGTTCGATGGCGGCCTGGCGGAACAGGTCCGTGGCTGCCTCGGCTACCTGCGCCGCGAGGTGGTCGGGACCAGAACCGAGAAGGTGCCGAACCATTTCCGGGCCTCGGATCGCCCCAACTACCCCGAGGACGCCCTGCGGGAAGTACTGGTCAACGCGCTCTTCCACCGGAGCTACGGCGAGGATTCGCCGCATGCGACGCTGGTTCGGATCACCTCCGACCGCATCGACATCCGCAGCACGCCGGGGCCCGTTGCGGGAATCGGCCGGGAACAGCTTCGCAGGGGAGCCACTCTTCGCTTGGTTCCCCCGCGCAACCCTCGGCTCGGCGAGTTGTTCAAGGAGATCGGCCTGGCCGAGAAGCGCCTCACGGGCCTCGGCAAGGTCTACCGGTCAATGGAACGCAACGGCTCGCCACCTCCCGAATTCCACTTCGACGAACAACGCACGTTCTTCCAGGCAACCCTGTTAGCCAACCCCTGGCAGACCGACTCCTCCGCGATCCGAACGGCCAATGAACTGCGTGCGGTGGGGCGTGCCGACGACGCGTTGGAACTGCTCGACTCGGCGTGGCGGGCCAATCGCGCGTCGCTTGCGCTCGCCGAGGAACTGGTTCGGCAGTGTGTGGCACAAGGCGATCCCGACCGCGCGGAGCCGGTGGTCGATGAAAGGCTGAACATGGACCCCGACCTAGCGCGTGCCAACATCGTGGTCCCCTGGCTGGAAGCCCTGGCCGCCGATGGTCAGCGGGGGCGTACACTGCGTTTCCTGCGCGAATACGGAGCGAACCTCTCGGCTCGCGAGGCGATGGGAGCCGCGATTGTCTCCCGACGACTCAGGGATGAAGACATGGCCGCCAAGCTCTTCGACGTTGCCGGCCCCGCGATCCTCGACAATCCCAGGGCCCTCCTCGAAAGCGCCCAGAACAAGCTATGGCTGTCGGGGCAGGCCCACCTGGCCCGACGCACCGCGGAGAACCGCGAACTGCTGTTTGACGCGCGTGTCCTGCTGGAGCGTCTTCTCCGCATGAGTGCGCCCGCGCGGCGGCACGCCTGGGCCTGGCGGGAACTCGCGCGTGCACGCCGTTGGCTCGGCGAGTCGGCCTCGGCCGTGGATGAGGCCTACGCGAGAGCAATCGAACTGGCGCCGGATGAGACGAAGTTCCGGGAGGAGAGAGACCAGAGGGAAGGCCGGCCGACCGTGGAGCGCTAACATCCACGCCCTCCCCCTCGACATCGCCCGCGTCCTCATCGGCGGCGTCCTCTTCGTCTACTTCCTGAATGCGCTCAGGCAGTCGCGCGACTTCAGCGACCCGGACGGCCTGATCGACCACCGGCTCGTCGCCCGCCTCCTCCCCCCCACCCGGATCAGCCTCTTCCAGCCCGGTATGCCCGGCGTGTTCTTCCGCGCCGTCCACCTCTGCGCCTGCGCCGCCTCGCTGCTGGTCATCGCCGGCTACCACCCCCGCACCGCCGCCGCGTTCCTCTTCCTCGCCGCCGTCTCCACCCTGCGCTGGAACGTCCTGGCCTCGTACCTCGACGACGCCATGATGCACGTATTCTGCCTGTGGCTGGTCCTGCTTCCGGTGGGCGACACCCTGACCCTGCCGGGCATCCTCGAGCACGGCTGGAGCACGGCCACCGCCGACTGGCTCAAGACCACGGTGCCCGGCCTCACGCCGCGGGTATTCCTGGCCAACATGGCGCTGGTCTACCTGGTCGCCGGACTCTACAAGTTCACGAGCCCCATGTGGCGCGACGGATCCGCCATGCACGCCGCGCTCCGCATGCCGATCGCGCGAGCACCGGACTTCTGGACCCTGCGCTGGCGCACGCCCCTGCGCCTCGTGACCTGGGCCGCGCTCGTCATGGAACCCCTCTTCGCACTCATCTTCGTGCTCCCGACCGGCTCGCCGCTCAAGTGGCCGCTGGTCGCCGGGGCGGTGGTCTTCCACCTGGGGATCGCCTTCACGCTCAAGATCCCGTACTCCAACGCGGCCATGGCGGGTGCGCTGCCGCTGGCCCTCGGTCCGGAGATCATGCAGGTGGGGCTGGGCCTCCCGCCGCCGCAAGGGACGGCCGCTTCCGCGTTCGCACCGTCCGAGATCGTCGCACTCACCCTCGTCGCGCTGATCGTGATCACGCTGGTCTGGGAGGCCGCGAACACCGGGCGGAGGCTGCGGGAGCGATACTCCGCGAAAGGGTGGGACAACCCGGTCCGCGCCCTGCTCTGGACGGTGGGCATCTTCCAGAGCTATCGCCTCTTCGACTGGGTCGACGCGCGCAACTATCACCTGCGCTTCGAGGTGCGGAGGATCGCGCCCGGCCGGCCGGCATCCCGCGGCCCGGAGCCGGAACCCCCGGACGCCGCGCCGGCATACCCCGGGGCGGAGCCGACCGCCGCCGATCGATCCGCTGGCCGCCGCCTCGACCCCGACGCCATGTTCCCCCGCACCATGCGCCACCTGCTGCTGCAGTCCTACCTCGTCGGCAACATCTGGCTGCGCATGAGCCCCGACAAGCTCGACGCGGTCCGCCGGTCGCTCCTGGAACGCCACGCCCGCCGTTACGCCCGCATGCACCCCGAGGCCGGCACCGTCGACGTGGTCGCGGTCGTCCAGCGCGTCACCGCCGACAACCTCGAACTCACGCGCGGCGTGCGGCGGCCGCTCATGCGCTTCACCTGCCGCGGTGGAGACGCGGTCATGCATTCTCAAGGGTAGGAGAGCGGCCATGTGCGGCATTGCAGCGATCCTGTCGCGGGACGGGCCGGTCGACGCGGTGGCCCTGCGCCGCGCCACCCGGGCCCTGCGGCATCGAGGGCCGGACGCGGAGCGCACCTGGGTCTCTCCGAGCGGCAGGGCGGGCCTGGGCCACACGCTGCTGGTCATCAACGACCCCGAGGGCCACCAGCCGATCGCCAGCGAGGACGGGCGACTGCACATCGTCGTCAACGGCCAGTTCTACGACTTCGCACGCATTCGGGCCGAACTGGAATCGCGCGGCCACCGCTTCCGCACCCGCTCCGACAGCGAGATCGCGCTCCACCTCTACGAGGACCTGGGCGCCGGGTGCCTGGAGCGGCTGCGCGGCCAGTTCGCCTTCGTGATCTGGGACGAGGAGACGGGGCGGCTCTTCGCCGCGCGCGACCGCTTCGGGCTCAAGCCGCTCTTCTACGCGGAGCATGCGGGTGCGCTGTACCTGGCGTCGGAGGCGAAGGCGCTCTTCGCGGCCGGAGTGCCGAGGGCGTGGGATGAGCCCGGCGTGTATCACTGGCTGCTCGCCTGCCCCGAC
Organism: Gemmatimonadota bacterium; assembly: GCA_028874985.1. GTDB lineage: Bacteria > Gemmatimonadota > Gemmatimonadetes > Longimicrobiales > Gaopeijiaceae > Bin94. The sequence continues at coordinate 15,341 of JAPPGI010000032.1, read as the reverse complement.
GAACGGCGGTCTCTCTTCGCCGGGATTCGGCAGGTGCCGCCGGGGCACGTGCTCCTGGCCCGGAACGGATCGCTGCGATTGGAGCGCTACTGGGACCTGCCGGTGCCGGCGCGGCGGCGGAGATCCCCGCGCGCTTCACCCGCCCCCGCCGGCCCCACCCCCACATTCCCAAGCGCCGTCGAGCGCACCCGCGAGCTCACCGAAGAGGCGGTCCGGCTCCGCATGGTCGCGGGCGTTCCCGTCGGCTGCCTCCTCAGCGGCGGCCTGGATTCGTCGGCGGTGCTGGGCGTGGCGGCCGGGTGCCAGGACGGGCCGGTCGCCGCCTTCACGGTCGGGTTCGAGCGCCGCGAATTCGACGAGAGCGCGGGGGCACGGGAAGCGGCGGCCGCCGCGGGCGCCGACCACACCGTCGTCACGCTCTCCGACGCCGACCTGGCCGACCACTTCGCCGACGCCGTCCGGCACGCCGAGACGCTCCAGTACAACACCCACGGCGCGGCCCGCTACCTGCTCAGCCGGGGCGTGCGCGAAGCCGGCTACCGTTCGGTCCTCGCCGGCGAGGGCGCAGACGAGGCCTTCTTCGGCTACGAGTTCCTGCGCGCGGCGGCGGGTGCGTCCCGGGGCGGCTTCGGGCCCGGCAAGCTCCTGCGCATCCTGTCGGGACTCCTGCGCTCCCCCCGCCGCCACCACCCCGCCCTGGCCGCCGTCTCCCCCTGGCTGGCCCGCCTCGCCCTCCTCCTCCCGGCGGCCCCCTCGCTTTTCACGCGGCTGTCGGGCGGCATCGGCCTCATCCGGTCGGTCTGCTCACCCGACTTCCTGCGCGGCTTCGACGGCTACGACCCCTACCGCACCTACTACCGGCGCTGCAAGAAGGCCGCCGCCCTCTCCCGGCGCGAACCCTCCCGGCGGCTCCTCCACCTGTGGCTGCACTCGATCTTCGCCAACTACCACATGGCCGCCGACCGGCTCGACATGGCACACGGCGTCGAGGTCCGCCTCCCCTTCCTCGACCACCATCTCTTCGAGTACCTGAACAGCCTCCCGCTCGAAGTCCTGACCGGCCACCCCAGGGAAAAGCACCTTCTGCGCGAGGCCATGCGCCCCCACATCCCCGACCCCGTCTACGATCGGGTGAAGCGGCCGTTCATGGCGCCGTCCGCGGTCGGCACGGACGGCCCGCTACACGATTTCCTGCAGGACACGCTGCGCGGGGAGGCGCTCAGGGCGGTGCCGTTCGTGGACGCGGCGGCGGTGGGTGGGGTGCTGGACGGACTGCCGGGGCTGGCCGAAGGGGATCGACCCTCGATGGACTCGCTGCTGCTGATGCTGGCGTCGGTGGCGGTGCTGCAGGGGCGGCTGGACGCATGAACGTAAGCCGCTTATGACAATTGCATGGACAGTGCAATCCACCGCTACCTGGCCGAAATCGGTCGCAGAGGGGGCAGGAAGAGCCGCCGCAAGCTCGACCCCGAGACCGCCAGGGCCATGGTCCGCGTCCGCGAGGCCCGGCGGGCATACCGCCAGTTCCACGCAATGTGTTTCTGGTCCTACCGCAAGGATCTGACAATCGGCCCGGCCGACGTGGGCTGGGTAGCGGAGACGCTCAGGAAGAACGGAGACATGAGGGCCTGGAAGGCGGCGGCGCGACTGTGCCCCTGACAGCCCGCACGACTCCGCCGAAGCCGTCGCGGAGTCGTTCGCGCGGGACAGCACCGTGCTGGAGGCGGCCGGCTACCGTGTCGAGGTCCGCCTCAGCCAGCCGGGGCATGTCCGGGCGATCGTGGAAGCCGGTGACCGGGAAGCGACGCGCATCGACTGGGCCCACGACTCGGCATGGCGCTTCATGCCCCCGGTGCGGCTGGACGACGGTGGCCTCGTGCTGCACGAGATCGACCTGGCGATCAACAAGGTGCTGACCCTGGCGGGCCGGGACGAGGCACGCGACTTCGTCGACATCCTTCACCTGCACGAGCATGTCCTGCCCCTGGGCGCGATGATCTGGGCGGCCGTCGCGAAGGACCCGGGGTTCACTCCGGCGTCGCTCCTCGAGCAGTTGAAGCGCCGCGGTCGTCACCGGCCCGAGGACATCGCCCGGCTGGCCCTCGCCGCGCCCTTCGATGTCGCCCAAGCGAAGACGGCCTGGCGGTCGGCGCTCTCCGATGCGGACGAGTTCATTCGCCGGAGACCGCACGAGGAAGTCGGCTGCCTCTACCATTCTCCGGCCCGCGACTGCTTCGCCGCCCCATCTCCCGGGCCCTCACTGCGGGAACAGGGCCTGGTGGTCCACTTCGGTCAACGTGGCGGCATCCTTCCGAGGGTCGCGGACGTCAAGGGCCGGTAGCTCGGCTCACGCTCCGGCACGCCGGGTCACCGCGGCCACCCCCCGGGCGGCTGCAAGCCGATCGGATTATCTTTCCCGTCCCCGGCCGTCCGCCGACGGCCACTCATTCAGGCACTCAAGAGGAGTAGCGACAACCCGATGCGCGTGTTCCAACCGATGGGAGAACACAACTACGAGAAGGTGGTTTTCTGCAACGACAGCGACTCGGGACTCCGAGCGATCATCGCGATACACGACACTACCCTGGGCCCCGCCCTGGGAGGGATCCGCATGCTTCCCTACGCCACCGAGGAGGAGGCGCTGTACGACGTGCTGCGCCTGGCCCGCGGCATGACCTACAAGGCGGCCGTCAGCGGCGTCGACCTGGGCGGGGGCAAGTCGGTCATCATCGGCGACTCCCGGTCCGGGAAGAACCCCGCGCTGCTGCGGGCCATGGGCCGCTGCATCGACACGATGGCGGGCGAGTACATAGCCGGACAGGACATCGGCACGAATTCGCACGACATGGCGGTGATCCGCGGCGCCACGAGGCACGTGGCCTGCGTGAACGAGTCGGCGGGGGGCGCGGGCGACCCCTCGCGCACCACCGCGTACGGCGTGAGCTGCGGGATCCGCGCCGTGCTCAAGACGACGAACGGAAGCGACTCGATCGGCGGGCGGCACATCGCCATTCAGGGCCTGGGCAACGTCGGGTTCGCGCTGGCCAGGTTCTGCCACGAAGCGGGAGCCAGGCTCACCGTGTCGGAGATCTACGAGCCGCTGGCGGCCAAGGCCGCGAGGGAGCTGGACGCCGAAGTCGTGGGCGCGGACGACATCTACGACGTGGAGTGCGACGTCTTCTCACCCAATTCCATCGGAGGCGTGATCAACGACGAGACTCTGCCGCGCCTGCGCTGCAGGGCGGTGGTCGGAGGCGCCAACAACATCCTGGCCGAACCGCGCCACGGCGACGAACTGACACGGCGGGGCATCACCTACGCGCCCGACTACCTGGTCAATTCCGGCGGCCTGATCCGCTGCCAGGAGGAGGTCTTCGGACGTCCCACCGAGGACTTCACGATCTACTCCAAGGTCACGCAGATCTACGACAGGACCCTCCAGGTGATCCAGCGGGCCGAGGAGCTGGGGATCGGTACCGCGGCCGCCGCCGACTGGATGGCCGAGGAGAGGATCGCCGCCGCAGGGTAGTCGTCCCCCGGCGAGTCGCGCGGCCCGAATGGGGCCAATCTCGACTCCGCCTGGGGTCGTCCGGAGCCCCCCGCGCTACCTCTCCCGAATCCTGACGTCCGGTATCCGGGGCCGCGTCGTCCACAGTTCGGGGATGTCGGCAGGTCCTTCGTGCCATGCGGCATTGGCGGTTCCTCTCTCGCCCCAGATGTCGACCCGGTCGACAAACCCCCCGATTCCGGTCAAGCCCAGCTCGGGCCACGTATACAGTGCCGGCCCCCACAATCGGGACGACCAAAAGTGAGTGGCCATATCGATCCTGACCAACTCCGTGGCCCCGGCCCATGCCACCATCTCACCTTCCTCCACAGCCAATCCGAGTTCGGTGAGCTCGCCTACGCCGGCGATCGCGTCGGACCTCCCCCACCACGACTCTTCGGTCTCGCGTGGACAGCAGATGGTGAATTGATAGTTGGCATCGACGATCGCATCAAACGTCGAGCCCTCGCCTACTGAAATGAGGTACTCCTGAGGGCGTTCGGGGAAGGGCGGTTGGGCTGCCAATCCGATGACGGTATTCTCCGTGTCGTTTCCGACTGCCGCCGCGAATACCCAATCGACCAGAGCGACGTAGTGGTAGCTAACGACGCCGGGCCAAGCTACATACCTGGGGTGAAACCGAAGCATCCCGTCACTTTGCGTCGCGGAGGTGTGCCAGCCGGGTGTCCAGTCGCCGAGACCTTCGTCGAAATCCTCCCGGTGAACCCCGGGCGGGCCCCAGACGACCACGTCGATGTCGATCGAGGCCATCTGACCCCCGGGATTCTCCGCCGTGACGGTTACCATCGCGGTGCCGGCATCCACAGCGCGGATGGTGATCGTCGAGTCCGACGCGAGCACCGTGGTGGTTCCGACATCCGACGACACCGCCGACAGGGTGAGCGTCTTGCCCCCCGAGTCTTCGAAACACGGCCTGAGCTCGGCAAACCGCCCCACCAGCAGGGTCTGTTCCGGTATGTCGCCACACGCCTTGGGCACGCCGTCGCCGCAGGCCAGGAACAGGGCGACCGTCACCATCAGCAGCGGCCGGCAAGGCGGGGACGGGGTGGTCGTCGTGGTGGGTCGCTGTGTCATCGTGTCCTCCCGTGTCTGGCGGGGTCGCTTCATCCCGTCCACTGCATCTCCCCTGGGGAGTACCCCGTTACCGGACGGTCACGTCCGGTCGGCGTCGTGATCGGAACTGATCTCAATCTAGGACTCTCGGCCCTGTTTCGCTCGCCTCCAAGGGTGCTCGCTCCAAGGGTGCTCGCACACGGCAGCCGGTTAGTCACACCTCGTAGGCATCCCCGGTAACGGCGTCGCTCACGGAGATCGCGGTGGCCGGGCAGTTGCCGGCCGCCACGAGAATGTCCTCCAGGGTGTCCCCCTCGGGGTCGACGACCTCCGCCTGGCGCCGCGGGTTCAGTTCGAAGACGCCCGGGGCGAAGTCCACGCACATGGCGTTGCCCACACAGCGGTCGTGGTCGACCTCGATGTGCAGCTGGGGAGGGGGGCGCTTCACGCGGCCGGGGCGGCTGAGACGACGGGTTCCCTTGCTTTCATGGCATGGAATCTGCCGATCCTCACCAGTCGCCGCCAACAGAGGGGTCCACCGCACTTCACCGCGACCGCGCCCACCGACCGCGCGGTGCCGCCGCAGTGTCCGGCGTAAGTCGCGTCAGAGACAACCCTCATGCGCAAAGGCGTGTCCCAGATCAGGATACGGCGTTCCCCGAACCGTATTTCCGGATAACCACCACCACGTCTCGCGACAGAAGGCCGGTCCGATGAAGAAGCTATCCCCGGGACCCTGGCAGATCTTCCCCTTGCTGGTTCTCCTCCCCGCCTGCGAAAGCCCCGAAGACGCCTCTCCATACGGCCTCCGCGCAGCGGTCGGCGACAGCGCCGGCGTCATCATCGTGGAGAACGAGCAGCCCGCGCCGGATTCGCGGCTGCCGTGGCGGTTCGGCGCACAGCCGTCGCTTTCGATCGGCTCGGTCGGCAGCGGAGAAGCCGACCAGCTGTTCCGGGTCACGGATGCGACCCGGCTCCCGGACGGCAGGATCGTGATCGCCAACGCGGGCAGCAACGAGCTGAGGGTCTTCAACCCGGACGGCTCGCACGCGGGGACGTGGGGTGGACGGGGCGAAGGTCCGGGCGAGTTCACCAGCTACAGCCCTGCGGCCGTCGCGCTCTGGCCCGGCGACTCGGTCGCGGCCGCGAATCCCTGGGGAAACCGCCTTTCGCTCTTCGACAGGGACGGCAACCACGGCCGCGGCGTGCGCCTCGGCACCAGCCTGCGCAACATTCTCGACCTTCTGCCGGACGGGAAGATCGTGGCTAGCGGCGGTGGGGGACTCAACGCGACGATGACCGGAACCACAGGCCTCGTCCGCTCCGACGCCGAATGGGGCATCCTGGCCGCCGACGGCACGCTGCACGCGTCCCTGGGCGAGTTCCCGGGAAGCGAGTTCTGGGCCACCTTCGGACCGGACGGAAGCCTGCAGGGCGGCAGGCCCCACCCCTTCGGCCGCGGCACCCTGGGAGCCGTATGGGGAGACCTCGTGGCGATCGGAGTGCAGGACAGCTACGAGATCAAGGCGTTCGCCGCGGACGGGTCGCTCGTGAGAATCGTCCGCCGCGAGGGCGACCCGAAAAGCCCCACCCGGGCCGACCAGGACGCCTACTGGGAGCGGCGCTACTCCGACCTGCCGAAAGACGAACGAATCGAGCGGCTCAACGAGGTGAAGGACATGCCGCTCGTGGACGCCTACCCCGCCTTCGCGGGAATCATGGCGGATCGCGCCGGCTACCTCTGGGTGCGGGAGTACTGGAGCGCGGCATGGACCGTATTCGACGCGGAAGGACGGGTACGGGGTCTGGTCGAGACCCCACCCGGCCTTCGCACCTTCGAGATCGGCGAGGACTACATTCTGGGGTGGAGGTACGACGAGCTGGGTGTGGAGTATGTGCAGCTCTGGTCGCTGGAGCGATCGGAAGGGTAGGCTCGCCGACGCCGACAGTCCGAACTCACCGGCCGAACGGCAGGTCCCCGATGTCGTACCAGTCCAGCACCCGGTCTCCGGAATCCCCTCGGCATCGTCCGGGCCGACCTGCCGGTCGACCAGCCTCATAGCTTTCAATCAGCCGACCGTCTTTCTTTCATTCAGACGACATCGATGCTACATTCCATCCATGATCGACACCACGATCCATCCCCGCTTCATCGAGCCGCACCTTCTCGAAGCGCTCGACGACTCGCCGGCCGTCCTGATCCATGGACCGCGCCAGTGCGGCAAGACGACGCTCGCCCGGATGGTGGGCGCGTCGCGGGGATACCGCTACGTCACCTTCGATGACGATGTGGTGCGTGGTGCCGCCGCGGACGACCCGAACGGTTTCGCCGCCGCGCTGCCCGAACGCATCATCATCGACGAGGTGCAGAAGGTGCCGGCCCTGTTCCCCGCGCTCAAGATGGAGATCGACCGGCGGCGCACCCCCGGACGGTTCCTGCTGACCGGCTCCACCCACGTGCTCCTGGTGCCGCGGCTCTCCGAGTCGCTGGCCGGCCGCCTGCAGACCCTCCGGCTCCACCCCCTGGCACAGTGTGAGCTGGAGCAGCGCGATTCCCACTTCCCGGACGCGCTGTTCGCGGGTGATTTCTCCGTCGAGCGAACCGAGCGGCTCGGGGCGCAGCTGCCCGATCGCATCGTCGCGGGCGGGTACCCGGCAGCGCTCGCCCGTCCGCCGGGACGGAGGCGCGCCAACTGGTATCTTGACCACGTTGAGGCGCTGGTCCAACGTGATGTTCGCGACTTGACTCACGTTAGACACCTCGAGATACTGCCTCGGCTCCTCGCGGCGGCCGCCAGCCAGACCGCAAGGATGTTCAACGTGAGCGAACTGGCCGCGCCCTTCGAGGTGACCCGGCCCACGATACGGGACTACACGACGCTGCTGGAGCGGGTCTTCCTCCTGGAAACCCTCCCGGCCTGGCACGGCAACCGCCTGAGTCGGCTGGTCAAGAGGCCGAAGCTGCACCTTGGCGATACGGGAATCGCAGCGGCGCTCCTCGGCCTTGACGGTCCGGCGCTGGCGTACGACCGGGCCCTGTTCGGCCAGCTCCTGGAGACCTTCGTGTTTCAGGAGCTCCGGCGGCAGGCCGGCTGGCACGATGCGCGGATCTCCTTCCACCACTTTCGCGACAAGGACGGAGCGGAGGTGGACATCGTCGTCGAGCGCGGTGCCGCGGCACTGGCGGGCGTTGAGGTCAAGGCCTCGGGAACCGTGCGGACTCGCGACTTTCGCGGTCTCCGCAAACTCCGGGGGGCGTTCGGCGAGCGCTTCGCGGGTGGTGTAGTGCTATACGACGGCGAGGCCACCGTGCCGTTCGGCGACCGGTTGCATGCCGTGCCGGTGGGACGGCTGCTCCGGGGCTCGTAGTCCGAACTACAGTACCTGACGAAGCGTCTGACGTTTCATTTTGATGGTAGATGAGTTTTCATTTGGCCGCCTCAATTGTATTCTACCGTCCGAGGAACAGGAGGTGCCCGGAGAGGCGGAGAATGGCGCGCTCTGGACCGTTTTCGATCCCGAGGGGCATGTGCTGGGACTGGTCGAGACCCCGGAGAGGCTGAAGATCTACGAGATCGGCGGGGACTACCTGCTGGGAAAGGTTGAGGGCACACTGGGGGTCGACCATATCCAGATTTGGGCGCTGAATCGGACGGGCGGCCAGTAACCTCTCACAGAGGCGGCCCGGCCCGGCTCCGCGGCGCAGCAGCTTCACGGCGGCGCGGTTGAGCGATGTCCCGTCGCGGTTGGCAAGCACTTTCCACGGCCACCCTTCCCGGCTATGCTCCCGGTGCCGCAACCCTGTCCGGCGCTCAGCCGAGGCGCAAGGACAGTGAAGCCTGGGAGCACAGCGCGATGAGTCACCCTACAACCACGGGGTCCGACACGACGGCCATCGTCCTGCTGACCCTTTGCGCCGTCGGGTGCGGGGACGCGAGCAATACCCCCGAAGACGGGCTCCGCGTTGAGGTCGAGGACAGCGCCGGGGTCACCATCGTGGACAACGACCCGGCCGCAACGGACTCGCGGCTGCCATGGCGGCTCGGCGAACAACCGTCCGTCTCGATCGGGTCCGTCGACAGCGGCGAGCCCGACGAGCTGTTCGAGGTCAGGGATGCCATGCGACTCGCGGACGGCCGCATCGTGACGGATCCGCGGACCTCGTTCGCTACATAACCGAATGGGCCTTGCTGGACGCGGACGGCACGCAGCTTGCCACACTTGGCGAGTTCCTCTACACCGAGGACTGGACGATCCGCGGGCCGGACGGAAGCGTCGAGGGCAGTTCGCCTCACCCCTTCGGCCGCCGTACCTCGAGTGCCGTGTGGGGAGAACTCGTGGCGATCGGGGTGCAGGACAGCTACGAGATCAAGGCCTTCGCCGCGGATGGATCGCTGGTAAGAATAGTCCGCCGCAAGGGTGACCCAGGAAGCCCAACCCGGGAAGACATGGACGCGCTTGTAGACCGGAGGGTCGGCCATCTGCCCGACGAAGCGCGGACCCAGGCCATGAGCATGTTGAGGGACATGCCTCCGGTGGAATCGTATCCGGCCTTCGCGGAGATTGTGGCGGATCGCGTCGGGTATCTCTGGGTGCTCGAGTACCGAATGTTCGGCGAGGGGGACCCTGTGTGGACGGTGTTCGATCCCGGGGGGCGGATTCAGGGACTGGTCGAGACTCCGCCGGGGCTCGATGTCCTCGAGATCGGCGCGGATTACCTGCTGGGACTGGTGACGGACGAGTTGGGCGTGGAATACGTGCAGCTGTGGGCGTTGGACCGGGGCGTCGGGTGATCAACCCGCCAGGAGATCCCTGAAGTCCAGGTGTCCGGCCGCACCGAGCCTGTGGATGAACGACCTCGCGTCATCCTCCGTCGGCGGGTCCGTAAGGGCCGCCCTAAGAATGGCTCGCACCGATTGGCTGTGACCGACCATCGCTCCACCGTCCGGCCCGCTGCTTCTCACCCATGTCCTCAACACCTCGAACACATCGGCGGGTTGATCCGCCGACAGCTCGACCAGACGGTCCATCACCTCGAAGCCCGGCTCCGCCGCCCCGGCGAGTTCGAGCAGTCGCGACAGACGGCTCAACGTCCACTCCGGATCGAAGCGGCCGGAGGCAATCCACCACCCGAGTGATTTCAAGTGTCCCATTCGCTCGCGCCCGTGTTCCTTCAGAAGCCCGAGGAGTTCCTCCGTCAGCCGCCGGAACCTTCGCAGCAAATCGTCTGCAACATCGCTCTCATCATCGCAAAGATCTCGCCCCACCAGCCAGATCGCCCGGTCAGCATCCTCGGGTTCGGCGTTCTCGAAGAACCGCCTGATCAGGCCGTCATCGTCCGACCATGCAATCAGGCCGCGACCGGCCAAGATGACGAGGTGCCCCCCGAGTAGCCCCCCGATCCCCTCGCCTCGGGGCGGGTCGCGCTCTTCCATCTCGTGAAGGCGATCCACCGCCTCGAGATACTGGTGACGGAGAAGCTCGAAGGGCAGGTTGTACACGGGACAGCGCCGCAGATACGTCTCCCACGCGGCATCTCGAAGCTCCAGCCGATCGTCGGGAAAGACGCTCTCCACATGCTGCCGCGCCCAAGCCTCGTCGAGGAAAACCAAGTGCGGAAACCACTCCCCGTAGACCGATCGGACCGTCGGCGACGGGTCGATTGCCGGATCGAGGTGTCGTTCAAGCTTCGCCCGAACCTCCGGGATCCACTCCATACCGAAGGCGCCGGGTCTTGCTTCCACAGTCCCCATCTCAGACCGATAGACCCACAGTGAGTAAGTGACCACCGTGCGCAGAGCGGTGCCGCGGACGGTGTTGATGGACCGGGTCGAAGGGTCGCCCCCATGCCGTGAATCCGCCTCGGGCGTGGGATCCGCGTCGTCCGCCATCGCGTCGATGATGGTCCACACGGTCTTCCGCAGGCGAATGTCGACCAAGTCGTCTCGCAGGCCCTCCGAAAGCAGCCAGATACAGCGTTGGCGCGCGTGTCTCGACTCCGAGTCATCGCTACGCTGCGCCGCCACCCAAGACATCAGGTCGATGGTGGCGGTCCAGTCGATGGAGGTCTCGTCGCGCACGGCTTGCGAGAGTCCGGCCAGCACGGCACTGACGTAGCGAATCGACCCGTCCTGGAACAACCCGCGCGCATTCAGGAACTCGGCAGGCCTTTTCGCGACCACCGCCTCCAGCGTTCGTGACAGGCCTTCCTCGTCCGGCGACATCGGGTCCCCGGATGCCTTCCAAGATCTTACGTACCGCGCAATCTCCTCGACTGGGAGCGACTCAAGATCCTCCGCGCCAACGGGGCTCCTGGGACCCATCCAGGTCGTGGTGTACGAAGTGAAGTCGGGGTTCTCGGGTTCGCCTGTCTCGTTAACAATCCGGGCGTATCGTGCCTTCCACCCCTCGTCCAGGTCCTGACGGATCCAGGCGAGCCGGCGCCTCTGCCAATAAACAGTCCGTTTGCGCCGCTCCTCGTCGTCCACGACAAACGAGTCATGGAGCGGCGGTCCATCGCCGATCCACTTCATCACCCGGCTTCTCCCGACATCATCCAATCCCGGAAATACGACACCGAGGAGCCGGCTGTACTCGTGCAGCAGCATCTCATCCCGGAAGTGGTCCTCACATACTGCCAGTCTGGCCGCCAACTCGGGATCCTCGCGGTGCCTTTCCGCAGCCAGGTGCAGGATCATCCGCTTGAACAGCGGAGACGTCCGCCGAGCCAGGGATTCGACCACGGCCGCGAGGGCGACCCCGTTGTCGACGAGTTCCACGGATGCGTCCCTGATGGCGTCGATCAGGGCATCGGACACGTCCTTGCCGTGGTTCTGGCGGTGTGGTTCAATCGCCGGTCGCCAGACCGCCCGGTCGTATCTGCGCAGACCGTCGGAATCGGTTGCTTCCTCGAGTATATCGCATAGCATATCAAGCGTCTTGATCCCCCCATGCGTGACCAGCACCGGCAAACGGCGGTCCACAAACCGCCGGTATTCGTACGAACTCAGTCGGCCAACGAGGCGGCTGGAGAGCTGCGCCACCACGGCAGCCGCCATCTCGGCAACCTCCGGGTCCTCTTCGTCCTCCGGCCCGCCATTGGACCCCTGGACGCCGCTTCCATAGGTCTGACTGGGTTCGCGAACGGTCCCCGGGCGCTTCGGGTCGACGACACAGCGCATCGTCAGCAGGGAACGAGCCAATCCCAAGGCGGCCTTGGTCTCTCCCAAGCAAGCCAGACGTTCGACCACGGCTCCCAGGGCCTCATTCAGCGGATACTCGATCTGCGGCTGTCGCGATACCCACCGGGCTTCCCTGGTGGCCCATCGCGCCATTGACCCGGCCCCGAGATGGATCACCGCACGCGCCATGTCTTCGTGAACGCTGACGTTGTCCGTGTCCGGAATCCGACCGATCACCTCGGCCACCCGCGTTGGCGCGACCGGCGCCATCCTCGCCAAGTACTCGGATTCGGGCCAGGCGGGGTATCTGACGAAGTCACCGTTGACACGTCGAGATGGCGGGTCGCTGAAGAAGCCCTCCTCGGTCAGCGGCCCGATCCACTCGGGCGACTTCAGTTTCGAGAAGAAGTACGAGCGATTGACCGCACTTCTCCCGATGAGCTCCACGGCCTTCGCGACGGTGGCTGGGCTAGGAGGCATGGCCGGACTCCTTCAGGAGGGCGTCGATCGCATCGAGGTCGTCGAAGGTCGTCGGGAGGAGGACGTTGGTGAGGAAGACCTCGAGCCTCCTGATCGTCTTGCGGAACTCGTCGATGCCGGAAGAACTGCGGTGGTGGGAGATCTTCTGGAAGAAGTTCGACATCTCGTTCCAAGCTCGATAGCGTCTGTCGCGAAGCGGCCTGGCCAAGGGAAGACCGGACGGGTCGAGGCGGGCCAGGGTCCGCCCGAACTGTTCCCTTCGAGATGGATGATGCGAATCCACCCATTCGAACAAACCGTCCAGTTTGTCGAGGAAGCGGTGGAGATGTCTGTCGAATGGTCCGGTCCATCCGCCGGACTCGGAGTATCCTGCCGAATTGCGCTTCGCCCTGTCGAGAGTCTCCCTCAGCTTGAAGATCCTGTCCTTCATGGACCCTGTGCTCGCCCTTCCTTCCGCCTCTTGCGGCCCCAGCTCGCCGATCTTCTCCATAAGCTCCCTCATGCTGTGAGCCGACTGCGCCACGCGATCTGGATTAGCTGGGTCGCGGAGAACCTGAAGTCCGCCGAGATACATCGCGCCCAGTCGCCGATGCCGTTCGCACAGGGCGCGATGGAGCCTCTGCTGCTCACGAGACAGGGCGACCGATGGAGATTCGGGTCAGGACGCGCATCGGATTCGTGATCTTCGTTGGCACCACGCCTTGGCGGGGTCATCTGGGTCCTGCGGTGGGAGGGGATTCGACTCAGTAACGAAAACCCGGCCGCCATCGGCAGCCGGGCGCGGTCGCTTCACAGGAGGTCTCCCCGTGGTGCCCACCTTCCGATCGGGACCGGAGCCTTGGAAGCTGTCGGGTACGTGGTGGCCTGGATTCACGTGGGCCACCCGTCCGCCGAAAGATAGTCCCGCTCCCCTTGGGCTGGAAGGCTTGGCGGCGAAGAATCGCCGCTCGCCGATGATAACGACCTCACAATCCCCGTCCCAGCTAACCACTGGCCAGGAACCGAATTGCCGGCCACCGTGGCTCTCGCGCCCTCCGCCACGTAGACTTCCGATGGCCCGAAGTTCCATGAACTTGAACGAACCCCCCATGCCCCCCACCTCCCCACCCCTCACCCTCGTCGTCCTCGCGGCCGGCCGCTCCACCCGCTTCGGCCGCCTCAAGCAGCTCACCCCGATCGGCCCCGGCGGCGAAGCCCTTCTCGACTACGCCCTCTACGACGGCGCCCTCGCCGGTTTCTCGCGCTTCCTGCTCGTCATCCAGGAGGACCTGCGCGGCGACTTCGACGCGCACCTCCGCCCCGCAACCGCCGCCGGACTCGACCTCAGCTACGCCTACCAGTCCCTCTCCCACCCAGGTCTCGTCGACACCCCGCCCCCCGGCCGCACCCGCCCCTGGGGCACCGGTCACGCGGTCCTCACGGCCGCCGAGCACATCGACGGCCCCTTCGCCCTCTGCAATGCCGACGACTTCTACGGCCGCGGCGCCTACGCTTCTCTGGCCGACGCGATGAGGGATGCGGCACACCACCACGGCCCGGCGGCCTCCCCCACCCCCGCCCTCACCGTCGGCTACCCCCTCGAGGTCACCCTCTCCGAGAGCGGCGGCGTATCCCGCGGCCTCTGCCAGGTCGACGAGGCGGGCGCCCTTCAGAAGCTGGCCGAGGGCCTGCGGATGCGCCGCGCCGGAGACCGGGTCCGGGGCCGCGACATGGCCGGAAGGCCGCTTGACGTCCCCCTGGACACGCCTGTCTGCACCAACTTCTTCGGATTCCCGGAAATCCCGATTGACAAGTCAACTGTCAAATCACCCCCACAATCTGTCTCAAACATCCGTTCACACCTCCGAACCCTCTTCTCCGAGTTCCTCCAATCCAACCCTGGGACAGATTCCGAATACTATCTGTCCGAAGCCATGAACAAACTCATCGCGCGCGGACTCGTCCACTGCCAGGTGCTTCCCACCGACGAGCTCTGGCTCGGCGTCACCTTCCCCGGCGATCACGCGGGAGTGGCCGAATCACTGCGCACGCTGGTAGACTCCAAGGTCTACCCCCGGAGCCTCTGGGATTCCCCATCGTCCCCGCGCCGCGACTGAAGACCCCATGCAACTCGTACCCCTCGACTGGTTCGTCATCGCGCTGTACGGGCTCACCGCCCTCTCCATCGGCCTCTACTTCGCCCGGCGCGCGGGTTCGGGGACCGACCAGTTCTTCCTCTCGGGCCGGCAACTCCCCTGGTGGCTGCTGGGCACGTCAATGGTCGCGACGACCTTTTCGACCGACACGCCCAACCTGGTGGCCGACCTGGTGCGGACCGGCGGTGTCGCGCAGAACTGGGTGTGGTGGGCCTTCCTGATCACCGGGATGTGCACGGCCTTCTTCTACGCCAGGCTGTGGCGTCGGTCGGGAGCGCTGACCGACATCGAGTTCTACGAACTGCGCTATTCGGGCAAGCCGGCGGCGTTTCTGCGGGGTTTCCGCGCGCTCTACCTGGGCGTCGTCTTCAACGTGATCATCATCGCGACGGTGACGCTGGCGGCCACCAAGATCGGCGGCGTGCTCCTCGGCCTCGACCCCCTCACGACCGTTCTGATCGCGGGGACCGTGACCATGGTCTATTCGGCCACCTCGGGACTCTGGGGCGTCGTCGTCACCGACCTCGTGCTCTTCGCGGTGGCCATGATCGGCTCGATCGCGGCGGCATACTTCGCCCTGCAGCAGCCGGAGGTGGGCGGGCTCGCCGGGCTGGTCGCCAACCCCGAGCTGCGGCAGGCGATGCGGTTCCTTCCCGACTTCTCCGACTGGAGCGTCGCGGCCGGGATCTTCATCGTGCCGCTCGCGGTGCAGTGGTGGGCCACCTGGTATCCCGGGGCCGAGCCGGGGGGCGGGGGCTACGTCGCCCAGCGCATGCTGGCCGCGAAGAACGAGAAGGAGTCGATGAAGGCGACGCTCTGGTTCAACATCGCGCACTACGGGCTGCGTCCCTGGCCGTGGATCATCGTGGCGCTCTGTTCGCTGGTCATCTACCCCGAGCTGTCGGACATCCAGGCCCGCTTCCC
>JAPPGI010000128.1 GCA_028874985.1 Gemmatimonadota bacterium | reverse complement strand
TGGCGGAGAACGCTGCTCTCCGCGATACTTCGTTGCGCAGATCGTGCAGTCCATCGAATCGAGAGAGGAATCGAACGATGGCACGCACGAAACGAAGTCGGCGCTCGTACGGCGCCGGCGAATGGGGCCGGAACCGGGTCCGGGTGTTCCCGGACGCCAAGACCGGCCTGTATCAGTTGGAGTGGCGAGAGAACGGGCGCAGGCTCACCCGGTCCCTCAAGCACCGTGACTGGCGGAGAGCGAAGCGGCAGGCGGACCAGTTCGCCGCCGGGTTCGTCGGCCCCGAGACCGGGGGCGAGGCGGAAGCCAAGCCCGAGCCGCTCACGCTGGAGAAGCTCTTTGACATCTACGGTGAGGAGGTGACGCCCGCCAAGGGCGTGCACACGCGGGGGCACGACCGGGCCGCCATGCGGATGTTCCTCCGGTTCTTCGGACGGAGCCGCGACCCGGCCACCCTGTCGCAACGGGACTGGGACCGGTTCATCCGGGAACGGCGAGCGGGCAGGATCGGACCGAGCGGCAGGCCCGTGTCGGACCGCACGGTCGAATACGACCTGAAGTTCCTGATCGCCGTCCTGAATTGGGCGGAGAGGTCGAGAGACGAGCAGGGCCGGTTGTTGCTCGACCGGAACCCGTTCAAGGGCCTCAGGAAGCCCGCTGAGAAGAACCCGACGCGGGTGGTGCTCGCCGAGGAGGAGTACCGGGCGCTGCTGGAGGTGTCGCGCCGGGTGGACTGGCGGTTTCGAATCGCGCTCGTGCTCGCACACGAAACCGGGCACCGCATCGGTGCAATACGCCAGCTTCGGTGGCCTGACATCGACTTCGAGGGTCGGACGATCCTCTGGCGGGCCGGGCACGACAAATCGGGCTATGAGCACATCACGCCCGTCACCGCCGAGGCGCTCGACGCGCTCAGGGAGGCGCGGAGCCCGATTCCCTTGGCCGGGGATGCCCCGGTGCTGCCCGCGCCCAGGAATCCCTCGGTCTGCATGGGAGCCGCGTTGGCGCAGGGATGGTGGGACAGGGCCGAGAAGCTCGCGGGTCTGGAGCCGAAGCCCGGCAGGGGCTGGCACTCGCTTCGGCGGAAGTTCGCCAGCGACCTGATGGATCAGCCGCTGAAGGTGCTCTGCGAGCTGGGCGGCTGGAAGACGGCGAAGACGGTTCTTCAGTGCTATCAGCGCGCGGACGAAGGACAGCTTCGGACGGCTCTGGAAGCTCGTAGAAGACTCCGCGGCTAGATCCGCAATCGGCGGGAGTCAAACGGCTGGAATCCGACCGGCCAATCCCGTAAGTTCAATGTTCATGAGCAGATGCGAATCCACGACCGACTGTCGGGCTGGCAAGGCGCGACGAAGGGCCAATACCAGCGCTATTGGGCTGAGGAGCAACGCAGAGCGCAGCCCTGGAGACACCAAGTGTATACCATACATAACAAAAGTAAAGTTGTCTTTACGTTGTGGAAAGGTCGGGCGAAGCGTCCGGGCCGGATGCATCGCCGCTCGAATGCCGGGGGGTTTTGTCCACGGGCTGCTAGGCCCAGATTCTTGCGGGCTGGAACCGATGCCCGGAAGAGGCTGGCATTCGTTGAGGAGGAAGTTCGCGAGCGACCTGATGGACCAGCCGTGCTGAAGGTGCTTTGCCAGCTCGGCGGGTGAAAGACGGCCAAGACGGTACTTCGGTGCTCGCCGCTCCCGGTGCTACGGCGGCGTCGTCCGCTACGGCCCCGCGGGTTGGGACAGCCTGTTGCATCGGGCGGTGTACCTGGGCGGCAGCCTGGCGCTGGCGATTCTGGAGTTGCTGGTGCATCTCAGGGCGCCGGAGGTGTTGCGGACCTACCGGAAACTCCGCGTGATGATCCCGGAGGGAGTGGTCAGGGCGGTGGACGGACGGGGATTGCCGGAGGGATGGGCGATGCCCGGCCTCCACCCCGTCACCCAGGAGATCGGGGACCGGTGGCTCGCTTCCGGGGAGTCCGCCGTGCTCGGAGTGCCCAGCGCGGTTGTCGCCGGTGAAGTGAACTACGTACTGAACCCCACTCATCCGGGCTTCGCCGAGGTCAAGGCTGGCGGTATCAGGGACTTCCGGTTCGATTCCAAGATTGTGAAGACGGTGTAGCGGTCGGTGGCGGCGGGAGGTGCCTTGAGGCGCACCTCAACAACCTTACCCTTTTCGGAGGAAGCTCATGCACGAAGTCAACCCGTTCGCGGTACTCGTGGCCGGAATCGTTCCAATGGTGATCGGCGCGCTCTGGTACGGCCCGATCTTCGGCCGGCGCTGGATGGCGCTCATGGAAAAGACGGAAGAGGAGCTCCGCGAGGGCTTCAATCCTCTCCGGACCTACGGCGTGAGCTTCGTGCTGGCGCTGGTCACCGCCTTCGTGCTGGCCCAGCTGGTCACGGAAATCGCGCCCGGTGACGTGTCCTCCATGGAGGGGAGCGCCGGTTCCGGGATGGTCGGGGTGCACCTCGGACTGATGGCGCTGGTCGCCTTCGTGCTGCCGGCCGCGCACCAATCGGTGGCCTTCGAGAAGCGCAAGGCGGGGCTGGCGTGGCTGAACATCGCGTACAACGGGGTGGCGCTGATCGCGCAGGCGGTGGTGGTGGCGGTTTGGAGATAGCCCGGTCTCGGTTGCAGACAGGCACCGGCCATCCGGGCGACTACTGGAGTCGCCCGATGCGGTAGTGCATGGCGAAGTTCAACTTGAGGTACCCGCCGTGGTCCCCACCGGTGTGCCCGCCAACGGTGGCTTCCGCGGAAAAGGTCGTCCGGTCGCGGGCAAGCCTACCTCCCAATCCGCATCCTTCGAGGCGGTAGTCGGCAACCGCCTTCTCGCAGAGAGCGTAGAATCCGGCGCCCTGGCGACCGCCGCCGCCGAGTCGAACGCTGCCCATTGCTAGACCAGGTATGTGTCCAGAGAGCTGCACCTGTCCCCATACGGGCAGCTGGCCGGAGTCGACGATCACGTCTACGCTGACTCCAGGTACGGGTATGACGAGGTAGTAAAGGGCAAGATGGGTGCCGAAGTGCGCGCTGACGGCAAGTCCGTTCTCGTCCGGCGCGAGCGAAGCGGATCCCGCCTCCTGGGCCTGGACGCCGACGCCGGCCGATGCCAATCCGGCCAACATCCACCAGGTCGCAACCGCAACCCTTGCACAGGCCGTCGTGGTCTCCGTCCGGCGGCCGGCCGATCGTAGCCGTCCGCGCTCCGTAGCAGCAGGCTTCGCGTCGATGTTGGTCATGGGGTGTCAGTTCTCCTTGCGCTATCGCGCCAAGCCAGAGCCGGAACACCGCCCGCGCCTCTCCGGGCGGCAAGCCAGGGCGGCGTCCCTCAGCTTCGCCGTAGACTACGCACCCGTGCCCCTGCGGTTTCGATCCCCAAGCAGGAGCGCGGCCACGCTCGCCATGTCGGGAACGGTGACGTCCGGGCGAGCCTCCGCGGGGGGGGTGGCGCCGCTCCCGGCACCGCGGCTGGGCCGGTCCACGTGCACGGTGGAGTATCCGAGCGCGGAAGCGGGTGCGATGTCGTGAAAGAGGCTCTGCGCGATGTGCAGGGTGCGCGCGGGGGGAATCCCCGAACGCCCGGCCATCTCCTCGAAGTGTGCGGTGGCGGGCTTGTAGCTGCCGACCTGTTGCGCGGTGACCACCCAGTCGAAGTCGGTGCCGAGGCGCGTTCCGGTAGCGGCAAAGAGGTCGTCGTCGACGTTTGAGACGATGCCGAGCCGGTAACGGGCGACGAGGCGGTGCAGGGCGTCGATCGTGTCGGGGAAGGGGGGCCACTCGGCTACGGAGGCCGCGAAGTCGTCGCACTGGGCAGGCGTGGGGTGGAAGCCGAGACGGGGTCCCATCTTCGCCAGGGTGAGCGCGAGCACCTCCCTGTAGCTCCTGTACCGCTCCGTCTGGACGAAATGCTCGGTCTCGGCGAAGGCCGACAGGATGTGCGCGTCGTCCCACGAGGCGCCGTGCGGGGGGCCGGGCGGGGTGTGGTGGGCTGCGCCGGCCTGCCGCACCGCTGCGATTATCCCCGCCTCCCAGTCGACGAGCGTGCCGTAGCAGTCGAAGGTTAGGAGATCGAAACGGTCGGGATCGAGGCGGCGCATGTTGCCGGGCCGGGAGGCGGATGGGTGTGACGTCCTTGTGAATCTTTTCACGAATGGCGCCGAGACCGGGCCGGGGTATCCGTGGGCGTGACGCTACATGTCGGGAAAGTCGGCGGTGGGGCCGAAGAGTTGCGGCACCGGCAGGTCCAGCATGCGCAGGTAGACGCCGAGCTGGGCCCGGTGGTGGATCATGTGGTCCATGATGAAGGTCCGCACCACGACGCCCTTGGGCAGCGTGAACCGGGGTTCGCCGGCCACGAGCATCGTCCATGGTGCCGCGAGTTCGTCCTCCGAACAGCTTTCGATGGCGCCTCGGGCCGCGGCGGCGCTCTGGTCCAGCGCCGCGACGAGTTCGGCGGAGGATCGGATCGGCTGCATGAGCGGAGGCCCGCCTCCCTCCGGATTGATGTCGAACTCCGACACCGACAGCGTCGCCATGGTCCAGTTGGGGAGGTTGGCGAGATGGGTCGCGAGCTCGCCGAGGGTCCACGAGCGGTCGTGCGGCCGCCAGTTCATTTGATCGTCCGGGACCGCTTCCAGCACGCTCCTCGACCCGGCCACGATCTGGTCGAACGCGGCCAGGGTGTGTCCTACAGACATTGCATCGCCCCTGGTTCTGTGGTAAATGGTGCTGTCCGCTGGTCGGACAGGCACGGTGAAGAAGTTAGCAGTGCTCGAACGGACCCGCTCGAATCTCTCATCGCCATGAGTGGCCACGCCCCGGGCCGAAACTCGCGGCGCGCCGGGGCTGGCATGCGTTGCCCTACCACTCGATCCGCCAGATCCGCCCCCCGCCCCCCGCCGCCCATCCCACCCGCCCCCCCGGCGCGAACTCCACCGCCCACGCGCTGACGCCCGGCAGCGCCTGCCAGCTCCCCCCCATGTCACCCGTGTACGCGGCCCCCGGCGGAGCGACGGCCACCACCCACCGGTTCGCGCCGGTCCCGCCCCCCGCGCTCCCGTACACGGCTCCGTTGATCGGCGCGGAGCTCGCCGGGCTCCAGGTGCCGCCGCCGTCCAGCGACACGGCCGCGTTCCCGGCCACGACCTCTTCGCGTCTGTCCAGGTCGCCGCCTAGCGCCATGATGCGTGGTCCGCCCGAGGGTACCGGTGAGTCCTCCGGGGCCGGTCGGTTTCCTCCCTCGTCGTCTGCGGTCCCGGGCACGATCGCCAGCGTGAAGATCCCCGCCACGTTCCCCTTGACCAGCGGTGTTTCGGCGGCCGTCCAGGTCCTCCCATAGTCAGCGGTCGCGAGCACCCGCGCAGAGCCCCCCGCGCCGGTACCGATCCAGCCGCGGCCCTCCTGCCCCGCCCTGGCGCAGGTGCCGCTCGCCGCGAAGCCGCCCTCGCCTTCGTTGGCAGCCGGCGCCGATTCGGCCGCAACGCGAGTCCAACTGCTGCCGCCGTCACCCGTTAGGAGGATGTAGGGCACCCCGTCGAAGGAGTCTCCGTAGGCGAATCCGCGGTCTTCGTCCCAGAAGTCCAGGCAGTCCAGGAAGCCGTCGGGCTCTTCCATCAGGAAGGCCAGCGACCAGGACCCGCCGGCGTCGTCCGTGCGGTAGATCCGTGAGAGCGGCCCTTCGCCCGCGGTCAGCCCGACGGCGGACTCGGCCGAGAAACCGTGAATGTCGCGGAACTGCAGCGAATCGCCGGCCGGGGCCGGAATCCGTTCCCACGCCGACCCACCGTCGAGGGTGCGCAGGATCACCCCGGTGTGACCGCTGACCCAGACCGTTTCCTCCGAGACCGGGCTGATCGCCTGCAGGACCTCCCCGGTGCCGCTCGACTGTTCGGTGACGGCGGGTTGCGCAGAGAGGTGGGGGGACGGGGCGAGAAAGCTGCTGGTGAAGGCCAGGACGGGCGCGGCAATGGCTGGTCGGGACATCTCGGGCATCCGATTTGCAGTGGGGGTGGAGCGGAGCCCTCCATGGTACCGCCGGAAACGGACCGGGAGCCAGCCCCGTAGTGGTCACCTCGACAGCGGACACATTCACGACGGAAGGACGCATTGAACCAACCCGACCGCGACAACAAGGGTGCCGCCCTCCTCGCACGGGGCGCGTTTCTCACGCTCGCCATCACCGCCGCGCTGCTCACGGTCTTCACCCTGGCCCGCGCGGTGGGGCCCTCCGTGCGAAGGGCGGGAATGGTCGTCACGCAGACGGGCCCGGCGGGCTCGGCGGTCGCGTTCGACGACGCCTCCGGGCGGGCCGCCGCCTTCCTTGCCGAGCGCGACTCGGTGAAGGTCGTCGTACCCTGGGCCATGCGGGCCCGGGATCTGCTGCGCATCTACCACCTCGAGAACAACAGCTCGGCGCGCGCGGCGCTGCTGGACCAGCTCGGCATCGCGGAACTGGACGGCACCCTGCCCGCCGGCGCGACCCTCTCGCTCGTGCTGACCCCCGCCCGCCCTGCCCCCTGACCCGAAGACGAGAGATGGACGACCGCGAATTCGAGCACGAACGGCGGCTCACGGGAATGTACCGGGACGCCCTCGATGCCTTCCGCGAGGACGCGCGGCGGGTCGTGCTTGAAGAGGTGGGTGCGGCCCGGCCCCGGCCGGACGAGTTGGAGGACCTTGTGCGAGGGGTGGTCGCCGACGAGGTGGGGCGCCGGGGCGGGAGCGGTTCCGGAGGGGGGCCGCCTTGGTTCGCGGCGGGGATGGCTGCCGCCATGGTGATCGCAGTGCTCGGCGCGGCCTGGGGGATCACCGCGGTGGCCCGGCGGGGCGGGAGTTCGCCGGACGCCGGCGATGAGACGGACGGCGGCCGAGGGGTGGCCGGTGCGGTGTCGGACTCTTCCGCGGAGGCCCGGCAGACGGCGGCCGACCCACTCCCCGAGCCCGCGAATCCGGTCCGGCTCGCCGCCCGTTACGACTCCCTCTTCGCGGCCCGCGACCCGCGTCTCGGCGCGGTGTTGCTGGCGATCCCCGGCTCCGGCCGTGCGGCGGCGCTCGACGGCTGGGCCGAAGACGCAGACGGCGAGGTCGTGCACGACTTCCTCGTGCAGCTCGCGCTGCGCGGACTCGTCGGCGCCACGCTGGACGTCGACGGCGCGATCCTACGGGGGCCGCCCTGCCGCGGCGATACCTGCGGCGCGCTCATCGAGCACTGGCGCGCGCACCGTGGCGATCCCCGCTACCCCCCGCTCGGACCCGATCCCGCCGCCGACGCGGCGGGTCTCGCACAGGTGGAACGCATCCTGATCCTCCGGCAGGCGGGCATCGTTGAGTAGGCTGCCCCGCTTCCGCCTGGACCGCCACCTCTTCGCGTCCAACGCCACCGCCTACAACGCGGCCTGGGAGTCGTACGGGTGGACGGCGGGGCTGGACCGGGCGCGCGCGGGGCGGCTGGAGGAGAGGGTGCCCTGGGCGGCGGAACTCGCGGAACGGGCGGATCCGCCGGTGCTGATCGATGGGGGTGGGGGTGCCGCCGCCGGCATCGGTTCGCTTCCGGAGGCGTTCCTGCCCCTGGACGGGAGGCTGGGCTTTTCGGTCTCCGGGGTGGTTCGCGCGGGCGAGGGTGCGTTGCCTGGCGGCCGTGTCCGGATCGCCACGCACACGGTCCTCTTCGACACGGGGGTGTTCGCGGCGATCGACGGGTATCCGCAGGGACTGGGGGTGGATCCGGGAGGGGCGGTTCCCGCCGTTCCGGGACCGCTGCCCGAGCTCGAGTGCGAGCCGGATGCGGGGCTTTTCCGCGCGGCGCGACTCCGGGAGGTTGCGCGGCTCGCCGCACTGGCGGGCGTGTCAATGGGCGGGCGGGACCTGGTGGACTGGCTGACCGGGGCCTACATGGCCGTGCTGGGGAGCCTCGGGGGCGGGCCGGGTTGCATGGTGGTCGGGAAGCCGGGGGAAGATCGTGTGCGGGGCGCCGCGGCTTCCGATCTGGTCCGGCTGGTGTGGCTGTCGCTGCCGCTCAAGGACCGGGTGCGGCTCTACTACTCCACGACCTGGCTGGGCGGACGGCGCCCGGAGCCGTGCCTGACGGTGGCGCCGGACGAGGGGTGGGCGCCGGAGACGGGGCGGGAGGTGGTGCATGCGCGCGCACCGGAGAACGGTGCTCGGGCCGGCGACGGTGCGGAGACCCTGACGGGCGAGCGCGTGCGCGCGTGGGCCGAACTGGTGCTGGAGGGAGGACGGGACCTGGCTCGCGTGACCAAGCGGATGGATGTGCGCGGGATGTCGCTGGGCGAGGGGCGGAGCGGGCCGTATGTGGTGTACGGGACGGGGGTTGCGCGGGGTCGGGTGGAGGTGGTGGAACGCGCCCGGATGGAGGCCGCCGGGGCGGGGCGGTGGCGGGGGTTGGGGAGGGTGGCGGCGGCGGAAGTGTGCCGTTTGGGAGATGCCGAAGTTCCGCGCTGGATCGAGGCCGTGCTGGGGGATCGCCGCCTCGCGCACCACGCGGCGTTCTTCGACGGGGTGGTGCGGGGGGTGCGGGGACGCGTGCGCGCACCCGAAATGGCACGGTTCGCGGTGGTGGCGGGGGTTCGCTGTGGACGCCGGGCCGCGGGGCTGGGGGTGGTGGTGGAAGCCGTGCGCGTGCTGGTCGAGGGTGGGGCGGGGGGGGAGGAGATCGGGGCCGTGATCGGCCTGGTGGACGAGCGGGACGGGCGGGGGGCGGCGGTGGAGATGACGCGCATCGCGATGGGGGTCCTGCAGATATCCGGACGTGCCCCGGAGGTGGCGCCGCTCGTGGGATCGCTCCGCGACGAGGTGGCGGGCGATCCCGCCGTGTTGGCCGACGCGGCGAGCATCGCGGAGACCTGGTTGGCCGACGAGGGCACGGCGCGGCACGGTTGGCGGCCGCTGCTCAGGCGCATCTGGGGTGGGGCGGCGGGGGTCCCCGGGAGCCTGGGTGTGGACGCGATGCACCGTCTCGCGTGGCTGGAATACCGGGTGCGGGGCGGGATCGCGCCGCTCGACCTGGCGGAGGCGGGGGCCCTGGGAGCGGTCCGGCTCTTGCACGGGCTCCTGGGGCGAAACCCCGACCCACCCCTCACCATCTACCTGGCCCTGCGACGGGCCCTGGCGGAGGAGGAGGCGGCACCATGAGCCGGAAACGTTCGGAAAGTGAAGTCGCGGAGACGCTGGAGCGGCTGCGCAGGGAGATCGCCGGAACGCGAAGCGGCGGGGACCCGGTCACCACCGGCGGTGAGCCACCGGCACCCGGGCGCGGCAACTCAACACGGCGTGCCATCGGGGAGAGGCGGGCCCGCGCATCCCGAAGAAGGTCTGGGACCGGCCCGTCCAGGGCGGATGCCGCACGTCCGCCGGGGACCGGGGAATCCACGTCGGCATCGAACGGTGGTCACAGTCGATCTCCGCCGCCGGCGGCTGGCAGCAAGCACCCGTCGCCCCACACGGCACGCCCCCTCCCGACCGCGATCGTCACCCCCGCACCCCCCTCCCGCCGCCCCCCCGCCGGCGGCCTCCGGAGCAGGCACGTCCAGGCGGCCGACAAGCCCGCCGCGGCCACCGCCGTCACCGACCTCCTGCGGCACCGTCGCCGCGGCCGCGGCAAGATCCTCGGAATCGCCGGCCTGCCCCGCCACGGCAAGACCACGCTCGCCGACCGCCTGCGGGAGCGGGCCGCGGAACGCCCGGGCGCCGACCTCCGCTACAACAAGACCGAACGCGGCGACGTCAACATCTACTACATCCCGGGACGCCGCGACCACCACGTCCTGATCGACATGGCCGGCGAGGACTACCAGGTGCTCGGCGGCTACGACAGGGAGCTTCCGCAGCTGATGGAGTCGTTTCTCTGGCCCGTGCTGCAGCGCGTGGACGGGCTCGCGCTTCTCATGGCGCTCCCGATCGTCTGGTCCGGGTGGAACGACGACGACCGCGAGGACCGCCGGATCCCGTCCCCCGATGAACGCGAGGAGATGAGACGTGCGGCCGAGCGCATGCTGGACGCGCATCGGATGCTTCTCAAGTATGCGATCGTCGCGCGCAATCTGGGCCGTCTGAAGCGACGGCTGCCCGAACTGGGACTCGATCGCGGCGCGCCTCCCACCCGCGACGTCGTCGACGATGCCTTCAAGCGCGCGCGGGGATACGACCGGCCGGTCAGCCTCCTGCTGTCGAAGGCCGATCTGTACGTGGGACGGAACCGGAGGTGCCTCCACACGCCCAACCTTCCCGGAATCGGGCACCGGGAACCGCCGGGGATCCGGCCGGGGGCGAGCGACCCGCTGCTGGTGGCCGCCGGACACTTCCCCGCCTTCCTGGAGTTCCTCATGCGGCATGTGCGGTACTTCAAGTGGTCGTTCTGCCAGGCCCTGGAGGACCGCAGTCCCTACCCGGATCCCCTGGAGGCCCGGTCCGAAGGGGCCGATGTCTCGTCGCTGATCGGGGGGGAGGGGATGCTCGACTTCCTGACGCGCCATCCGTGGTCCGTTGCCGGGATTTCGGCGGTGACGGCGATCCGGCTCGACCGGCGGCTGCGCCGCGGTGCCTGGGATGCGGCGATGGCCGGAAGGGCGTCCGGATGAGGGCGCTTCCGGGTGGCGGGGCCCGCTGGACTGCGCCGGGCCGGCCGGCGCTGCGGGTGTTCGGCCTGGCCTGCGCATCGATCGCGGTGTCGGGCGTGTTTCTGGGCCGCGAACTGCTGGACAACCCGTCGCCGGGAGCCACCATGGCGGCGGCGCAAGCGTTCGCGGGCGGGCCGATCAGCCTGGAGCTGGCACGCGACGCGGCGTGGCGTCTCGCGGTCGAGGACGGTGGGGGACTGGTAGCGCGGACCGACGCGCTGCTGGCTCCGCCGACGCCCCCCTCTCTCTGTGCGGCCGGCATCTCGGCGGGGACGGCGGAACACCCCGGACGAACGGCAACCGGCGACCCCGCCGCCGCGATGTCCGCCGGGGAGCTGGACCGGCTCATCCGTCGTGCGAACAGCGCGACGGCGACCGGGGACAGGACCGCACTCGCGGACGCCGTCGAGGCGCTCCGGTCCGCCGAGGGTCGCCTCGCCGGCGACGAACGGCTGCTGGCCCAATACGCCATCGCACGCGCCCTGGCGGCCGGAAACGATCTCGGCGCTGCGGCCCGGCTCCTCGCCGGTGTGCCCCATGCGGCCGCCGACGGGGGTGCGGTTCCCAACGTGTCCGCCGCGACCGCCCGGAGGGTGGCGAGGGCCCGCGGGATCAGCCGCGCCGATGTCCTCATGGCCTTTCACTTCCGTTACCTGGCGGGGTTCGTCGCCTACCGGCGGGGACAGCCGGTCGAGGCCGTGGCGCACTTTCGGCGGGCCCTGAACGCCGTGAACTACCGGCTGGCCGGGACGGGCGCCGGAGGGAGACGCAGCGGTCACTACGAGCGGGTGGCCATGAGCCCGGGCGTCCTTTCCTGCGGCGGAGGAATGGGCGATGGTCTGACCTCGCTCGACGCGTATGCCGGCCTGGTCGCGTCGTACATGGCGGCGCCCGGCTTCCGGGATCCCGGCGGGCTGGCGGGGGAAGTGCGCCGCCGCCGCTACGAGATCGATGGGGACGATCCTCTTCGCCCCCTGCTCCTTCACGCCCAGGAGGTGGCCGGCCGGCGGGCCGAAAGCGCAATCCCGGAACACGTCTTCTGGGCTTCGTCGAACCTCCAGCGCGTCTACCACTACAACCGCCTGCGCCCCGACCCGCGCCTGGCGGTGACCCGCGCCGTGCTCACGCTGCGGGTGCTGGACGACCCGGTCTGGGCGGGAACGCTGGGGCTGGGTGGTGGTGAGCGGTGCGACATGCTGGCCGAGGTGGCCGGCGGACTGCGGCAGGACGGCGCCGCCATGGGTGGTTCGCGGGGCCCGCTCGCTCGCGCCGACAGCGCCTGGGTCGCGGTGGCCGTCCACACCTTCGCCCGGCTCGAGGCCGGGTGCCCGGAGGTGGAAGCGAGCGGACTGGATGGAGCCATGCGCGGCCGACTGCTGGGGTTGGCGGGGGGTCTGCTGCACTCGGGTCTGGTGGCCCGCTACGAGGGGTGGCGGCTGGCGCTGGAAGACGCCCCGTCGTCGGTGGTGAGCGACACGGCCGCCCGGATTCTGGACCTCGCCGAGGGAGATGCGCGGCTCTTCGCGAGCGGCCGCGTCCCGCCGGAGATGAGCGCCGCGATCGATCCCGCCACCGGCGCGGCCTTCGCCGCCGCCTGGCGCCGGGCCGTATTCCGGGACGTGGCCCGCGCACTCGTCGACCGGGTGGAGCTTGGCGGGGCCCTGTCCCGGATCCGGGCCCGGGACGCCGGCCCCTACCTCGGCACCCTCAACGCCGCGGTGAGTCACGCGGGGCTGCGGCCCGCACAGGTCTACCGCTCCGAAACGCTCGCCCTCCTCACCCGGTCCCGGGGCGATTTCGGCGCCGCCTTCGAGCGCCTCCGCTACCGCGCCAGGAACGCACCGCGAGCGGCGGCGGCCGGCGTCGCCCTGCTGACCCTCGCCCTACTCGGCGCGGCCACGCTGGTCTTCATCAGCTGGTGGCGGTTCACCCTGCTGACCCGCACCCGTCTGTACGGCGCCGAGGTCGCCCGGCGGGCAGGTGAATCGACCCGCCTGCTGCCCGCGGACGACCCGCACGCCCCGCGATGACGATCCTGCTCCTCGGCGCGGTGACGCTCCTAGGCGCGCGCCGGATGATGAAGCGCCCCGGCCGCGGTCCGAACGGGTCGTTCTGGGTGCTGGCCATGGGCGTTCTGGTCACGGGGCAGATCTGGGTCGCGCGCGACCGCCTCGCTTCGTACCAGGTGCGGCTGCTGGGCCAGCGCTTCCAGGTGGGGGCCGCGAACGAAGGCCCGGCACGTCCCCGGACGATCTCGGGGGACCGGGACGCTGCCGACCTTCATGTCCCCGGCATCGGGGACGAACCGGTCGCGGTGTTGGAGGTGGATACCGCCGGCGACGGCGAGCCCTCGGTGTTCGTGACGGCCGCCGGAGGGTCGCTGGGCGTGGTGGCGGTGCGGGCCCCGCGCGGATGGGGAGGTGCGCGCTGGGAGGTGCTGCGCTCGGTGGCGCTGGAACCGGGGGACCGGATCACGGTGCGGCGCGAGGGGGTGGAGGCGGAGCTGGCGTTCGCGAGGAGGCGGGTGCCGGTGCTCGGGTGGCTGGGCGTGACGGGGACGGTGGACGAGGTGGTGGTGCGGGCGGGTGGGGGGGAGGGGGGGATCGCGGGGGGCGAAGCGAGGGTGGAGGTGCCGTATCCGGAGGGGGCGGGGGTGATGGGGCTGTTTCCGCGTCGTCCCAGCGTGTTTCAGAGGACGTACCCGCTTGGGGACCTGCTGGCGGGGGTGGGGGATGGGGGGGTGGGGGCCGCCGCCGGGGTGAGGTCGTTTCTGTACTATGACCGTGGTCGTGCGGGGGTGGTGGTGCTGGATGACGGGGTCGAGGTGGTGTCGGCCGGGGGTGTGGTGAAGGAAGCCGTGACGAGGGTGGGGGTGGGGGCGGGGAGGCGGTTCAGCGTGGCCGGGTTGCCGTACCGGGACTTCCCCGAGCCGCGCCTGGCCGAGGTGGAGCGGTACGGGATCCGCCCGTTGCGCGGCTATCGGGCCCGGGTGGACGGCCGGTGGCTGACGCTGCAGGGGCCGCGTCCGGAAATCCATGCGGTGGAGCTGTCCGCACTGCCTGCCGGGCGCGGGATCGAGCGCGGAGCGGATGGCGACGATCTCCACCCGTTTCGCGTGTCGGTGGGGGACGCGGCGGGTACGGGCGCCGAGATCTCCCTGTCGTCTCCGGCCAACGGTTTCGCCGCCGCGGCCCAGGCGGTCGTGCGTCTCCCGGACGCCTCGGCCGCCGGCTGGTTCGAGCTGCTCACGCCGTCGGGTCTGGCCCGCTGGGAAACGGGCCGCCCCTTCACCCTGAGCGACGGGGACCGCGGCCTGCTGCTGCGAGTCGACGGGCTTGGCGTGTCGGCCGGCTTCCTCCTGCTGCTGGCCGTCCTCTTCCTTATCGCCGCGCTCCCCTTCACGCTCCTGGAAGCCTCGGGAGCGGCCCGCGCGGTCGCCCTCGCCGCGCTGGGGCTCGCGTCGCTCCGCCTCCTCGCGTCGCTGTCGGCCAAGGCGCGCTTTCCCTTCGTGGACGAGGGCCACCAGATCTCGCTCTGGCTGATCCCCGCGATCCCCTGGCTGGTGTGCCTCGCGGGCCGGATCGCGCACGGGAACCCCACCCCCACCACCGGCGTCGCCCTCACCCCCAGGGGCTTCTCCGGCGGGTTCATGGGCGCGGTGCCCGACCGCCCCTCCCCCCTCGCCACCTCCCTGCAACGGCTACGGGGCAGCGCCCACCTCGCCCCCGCCGTCACGGTTGCGCTCGGCGCGGCCCTCGCCGTCCTGGCCCTCGCGCTCTTCCCGGACAGCCGCGCCAAGGCCGGCGTCCTCTGCGCGGTCGTGCTCCTCGTCACCTCGGTCAGGCTCGGCCCCGTCCGCGGCACGGCCACCACACTCTCACGCCGGCTCCGCGGCAGCCGCCCCGGCCTCCGCCTTCGCGGCCTCCCTCCCACCCGCCGGATCGAACAGACCCTGCGCGGCCACCTTCCGACTCCCTGGACCGGCGTCCTCCTCGGCGCCCTCCTCTTCCTGGGCCGGGTCCTCCTGGACATCGCCGGATTCCGCGAGCAACTGACCCTGGGAGGAACCCGCCTCGGCCTCTCGGTGCTCTACACGCCGGCCGCGCTCGTCTGCCTTGCGCTGCTGGTTGCCGGCCACCACCGGCGCGTCACGTCGGCCGTTCCCGGCCTCGTCCCGGCCGCCGTCGCGACCGCCTGGCTGGACCTGGCCGGCTTCCTCACGCTGGCATACGTCGCCACCAGCGTCCGGATCTCCGATTTCGGAATTCTGCTCACGACACTGCCGGGACCGCTGATCGTCCTGGCGTGGACGGGGTGGCGGTGGTCGCGGAGGGTGGGGCCCGGCGCGGCTCTCCTCGGGACCCTTCCCGCGTTCCTCTTCGTCGCGCTGCAGTTCGCCCCGGACCTGGCCCGGCCCGGCATGTCGGACCGGGTCGCGGCCGCCTCCCGGCTGGAGGACTGGAGCCGCAACGAACTCCTGCTCCTGGAACGCGGCGACCCCGACGCGCTTCGGCTGATCGGCGAGAGCCGCAGCGAGGCCCTCGGCGTCATGCGTGAGACGATGCGCTCCTACACGCGCGGCAACTGGACGGGCCGCGGCTTCCTGGCCGGGTCGGTGTCTCCCCAGATCCGCGGCACCGCGCCCCGGGAGCACATGGTGACCGGCCTGCTGGCGAGCCAGTGGGGGCTGCTGGGGACGCTGGGGCTTGCGGGAATGCTCATGGCGGTATTCGTGCCCATTGTTCCGCCCCGGCGCCGACTGGGGAGCCGTGCACCGGCTAGCGCGGCGGTTCCCCGGCCGGCCGCCGCGATGGCCGTCGCGGCCGTGTTCGTGCTGGTCGCCGCGGTGGGCCTTCCGTCTCCCGCCAACGCCGTCGTCGTGGGAACCCTCGTTGTCCTCGGACTGGCGGTCACCCTGATTCCGGTTGTCGCCGGCTCCGCGTCGTGCGTCGTTCCGGACGGGCTCAAGGCGTGGCTGTGGTCGCCGGGGGTCTCGACGGCTGCTTCCGAGGCGCGCGAAGAGTTCCTGCCCCCCGCGGATCCGTGGACGAACCCGCTCCGGGTTCTCTCCGTTGCGGCGCTCGTGTCCTTCGCGGCGGCGGGTGCCTACATGATCCTCGCCAACTACGGTCTCGTGCTGTTCACCGGCAAGAACGTCTACTTGCTCGGTCTCGATTCCCTCGGCGACACCCTGGAAGGGCTGGCGTTGATCGCCATGGGCGTGGGGGCGTGGACGTCGGCCCGGGAAATGGACGCCGCACAATGAACCGCGGCACCATGTGGTCCGCCATCGCCCTTCTCGCCCTCCTCCTCGCCGCGACCATCGGCGAGGAACCGGCGGGCTACTGGGCCCCGGAGGGCTTCGTCGAGCGCGCCAACGGGATTGTCGCGCGGGGCGGGCTCTCGCTGCGCTGCGGCGTGCAGGACTCGATCGTCGTCGCCCTCGCCCCCGGTTCGCCCGACGAGCGCTTCTTCCGGTCCAGCTACCTCCGGGCCGACGTCCGCCGCTTCAACGACAATCCGGCGGCGGCCCGTTCGCCCTTCCTCGCGGACGGGTGCAGACTGCTCGGCGTCGACCCGTTCCACCACCGCGTCGACCTGCCCTACAACCGCGTCCCGAGGTGGACGGGCTCGGTGCGTTTCGCGCGGGCCGACCGCGGGGCCTCGTTTCTGGGGGGACGGGACCAGCGGCTGCACCTCATGCATCCGCTCGGCGGGGTGGGCGTCACCGCGAACGCGCGCGTCGATCCGGGTCGGCGGGGCGCAGGTGTGCGCACGGAGTTCCTCCGCTTCGAGATCCCGCGCACCCGCGAGATCGCGGCCGAGGCCTTCTTCGTCGGCGACGGTCCGGTGCTCGCCGACCGGCGCGATGTCGCTTCAACGTCAAGGCTGCGGCTGGACGGTTTCGCCCTGCCTCCCGGCCGCATCGTCCGCCTGGAGACCGGCGACTGGGTCCAGATGCAGCACGGCGGCGAAATCTTCACCTACCTGGTCGAGGGGTCGGACCGGGCCGAACTGATCTCCACCCGGGGGCGTGGCGAGGGTGACGAGCGAAGGCACCTCGTTCCCCGCCTTGCACCTTTCGTCGGCGCTCTGGGGCTGGCGGTCGAGGGGGGCCTGCAGTCGACCCCATCGGCGCGCGACGACGGTCCGGTGTCCCGCATGGACATCCGCCTGACCCTGGACCGCGAGCTGGAGTCGGCTGGGCAGGAGGTCGTGAACCGCTGGTGCGAGCGGCTGAGGCTGAGGGACCGGCCGCGCGCCGCCTCGGCGCTGATCATGGACGCGCACTCGGGCGGCGTGCTCGCCATGCCGAGCTGTCCGGGCGAGCCCGAGGTGGACGAGTACCGCCAGCTGCCCCGCCGGCTTCGCTTCCGTTACCTGCGAAACCAGAACCTCGTGGCGCATCCGGTGGGGTCGGCGCTGAAGCCGTTCTGGGCGGCGGCGGTCGCGACCGCGTTTCCCGGGATGCTGGACTTGGAACTGCCGGAGCACGCGGCGGGCGACGTGGAGGACGTGTTCGGGTGTCCGCTGCCCGTCGCGTACGGGTCGATCGGGCACGGGGACTGGGAGGGGGTGGAGACGTTCATCCGGACTTCGTGCAACCGCTACATGGTCGAGATGGCGACGGTCGCGCTGCTCGCGGGGGATGCGGTGGGCAGTTGCGGTGGCGAGGGCGTGGCAATGGCCGAATGCCTGGTGGACGGAGCCGCGCGCGAAGCCGGTGCCGGGGAAGGACGCCCGGTGAGGTTCTGCGACCAGGTCGTGAACCTGGTGCTGGACGAAGGTCTCCCCTTCACCGGCGATGCGTGCGGCGACCTGCGCCTGGTCGACGCCGACTTCGCCCCGGGTCTCCCCCTCGAGGGACTCACCGGCGCGGCCGCGTACCGGGAACGCGCCCCGGCCGGCACCGGACCCGCCGAGCTGGACGAGGCCTACCGGGCCGGGCGCTACCGCCTCGATCTCTGGCGCGACCCCATCGAGGCGCTGCAGGCGGCCGGAGACACCGCGCACCCCACGATCACGGCGCTCCGCTTCTCGGCCGTGTCGCCGCAGGTGACCAACCTCGCCCTCAACACCGTCGAGGAGCTCCGCACGGACTGGGTGAACCTGCTCCTCGGCGGCGAGAATTCGCGGTGGAGCAACTTCCAGCTGGCCGAGGCGATGTCGCGGCTCATGACGGGACGCGACGTGCGGGGGCGGCTGGTGGGGCGTGTGGGGGACGGGGGACTTCTGTCCGCCGAGGTCATCCATCCCGGCGCCCGGCGCCGGATCCTGCACGCGATGGAGATGGTTGCCCGGCCCGGCGGAACGGGTGCGCGGCTGGCGCCCGCGCTTCGTCGTCTGGAAGACAGGGTCGGTGAGCTCCCGGGGGCCGCCGGCTACGAGGTCTACGGTTTCGCCAAGACGGGGACGCCGGCGGCTTCGGTGGTACTGGGCGACGGAATGGCTGAACGGGAAGGTTCGGTCGTGCTGCTGGGTCTCCTGGTCGTGCCCGGGGAAGCGGGGCGCGCGGCCTCGCGGCGTAACGCGGACTGGATATCGGCATGTCCGGTGGCGCCGGAACTACGGGCGGGCATACTCGGCGTGCCACCGGCTCACCTGCTAAACCACGACCAAGGGGTGGGCGTGAGCATCGCGGTGTACCTCGACGACCTGGACCCCGACCGGCGGGAAGCGTCGGCGAGCGCGCTCGCGGTGGAGCTCATGGAACCGCTCACGGCGTACCTGGCGAAGCGCCTGGAGCGGCGGTTGAGGCGGGAGGGGTTGGGTTCGGGCGGATGAACCGGAACCCGTCGCCCGGCTTCCTCCCCCGTTGTACAACCTAGAGTCGCGCGGTCAGGAACCAGGCAACGCGATCCTGTAGCGGACGACCCGCTGGACACCCAGCTCCCCGCGCTCCACCGCCCAGACGAAGGAACGGCCGAAAACGGGAGGGGCCGAGAGGCTGAATCCCTGGGGCGGCACCACGGCCCCGAGATAGGTTCCGTCGGCTTCGAAGACATCGTACCGGTGCGGCTCGACCCAGGTGAACGGAGGGGACTCGGGATCGGCCGGGTCGTGCTCCTCGTTCGGGACCCGCTGCGCCTCCGTCCAGAGCCTCACCCAGATCCGGCCGTCGCTTCCGGCGGCAAGGCCCCTGAACGGCGGCTTGTGGTCCGGAATGGAGGGACCGTCCCAGCTCCACCCTGCATCGACCTCGCGCATCCTGTCCACGATCCTCCGTTCATGGCGGTCGCGTTCATCGTCCGACACCGCCACCGGTGTGTGGTTCCTCTCAATGCGCAGCACGCCACCCTCCCGCTCGAGGTTGATTCGGTACGCGGTTGACAGGGCCGACAGGAAGTGGCCGGTAGGGTGGACCGTCCAGTACCAGTTCGGGCTGAACGGAACGGTCGCGCCGACGGACATCCATTGGTCTCCGCTCTCGCTCACGGCGCTCATGGAGTACTTGTCGTCGTCGAAGTCGACGGGGGCTGCGGGGGGCGAGATCGTGTCGAGCTGCGTGCCGTCGGAGTCCATGACTATGAAGTGCACCTGGGGATCCGAGATGTCGACATAGATTCGGCCGTGGTCATCGCGGTACAGCGGGGTGTTCATGAAGTAATCGCTCGGCAGGTACCTCCACTCCTCGTTCTCCCCCGTCTCCAGCGCGAACAGCTGCACACGCCCGTTCGCCGGATCCCTCACGAGCAGGCGGCCTTCGGAGATGGCAAGCCCGATGGGCACCTTGAACTCACCCGGCCCCTCGCCGTCCCTTCCCAGCGTCCTGAGGTAGGTGCCCTCCGAGTCGTAGGCGCGAACGTGCCGGGCCTGTCCGTCCAGCACGTACACGTTGTGGTCATCGTCGACGGCGATCGAGCGGACGGAACCGAAGAGGTACTCGTCCGGTCCGTCCAGCTCGCCGATCGCGGTTTCCGGCACGAGCGTGGCGTCTCCCCCCCAGACGCTCCCGCTCACGGTTCTGACCACGGTCGTGTCGCCGATGGTGTGGGTCTCGACCACGGGATCGGCAGCGTCGCCCGAGTCGGGGATCCGCTCGCAGGCGAGGGACAGGGACACCACGGCCAACAGGCAGGCGCGGGCGTATGGAATTGCGTGGGTGTGGGGACGTGATCCGGTCATGTCGATTGCTCCCGATTTGACGTGGGTGACAGCGCCTGAGGAACGTTGCGTTGTCGTTGTGGCCATATCTAAAGCTGGCGAGGGCCGCGGGTGCCGAAAAGCCCGGATGCCCTACCCACGAGGTTGTCCGCAGCGCCCCGCAAACCCACCTTCGCCTTCCGCCGAAGGCTTGATCTGCTCGCGCCCGGCCGGGAATCCATTCAGGTGTGGCATGCCCGGCCGGCTCGCGCCTTGGATGGCGGATCGGACCCGAGCCCGGCGTGTTGATAGGCAGCAGCGACGGCGAGGAGCCCTACCTGCTATACCGCGCCACGGATGCCACGATACTGCTCCTGTCGGAATACGCGGATCGCTCGTCATGGAGCTCAGGGACGGCGATGGCGGGTTACGAACCGCGCTGGGGGCGCACCCGAGTTGGGAGCCGTCGGTCCTTGTGGACGAGGGAACCGACCGGGAAATGCAGCACATGCCGACCTTCGGCAGGGAACCGGTATGGGGATTCTGGGGCGATCTGATCGCCATCGGTGTGTCGAGCCGGTACGAGATCAGGGCCTACGGGGCAGACGGGTCCCTCGCCCGGATCGTGAGGCGGGAACACGGTCCCCGGGTGCCGACACCGGAGGACCTCGAGGCTTACATCGAGTCGCGCATTCTCCTGTACTATCCCGAAGCGACGCCGACCGAGCAGGAATACCATCGCCGCAACTACCGTTCCGCGCCCGTCGCCGAGCACTTCCCCGTGTTCACCTCGATCATGGTCGACGCGCTCGACCACCTCTGGATCAGGGAATTCGACCTTCCCCGAGAGGAAAGGCCGGCCCCGCTCTGGACCGTGTTCGACCCGGAGGGCCACGTGCTGGGATTCGTTGAGAAACCTGCCGAGCTTGGGTTGGTCTACGAGATCGGCGAGGACTACATCCTGGGCCACTCGATGGATGAACTCGGGGTGGAGACGATTCAAGTGTGGCCGCTGGAGCGGCGGGGGCCGGAAAATGCGTCACGGCCGGACAAATCGTATTGAGTATACATTTATTGCCGTATACAGGTGATTATGTATACTAAATTCGTCATTGCCGATCAGATCATTCATCACCGCGAATGGGCAAGCCGTGTTCGCGCGCCGTCCGGATCATTCTCTCCGAGGGCTCCCCACATAGCGGTTCCAGGCGCGCGGTCACAGGGACGTGGCGTTCGAGCAGCGCTCGGTAGAGATCCGGGTCGGTACCGACCAGGTTGCCGAAGAACCTCCGATCCGCATGCGCCGGGATGGCGAGGATCAGATCGCGCCGGTCTTCGATCGTCAATGCAGCGATCGCCGTCTTGACAAGCCTCAGGTACCTGCTGGGCGACAGATCCCCCAAGCGGACCACACCCTTCGCCAGTGGCAGTTCGATCTGTTCCCATGGCGGGGCAATCTCGTGGCCCGTCCGCCGGGAAGAGAAGACACGAGCTTGCTGCAGAACCCAGGCACGGGCCACCATGCGGTCTTTTCCGAGCAGTTCCTCCAATAACGCCGAGTCGCCGGACTCCACGGCCGCGTCCCATAGCAGCCTTCCCAACGCTCCGCTCGGCCGAATCCCACGATGAACATGCCACAACGGCCCGGCTGCCGCGGCCCGTACCTTCGCGTCGCCATCCTGCAGGAGACGACACTGCCACTCGTGTGAGAGATCGCCCCACGGCACGAGGTCGTGGCGCTTCGCCACCACGTGCATGACCGCCCCCAGGATGTGGCCGACAGCACTGTCGGAGAGCCCTGAAAGGCTCAGCCCGACACGCACGCAAACCAACGCGTAGTCCGTGTCACGCCCAACCAGTTCCCACGCTGTGTCGCTTGCCGACGAAGCCGCGACCGCACCTTCAAGGAGCGGTTGAACCCACGATGCAGGAGCCCGTTGGTCGAGAAAGGCCTTCAGCCAATTCGAGGGCCTGTCGACCCGCTGGGCAATCTCTTCGGGGACGTATCCCAGAACATTCGGGTAGATGTGATCCGCCAGTTCGCGTTGCCGCTCATAGTACATCATTCGGCGCGCCACCGTTCGTGGGTCTTCGCGCTTCCATTCGTCCGCCACCTCACGTGCGGTGGCCAGAATGACATCGGTGGGGAACGAGTCCCACGGACGGTCGGTCGCCGGGAAGAGCCTGTCGAGAAGCGGATCATCCAGCCCGGGAAGGTCTACTTCCAGCTTGCGGTAGCGAGCCAGTCGGCGGGCCCACATCACCACTCCGGGCGCCCCTTCGGCCAGCTCGATGACGTCTTGCAGCATCCGAAGAGCTTCGTTCTCAGCAGTCGGGTTGGTATCCGGGTGTTGTCCGCGTATCCGGAGCCTCCCCGTCCACTCTTCGATGATCCGGCACGCACATCGTACTCCGTCGTCTCCGAGGACTCGAAGCGCGTCTAGGGCGGTGGGCCATAACCGGGCAATCTCACGGACTTCGTTGCCGCGAAGGGATCCTGACGTCACAAGGAGGGTCATGTCGTCAAGCGGATTCGAATGCCACGCGCTCACTTCCAGCGAGAACGCTGCGCGAAAGAGGTCCGCTTCCGAGAACCGTCTATTGGTCCACAGCTCACGGTGCTCACCCTGCGCGGAACGAACGTATGCCGCCAGGCGCTCAATGAGCCGAATACGACGCTCAGTCGCGTCTCTTCCCGGCAGCCCTGACCGCACCCAGTTCTCGATGACTTGCGTGGGGTCGCCTGTGCCTAGGTTGCCTTCGGCCGGCGCGTCGAGCAGACCGTCCAACGCAGCGTCGGGCATGATCCCGAGCGCGGCTCTGCCTACGGACAGTATCCTGTCCGGGTGCGTCTCCAACACCCATCTGGCGGCCTCTTCTCCGGTCCTCACGTAGGCCTCCCACAAGCCCCCCGGCCAACTGACGCGGTGTAGTTCCACCAGTCTCCTTCGAATGAGTCCGTGCGGAACTCGCCCGCCTCGGCACAACACTTCAATGAGCGTTTGGGTGAAGGGATCAGGATCCGCCGCCTGCTCGAGCGCGGGCACCACCGGCATGCTGAGGACTCCCGAGAAATAGGCACGTTCCACGAGTGCTACCCCTAGCGCCTCGGGCTTGACGCCGATGAAGCGGCGATCGGGATCACTTTCATCGGCTTCGTGCAGAATCCCTGTCCCGGAGACAGGACGAAGCGCCGCCCTCAGGTCGCTTTCCGGCCACCCCAGTGGCTGGGCGGCAGCAGGGAGTGTCATCCCGTGGGTGCCGGCCAGCGCGAACGGAGCGAGGGCGTCGAGCGTCGATTCCGGGCGCGGCAGATCCCTCGCAATCTCGCCGAGCAACAATCGCCCGTTCACCAGGTCCTCCAGTTCATCCCGCAGTGCCCACTGGGCCAAGGTTACGGCCAGCCCGGGTCTCCCTTCGCTCTGATTGAGGATCTCACCGATCAACACATCGGTGAATCGACGGTTCACCCTGCGGACGATGTCTGTCATTGTAGCACGATCAAGCGGATCTACTCGGAGGACCTGACCGTCCAGATAGTACGATTGCCGGACGTCATCCTCGTGACCGGGCCAGGTCGTCGCCATGATCTTGAACCTCATCCCGAGTTCCCGGCGGACTCGCAGGAGTTCACTCAGCAGGGAGTCGCGCGGGGATGCCGGATCGAGATGCACGTCATCCACGAATACCCGCTCCGGGTCGAATTCGCGGCACGCGTCCGCGATCTTCCCGATGTCTCGCGAAACCACGAACAGCCCATGCCCCTCTCCGGCCAGGGTTCCCAGGAGCGCCGTCTTCCCCACGCCCGGCTGGCCCGACAAGACCACGTCACCCTCGGCTCGCCGGAGCCGCTCCAGCTCCTCGTCCCGTCCGAGCAGTTCGGTCGCCGGCCATGGGCGCGGCGATCTCGGGAAGACGGACAAGGCGGGCGGCTTCCCGGTCAGGCCCGGAAAAAGCTCCCGTCGCGAAGCCGGATCACGGTACAGCCGACCCACAAAGTCCGCCTGGTCATGGATATTGCGAAGAACGAACCCCAGCTCCTCGGCACGTTTCGCCAGGTTGGCTCTTCGGCGGCCGGTCAGTGTCTGCGACGTGGCGACCACCGCTTTGCCAGCAGTTCCCCCCTGGGTCCGGTACGACGTGAGATTCTTCGTCAGGTTACCGATCACGTTCCTGCCGGTCGTCGCCACCAGTGGAATCGGGGAAGCCCCGCGCGGATCCGCGATGGCCCCGTCCATCCCCCCGTCATCCCCTCCGCGAATCGGAACGAGCTCCGGGTAGACGTCACGGAGCAGGTCCACCGCGCACCGCTCGAAGTCGTCCGGATTCGGTCCTTCCTCAAGCCGCCTCCGAATCTCCCGGTACAGCGGGTCTCTCACCACATCAGCCCCCGATCAGCCAGGCCAAGACCGCCGTCGGCACCGCCATCACCTCGGGATCGCCCAGATCGAGAGCGCTGCGCGTCGCCACGATACCCCGCCAGCGAGACGCCCTCATCGTCCGGATCGCCCGCCTCCAGCGCTCGCCATCAACATACTTCGACTCGATTGCGATGCCTCCGAACCCGGGACCCACGAAGTCGATTTCCTTGCGGGTCGGCGTTCTGTGGTGGAGCACCGCGTCGAAGTTCAGGTAGCCACCCGGATCATTCCGCGCAAATGACCGGACCAGGGCCATTCCGAGTTGTTGCTCGGACATCGGTCCGAAATCGCTGGACTGCGGTGCGCGCGGCGAAAGGCTCGAATAGATGGGGTCCGTGAAGTAGGTCTTCTCCTGCGATCGCAGCGCGGGCCGGAGACCGTGCTCCCGATGGCACGGCCAGACCAAGAAACTCTCGCGAAGGGCATCGATTCGGCGGCGGACGGTCTTCGCGGATGTGCCCATGTCCGTGGCGATGTCGAGACAGTTGGTGGGTGATGCGATCCCCCTGGCCAGTCGCTGGACGAAGGCACCGGTCTGAGTCAGGGACCACGCGGCTTTCCGAAACGACTCCCCGTGGATCACGTCGAGGAGGCTCTGCTTCAGGGCTCGCAGTCTTCCGCTGTCGAAATCCGCGCTGAACGCGGAAGAGAATGCGCCCCCCGGTGTCCCCGACTCGGTTTCGTGCACCGCGATGGCCTGCGGGAATCCCCCGACCGACAGGTAGGTCTCCCAGGCGTCGACCAGTTGGGGCAACCAGGGCGCGAGTACTCGAACCGCTTCTGCCAGCGTGGAATGAGTGAGGTCGGCCACGGGGAATGGCCCCAGGTCGCTCGGCGGACGTCCACCGGCCCGGTCCGGGGCGGCGTCGGCGCGTGCCGCGGCGAAGTCGCGGAAGGACATCGGGAGGAGGACTCGATCCGAGTTGACAGCGTGCCCGCGTCGGCCGGCGAGCGCCTTGACCGCCTCGGTCAGCTTGGCGGCGGAGGAACCGGTTAGAACGACGGTGTCCCGGGCGAATCGACCGTCGTTGTCGCGAAGCCACTTGATCGCGGGTGGCCAGCCATCGGTGATCGCGGTGATTTCGTCAAAGAACCAGAAGCGACGTTCCTCGTCGGGAAGGAGGTCGCGCGCGGCATTCACCACTCGCCGAAGGTCCGAGGCGGTCAGCTGGTCTGCAGCGACGTGGATGATGCGACGCGGATCTTCGCCGGTGTCGATGAGCTCCTGTATTTTCTTCTTGACCTCGACCGACTTCCCGACGCGCCTGGGGCCGCGCAGCAGGTAGAGCCCGCCCGGGGTCAGATCTTCAAGAACTCCCGCCGTGTACTCGAATGGAGCCTCTCGGGCGCTTCGGAGGTCCGGATCTCGGAGAACCCATGTCCGGGGCTCGGCCCACCAGCTGGTGTGAGCCAGAATCTCCCGGAGTTCCGGTGTGGTCGGCAGCTTGGTGACTCCGGTTGCGAGTGGTCGTGTCTGGGGACTACGATACCCGAATCTGGGTGTGGGGTCAAGATACGTCCCTGACATTACAAGAGATAATGACCGATTATGTATACAATATTCGTATAATCCGCCAAATGAGTCATATATTATACGGCATGTGAGCACGACACTCGATTCAGGCGCCCGACAGCCCCCGTCTCGAGCGCTTCCCTTTGTTCACCTCGTAATCTCCGATGCTCTGGACCACCTGTGGGTCGCGGAGTACGAGGTTCCGGGCGAGGAGCGGGACCTGGGTGTTGTGGACCGTTCTGGCAGCAGAGGTGTTTAGATGTCAAATCGAAGGGCCGCACCTATCGCGATCCATGGAGCGGCTTGGCGGTCAACGAGGCCGTGCAGACTGGTGTTGCGCTGCATCTGCGGGTGACAGCAAACCACGCCCCAACCTCCACCCCGGACTCGAACCGAGACGAACCCACATCCTCCCACGTCGCGAGGGGGGCGGCTTAGACAGAGTTCAGGGCTGATGGGCCTCGGACAGACGTTTCCGGGCTCATTCCATAGTCTCCCATATGGTTTCCAACCGGCTCACCGCAGTGAGTAAGCCTATTGCTCTGTCGTAACCCATGGAACCCATCTCCGCGACCATACCGCTAGCCGTGGCCTCCTGCTTTATGGCCCTAGCCGCCGCCCTGGCCTCCTCCCGGAGCCGCGGATCACGGTAGGAAACGAACGCCACGAACCGCGACAACGCCTCCAGGTAGCCGTCTATGGTCGCCGGGGTGACTTCGTAGCTGTCCGGCTTCTCACGACTCATCAGATCTCCATTCTATTCGGTCTTGGTGTAAGGCGACCCGCAGGTGAGGCTCGCGGGCCTCCGCCAAGTGCTTTCTGCAAGATAGCCAACACTCCCAAGCCGGACCCTGATGCGGACTTCTCCGAACGTCGGCCTCGACCATGTGGCGACTGGGTGCCCCTATCCTGTGACTGACCGGCGCCAACCGGACACCGAGGTCCCCGAGCATAGGGCAAGAGAGTCTGGCCGACAGGGAAACGGAGTCCTGAAACGGAACGGCCGGGTCAGCGAATCTCGCGGATCACCCGAGCAACACGGAAACCGAAGCGGTAGTCGCGCCGCGTGGAGGAAGTGCCGTGTCGGAACGCCACCCGCAGGTCGTCGGGACCCTCAACCATCGATCCACCACGGATTACGCGCTTCGAACAGTCTCCGGACAACCAAGCGTCACCGAACGCCGGGGCACCGTTGTAGCTGTCGTTCCAGCAGTCTTCCGTCCATTCCCAGACGTTACCCAGAACATCGAACAAACCCCACGCGTTGGCCTCGAAAGACCCCACCGGCGCGGTATCCGCGTATCCGTCGGAGCACTTGGCGTGGTGTCAATGGGCATCGAAAACGGCACACTTTCGGGCATTGAAAATGGCACACTC
>JAPPGI010000080.1 GCA_028874985.1 Gemmatimonadota bacterium | reverse complement strand
GGACGCGCCCCTGGGCCTTCCAGCGGCCCCCGGGGGGCATCGTGGAAGCGGTCCCCCTCGCC
Source organism: Gemmatimonadota bacterium (assembly GCA_028874985.1). GTDB lineage: Bacteria > Gemmatimonadota > Gemmatimonadetes > Longimicrobiales > Gaopeijiaceae > Bin94. Next base: position 27,179 of record JAPPGI010000080.1, on the reverse strand, counting down.
GCGAGAGCGCGAATCCGAACCCGTACATGGTCGAATCGGCCTGTGATCAGACGATTTGGGACGCTCATGCTCGGACGGGACCGCGAACCCGTGATTCGGGACGTTCCTGTGGAAAGGGGCCCGTGGCTCCGGCCCCCCGGAAACCGCACGCCCGCCGCCGCGGCAAATCAAGGGACAGCCGCATGCTCGATTGGGACGCCCCTGCTCCCCGCCGCGAAGTCGGGATTGCGCCGCGGCGGGATCACCCGGCCGACGCGCCGCCACGTTCTGATGGCGCTCTTCAGCACCCGCCGCACCGTCTTACGCCATATCACGTGTGACGTGAACTAGGAGCCCGCGGACTCCCAGGCCGCTTGCGGGCTGACCTCCGAGTGCAGTGTAAAGCGCGATGTGCCTGACCGTATGTTCCACTTGGACGGGCGTGACCAAAACCGGCCAAGGGAGAACCTACATGATACGCCAGCAGTCCGTGGATGAAGCCCCGCGAGCACCGAGAGCGGCGAGGCGCCGGGCTGGCAAGGCGCGCTGCCAGCCCCTGTTCACCTCCGCTCCTCACCGCGGGGCCCAACGGAAACGCGCGCGTGGAGCCCCCCGCCACACTCTCCGGTTGCTGGTCGCGACGGCTGCGGCCGCCCTTCCCGCCTGCAGCATCGATCACTTCGACTTCAAGGAACGGGTGTTCGGCCACATCGCCTTCGACGATCTCCACTCCGACTTCCACATTCCGGACACGGCCACGGTCGGGGTCCCGGTGCGCCTGGCGGTCTGGACCCAGGGGGGCGGTTGCCACGAGGGCGGTGACACCGAAGTGGACGTTGACGGGCTGTCGGCGGTCGTGACCCCGTATGACTACCTGGATAAGGGCGCGGGTGTCTGCACCCTAATACTGCTTCGTTTTGAACACGGGACGACCGTGGTCTTCACGGAACCCGGGGACGCGGAAGTCGAGCTTCGGTACAGCACGCACGATTGGGACCACAACGCGGACGGGCGGAAGGTGTTTCCCGTGAAGGTGTCGCCGGCGCGCTAGGCTAGCCCATTCGACGGTGCCGGGGCGGCTCCGCCGCCGGGCCGCCGGGCTACGACCCGCCGCGCCGCCTGCGCGTCAGCCGCTCCGACTCCGCGGCCCGCCAGACCTCGATCCGGCGGTGATCGCCGCTCCGCAGCACCTCCGGAACCCTGAGTCCCCGGTACTCCGCGGGCCGCGTGTACGACGGCGCCGAGATCACCTCTTCGTCGTAGAACGAGTCGGAGGACGCGGACTCGTGGTCGCCCAGCGCCCCGGGCAGAAGCCGCACGACCGCGTCCGTGACGGCCAGCGCCGCCACCTCGCCACCCGACACGACGAAGTCCCCGATCGACAGTTCCTCCGTGGCCAGGTGGTCGGCGACGCGCTGGTCGACGTCCTTGTAGTGGCCGCACAGCAGGGTGATCTCGGTCTCGAGCGAGAGCCTGACGGCGTCGGCGTGGCGGAAGCGCCGGCCCCGGGCCGACATGAGGACGACCGGCCCCCGGGGCGCCAGGTCCTCGACGGCTTCGAAGAACGGCTCGGGCTTCATGACCATCCCGGCACCGCCCCCGTACGGCTCGTCGTCGACGGTGCGGTGGACGTCGTGGGTGTGGCCGCGGAGATCGATCACGCGGTAGCCGGCCAGCCCCGCACGCGCGGCCCGGCCCGGGATGCCGGTCTCCAGGGGCGCGGCGAAGTACTCCGGGAAGATGGTCACGATGTTGATGCGCATCATGGGAGGAGCCCCTCCGGGGGGTCGACGATCACCCGGCGCCGCTCCCGGTCGACCTCCACGACGACCCGGCGGTTGAACGGCAGCAGGAATTCGCCGTCGGGGCCGGCCACCTCGAGGAGGTCCGACGGGCGCACGGGAAAGACCTCCCTGACGGTGCCGAGCGCGGACCCGTCACGGTGGACCACCGCGGCCCCCAGGAGCTCGTGATAGAAGACCTCGTCTTCGTCCGGCCGGTCGATGGCGTCGAAGGGGCGCAGCAGGTAGCGGCCGCGCAGACGCTCCGCGGCGGCACGGTCGTCGACGCCGGCGAACCTGGCCAGGAAGCCCTTACGGTAGGGGCGGACGGCCTCGACGGTGAGTTCGGCGAGGGTGGCCGAGGGGTGGTCGCCGCCCTCTCCGGCGGGGAGGTGGACGGCGCCGGGCGTGAAATGGCTGTCCGGGTGGTCGGTCAGCGGCCACACGAAGAGTTCGCCCCTGGTGCCGTGGACCTTGTTGATGTGGCCCACCACGAGGAACGGGGGATGGCCGCCCCCGGTCAAGCTCAGGCGGCTCCGGATTCGGGAGCGGTGTCGTCGGCCTCGGCGGTGTCGCCGGATTCGGGGGCCGTGTCAGCCTCGGGGGCGTCGCCGTCGCCGGTCGCGGCCGTGGGGGCGTCCGCGGCTTCGGCTTCGGGGGTGTCCGCGGCGGCTTCGTCCCCGGCCGCGGTTGCGGGGGCGTCGGCGGCGGCACCGTTCTCGGCGGAGGCCGGGGCATCCGCTTCCGCGCCGGGCGCGCGTTCCGCGACCGCCAGCGCGACCTTCTCGTCCCCTCCGGCCCTGGCCTTCGCCACCAGGCTCCGCACCGTCGGCGAGACGATGGCGCCCCGCCCCGTCCAGTAGTCCACCCGGGACAGGTCGACCGACAGTTTGGCCGGGTGGGGGACCGGGTTGTAGTAGCCGAGGATCTCGACGAACCGGCCGTCTCGGGGGAAGCGGCTGTCGGTGGCGACGATGCGGTAGTGGGGCTGCTTCTTCTTGCCCATGCGCCGGAGGCGGATTTTTACGGACATTGCTCTCTGGGGTTCCGGTTCATCTGAGGGGCGCGAGCCCCTTCATCGTTTTCAACATCTCTTCCATCTCGGAGAACCGCTTCATGAGGCGGTTCACCTCGGACACGGGCCGGCCGCTGCCGCGGGCGATCCGCTTCCTGCGCGACCCGTTCAGGATCTCGGGACGGCGCCGCTCCTCGGGCGTCATCGACAGGATGATCGCCTCGATGTGCCTGAGCCTCTTCGGGTCCACCTCGCCGGCGGGGAGAGCCCGGGAGGCCCCCGGGATCATCCGCATGAGCTGGTCCAGCGGACCCATCCTCCGCACCTGCCGCATGGCGACCAGGAAGTCCTCCAGGGTGAAGCGCCCCCTGCCGAGCACCTTCTCCTGCAGCCTTCCGGCCTCGCGGGCGTCGACGACGGCCCGGGCCCGCTCGACCAGCCCGACCACGTCACCCTTCCGGAGGATGCGTCCGGCGATGCGTTGCGGGTCGACGGCTTCGAGGGCGTCCATCCCTTCGCCCGTCCCGACGAACTTGAGCGGCATGCCCGTCACGCCGTGGATCGAGAGGGCCGCCCCGCCGCGCGCGTCCCCGTCCATCTTGGCGAGCACGAAGCCGGTCAGGCCCAGCACCCGGTCGAAACCGTCGGCGATGCGCATCGCCTCCTGACCCGTCATGGCGTCGGCGACCAGCAGGATCTCGCGCGGTTCGAGCACCCGCTTGAGGCGGACCAGCTCGGCCATCATCGGCCCGTCGATCTGGAGCCTGCCGGCGGTGTCGACGATGAGGACGGACGCCTTGTCGCGGCGCGCGCGGCGGTGGGCCGCGGCGGCCACCTCGACCGGGTCCGTGGCGCCCTCCTCGTGGTGCACCGGGACGCCCGCCCGCCTGCCCAGCACGCGCAGCTGGTCGATCGCGGCGGGGCGGTGGAGGTCGCAGGCGGCGAGGAGCACCGACCGGCGCTGCCGTTTCAGCCGCAGGGCGAGCTTGGCGGCCGTCGAGGTCTTCCCGGAACCCTGGAGTCCCACCAGCATGATGACCGTGGGGGGCGCCGGCGACCACCGGAGCGCCGTTTCACCGTCCGCACCAACCAGGAGCGCCAGTTCGTCGTGGACGATCGCCACGATCTGCTGGCCGGGCGACACGGACTTGAGCACCCGTTCGCCCATCGCCTTCTCCCGGACGCGCTCCAGGAATTCCCGTGTGACCCTGAAGTTGACGTCGGCCTCCAGGAGCGCGCGGCGCACCTCCCGCAGGCCTTCGCGGATCATGGGTTCGGTGAGGACCCCGCGTTGGCGCAGGCGCCCCAGAACCCCGTCCAGCTTCCTGCTCAGGTCTTCAAACATCGGTGTCCGCGATGGAAGCGGTACAGTTTTTGAAGCTAACCGGGACGGGAATGGGATTCAATGAGATGTGCGCGCCGATCAACCGCGTGATCGTCGGCCGAGCAGGAATCCTACCGCGAAAAAGGCGCCGGCCGACAGCGCATGCGTAGTAAGGAGAATCGCGGTGGCACGCTGCTCTTCACCCCCCCAGAAGAGCATGGCCAAGACGATACCCAGCACTCCGATAGCAACTGCAACCCCGACCCATGTCAATCGGATCACATGCGTCAAGCGGCGATTGCGGAATTCGTCGTCCCGGCGCAGTCGGTCGATGTGAAACTTGAACTGCCGCTCGTCAGCAGCGTCCAGCTTGGCAAATCCTTCGCGCATCGCCTCGACCGCCCGATCCCGGCTGGCTATCCGCTCGCGCTCTACGGACAGCATCTCGCCCCACAACTCGAGTTGGCCTCCGGGACTTGCCTGGGCGGGCAGGTCCGTGCCGGTTTCTTCGCTCATCGGTAGGGTGTCGATTTTCTGCCACCGGAAGGCGTGGGGAACACACCTGATTCAGCCATATCCGTGAACACTTCCATCGCCACTCTCAAGGATACGGTGTAGACCCGGTAGCCCCCGTACGGGGACTCCTCAATCCGGGTCACGGCGTCGGGCGCCACCGGCGCGGCCTTGCGACGGCTCGCTTCCTCAAATGCTTCCCGCCGTGTGTCGTGATAGGAGTCTGCAATCAGGCGGGGCAGGATTTCCAGACGTAGCAAGGTGATTCTCCCTTGGTCGCGGGCTGTTCAAGTACTGTACCTAAGTCGGGACACGGGGTCCAGAATACGACGGTGTACTCTGATCGCGTCAGGCCGTCCCCTTCGAAGACGCGGTCATCGCTTTCTGGATACGATACACCGCCCTGAGGGACAGTTCCATGGTGAAATGGGACTCCCCGGAACACCCGCCGCATCACCACTTCCGGATCACCTGGCTGCGCCTCGTCCCCACCGACACCATCGCGATCGGGGTGCCGACGAGCTCCTCGATACGGTGGAGATAGGCGCGGGCGTTGGCGGGGAGGTCGTTCATGGAGCGCGCCCCGGTGGTGGGCGTCCGCCACCCGGGAAGGGTCTCGCAGACGGGTTCGGCCTGCTCCAGCTCCCGGACGCAGGCGGGGAAGAGGGAGCGCGTTTCGCCGTCGATGCGGTAGGCGGTGGCGATCTTCAGCTCGGGGAGGGTGTCGAGGACGTCGAGCTTGGTGACGGCGATCCCGGTCAGGCCGTTCACCCGCGCCGAGTAGGCGGCGAGCACCGCGTCGAACCAGCCGCAGCGGCGGGGACGCCCGGTCGTGGCACCGAACTCGGCGCCCAGTCGGCGGATGCGCTCGTCCATCGCGGGGTCGAAGGCGGTGGGGAGGGGGCCGTTGCCGACGCGGGTGGTGTACGCCTTGACCACGCCGATCACGGAATCGATCGCGGTGGGGCCGATGCCCACGCCCACCGCCGCCGCGCCCGCCGTCGTGTTGGACGACGTGACGAACGGGTAGGTGCCGTGGTCCACGTCCAGCGCCGTGCCCTGGGCGCCTTCGAGGAGGACCCGCCCGCCCGCGGCGAGCGCCCGGGCGAGCTCGTCCCCCACGTCGGTGGCGACCGTCGGCAGGCGGTGTGCCAGGGCAAGGGCGTCTTCGACGGTCCCGGCCAGGCCGGGGTCCGCGCCCAGCTCGCGGAGCCGCGCCCGCGCCCAGTCGATTGCGCGCCCGACCCGCTCCACCCCGCGAACACGGTCCAGCAGGTCGGCGACGCGCACCCCCCGCCGCCCCGTCTTGGACTCGTAGGCGGGACCGATGCCGCGCCCCGTGGTGCCGATCTTGCGGCGGGCGGCCTCTTCGGCGGCCGCGTCGAGCGCCTTGTGGTACGGGAAGACGACGTGCGCCCGGTTGCTCACCCCGACGCGGCCGCCGGGATCGACGCCGCGCTCGGCCAGCCCGTCCAGTTCGGCGAAGAACCTGTCCACGTCCAGCACGACCCCGTTGCCGAGCAGGCACCGCTTCCCGGCGTGCAGCACACCCGAAGGGACCTGGTGCAGCACGATGTGGTGGTCTCCCACGTGCACGGTGTGCCCCGCGTTGGCCCCGCCCTGGTAGCGCGCGATGACGTCCGCGTCGCCGGCCAGCACGTCGACGACCTTGCCCTTGCCCTCGTCGCCCCACTGGCACCCCACGACGACGGTGCACGCCCCGCCCGGCGCCCGTGCGCCCATTGCCTCGCCCGTCACGCGCGCGCCGCCGCCCCGGCGGCGAGGAGGCCCGCCCGGGTGAGGTGCTCCGCGAGCTCGGCGCGGCGGCTCCCGGGAAGGGGCCCGAGCGGGGGCCTGGGCGGGCCGCCGCGGTAGCCCAGCATGTCCAGTGCGCGCTTCACGCCCGCCACGCCCATGCCCCCGACCACCGCCCTGTGCAGCGGGCCGACCCGTTCCTGGAGTCTCCCCGCGCCGGCACGGTCGCCCGCCGCGTGGAGCGAGTGGATGCGCGCGCAGGCCCGGGGTGCCAGGTTGGCGACGCCCAGGATGCCGCCGGCCGCGCCGGTCTCGAGGGCGGCGTAGAGGAGGCTGCCGCTGCCGACGAGGACCTGGAAGCCGCGGGCGCACCGGGTGACCAGTTCGGCCACCGTCTCCAGCTTCCCGCGCGAATCCTTGATGCCGATGACGTTCTCGTGGGCGGAGAGTTCGGCAACCAGTCCCGCGGGCAGGTCGAGGGTGCTGAAGCGGGTCGGCACCTGGTAGACGATGACGGGGACCGGCGCCGCGTCGGCCACGGCCAGGTAGTGGTCGCGCACGACGGCCGGGGTCATCGCGCCCCTGTAGAAGGCGGGAGGCTGGACCAGCACGGCCTGGAAGCCGCGGCCGGCGGCCATGCGGGTGAGGCGCAGGGTGGCGCGCAGGGACTCGGCGCCGGTGCCGGCCACGAGAAGCAGGTCGTCCGGCACGCTGCGCGCGACGACATCCCACGACAGGTCGCGCTCGCCCTCGTCCAGGAGGACGGCCTCGCCGGTGGAGCCGCCTATGACGAGGCCGCGAATGCCCGTCGGCGCCCACCTCTCGACGTTGCGCCTGAGCGCCACCGCGTCGACCTCGCCGGTGACGGGGTCGAAGGGGGTGGTGGCGGGGATCATCACTCCGCTGATGTCGATGGGGAGTTCTCCTTGGTGGCAGGGCGGGGGGCGGCCCCGCGGGTCAGACGGCGGGCGGGTAGGTCCCCATCCGCTCGCGGGCCAGCGCCAGGGTCTCTCCCGCCATGGTCCGCGCCCGTTCCCCCATTGCCATGATCCGGCCTTCCAGATCGGTCTCGCGACGGAGGATGTCGGCCCGGCGCTCACGCATTTCCGTGGTCAGCGCCACCAGGGCGTCGGCGGTCGTTCCCTTCAGGTCGACGTAGCGCAAGGTACCCGCGAAGTAGTCCTCGCGCATCCGGCCCGCGTCGGCTTCGTGGCCGCATGCGGCCAGCAGCGTGAGAAGGTTCTCGATGCCGGGGCTCGCCGTGCGGCCGTCGCCGTCGCCCTCATCCCCGTGGCCCGCGGCCGGGGGGACGCCGGAATCGGTGACCGCCGAGCGGATCTTCCTCCTGATCGAGTCCTCCTCCTCGAAGAGGCCGATGTAGTGCCGGGGACCGAGGCTCTTGCTCATCTTGCGGGTCGGGTCCGCGGTGGAGAGGACCTTGGTGACGGGCGTGTGCAGGGTCTCGGGTTCGGGAAACAGCCGGCCGAAACGGGAGTTGAAACGCCGCGCGATGCCCCGGCTCAGCTCCAGGTGCTGGGACTGGTCCTGCCCCACGGGCACGCGGTCGGCGCGGTAGGCCAGGATGTCGGCCGCCTGCAGGACCGGGTAGAAGAGCAGCCCCGCGGATACGAACGCGCCGTCGTCGTCGGCCGGGCCGCTCTTCAGCAGGCCCGACTTCTCCTTGAACTGGGTCATGCGGGAGAGGTCGCCCAGCGAGGTGAGGGCGGCGAGCAGCCAGCACAGTTCGGTCTGCTCGGGAACGGTCGACTGGACGTAGAGGGTGGTCCGGTCCGGGTCGATCCCCGCCGCCAGCAGGCTGACGAACATCTCCCTGGATGCGCGCCGCAGCTCGGCGGGGTCGTAGGGTGCGGTCAGGGCATGGAGGTCCACCACGCAGTAGACGCATTCGCAGTCGTCCTGCAGCCGGACCCAGTTCTGCACGGCGCCGAAGTAGTTGCCGATGGTCATCACGGCGGTGGGCTGGATGCCGGAGTAGACTCGCTTGCGGGCGGGCATGGGGGCGCGGGGGTGGGGTTGCCGGGTGGGAGGGGGGGTTGTCGCGACAATGCGGCGGGGCGAGACCGGAGCCCCGCCGGGGGAATGCTAAGTTAACAGCCCCTGGCAGTCCGTGGAAAAGCCCCGCGAGCACCGTGTCCACGGGCTGCCTGGCGGGAACTCCCCCACCGGTCCGGGGAGGCGGGTTGCGCCGGAAACGGGGGTGGCCGCACTGAATGTAAACTGAAGGTGACATAGTGTAATGCTGCCTTTACATCGGAAACGCGTCGAGCGTCTGCTGGCGACGGCTGCCGAAGCCGCCCGTGCGGCGGCCCTGGTCCACCGGGAGGCGGCGCGCAGGGGAGGCGGAAGGTGGGTGAACGAGAAGACCGCGGCGAGCGACTTCGTCTCGGACGTGGACATGGCCGCCCAGGAAGCCGCGCTGGCGGTGATCGCCGAACGGCACCCGGATCACGCGATCCTGGCCGAGGAGGAGGGCGGCGGCCGCGCGGGTGCGCCCGGCGACGGGCATCTCTGGCTCGTGGACCCGCTCGACGGCACCACCAACTTCCTGCACGGGCACCCCTACCACGCGGCCTCGGTGGCGGTCTGGGACGGGGAAGGACCCATCGCGGCGGCGGTCGAGGCGCAGGCGCTCGGCAAGGTGTGGACGGCGGGGCGCGGACGGGGCGCCCGGGAGAACGGGGAGAGGATCCGGGTCAGCGGGACCGCGCGCCTGGATCGTTACCTGTTAGGTACCGGATTTCCGTTCAAGGCGCATGAGCTGTTGCCGGAATACCTGGCGCAGCTGGACCGGGCGCTGCGACGGACCGCGGGGGTGCGGCGGACGGGAGCCGCGGCGATCGACCTGGCCTATGTGGCGAACGGGATCCTGGACGGGTTCTGGGAGTCGCGTCTGGGGCCGTGGGATTTCGGTGCGGGGGTGCTGCTGGTGACGGAGGCGGGGGGCGTGGTGGAGCGGGTGGAGGGGGGCGGGGTGGGGGCGGTGACCGGGTCGGTGATGGCGGCGAATTCGGAAGAGGGGTTGGAAGGGCTCAGGGTGATTCTCGCAGAGTGACATCGACGATACGCCGGATGACCGGCTTGAAGGTGCCGACCAGGCTCGTTCCAGACGTCCGCTCACGCGACCGATGATGTTCGCCGGTCGGCGAGTCCCGTTCGAATGTCACCCCTGAGCGCTGCACCCTTCAACTCCGTCCTGAGCGCGTCGATGTCGCCCTTCAGCTCGGATCGAAGCGCGCTCACATCCGCTCGCAGGATCTCCAGGTCGATACGCAGCACGCCGGTCAGTCTGACCAGCATGACCGCGAGAGCGATGCCAATCGCCAGGAGGGAAGCCTCGACACCCAGGATCGCAACGAATTCCGGGGTCACCGGACCGCCCTCGCGCCGGTTGGGTTCATCGGCTGATGCGTCGCTTCGGTCATTGCATCACCTCCATCCCTGGCTCCCTTCCCTCCTCCGTCGCGTGCTGTCGATGGTTCGGAGGTCGATCTCCGATCATGACCGTCCCGCTTCCCGACAAGGTAGCGGTTCCGACGGGCCACCGGTATGCGATCAAGGCCATCGGCTACCCTACCCCGCCCCCCGCCTCCTCAGCCAGGCCACCGTGGCCAGTAGAATCGTCGCGAACACGATCAGGAACGTCGCCACCGCCAGAATCGCGGGACTGATCTGCTCGCGTATCCCGGCCCACATCTGGCGCGGGATCGTGCGCTGTTCGATCCCCGCCATGAAGAGCACCACCACGACTTCGTCGAACGAGGTGGCGAAGGCGAAGAGCGCGCCCGATATCACCCCGGGTGCGATCAGCGGCAGCTGCACCCGGCGGAAGGCGTACAGCGGTCCCGCGCCAAGCGAGGCCGCGGCGCGGGTCAGGTTGCGGTCGAAGCCGGACAGGGTGGCCGTTACGGTGATGACCACGAAGGGGATGCCCAGCGCCGTGTGCGCCAGGATCAGGCCGAGATGGGTCTGGCCGAGCCCGACGCTCGAATAGAAGAAGAACATCCCCGCCGCGGAGATGATCACCGGCGTGATCATGGGCGAGATGAGCAGACTCATGACCAGGCGCCGGGAGGGCATTTCGGGGCTCGCAAGCCCCAGTGCGGCCAGCGTGCCGAGGGCGGTGGCGAGGAAGGTGGCCGACACGCCGATGATGAGGCTGTTGACGAGGCTCCGGGTCCAGACCTCGTTCTGGGCGATCTCGCGGTACCACCGGAGCGAATAGGCTTCCGGATCGAGCCGCAGCATCCCCTCGGTGAAGGTGAAGTAGGGCTCGGCGTTGAAGCTGAGCGGCACGATCACCAGGATCGGCGCCACCAGGAACACCAGCACCAGCGCGCAGAAGCCCACGTAGACGCCGCGGCCGAGTGCGCCGGGGCGGAAGCCCCGGGTCGGTGCAGGCGATGCGGCTCCCCCGCTCGACGCGGTGCTCAAGATCGGCCCGGCCCGGTCACCCCAGACTCAGGCGTTCGACGCCTACGAGCCGGTCGTAGAGCATGTACAGCGCGAGCACCCCCGCCAGGAGGATGCCGCCGAGCGCCGCGGCAAGGCCCCAGTTGAGCGAGGTCTGCATGTGGTACGCGACCATGTTCGAGATGAGCTGGCCCTTGCTTCCGCCCACCAGCGCCGGCGTGATGTAGTAGCCGATCGCCAGGATGAAGACGAGCAGCGAGCCCGCGCCCACTCCGGGCAGCGTCTGCGGCCAGTACACGCGGAAGAACGCCTGCGCGGGCGTGGCGCCCAGCGAGGACGCCGCGCTCATGTACTGGCCGGGGATCGCCCGCATGACCGAGTAGAGCGGCAGCACCATGAACGGCAGCAACACGTGGGTCATGGCGATGATGGTCCCGGTCATGTTGTAGATCATGGCGAGGCGGCCGTCATCGCCGACGAGGCCGACGGCGACGAGCAGGTCGTTGATCACGCCCTGTGTCTGCAGCAGCACGATCCAGGCGGTGGTGCGCACCAGCAGCGAGGTCCAGAACGGGATCAGCACCAGCGCCAGGAGGACGTTGGCGCGCCGCTCGGGAGCGTGCGCGATGAGGTGCGCGACCGGGTAGCCCAGGAGCAGGCACAGGACGGTGATCACGGCGCTGACCAACAGCGTGCGCCAGAGCAGCGACACGTAGATGCGGCGTTCCTCGGGCTGCCGTGCCACCGAGCCGTCGGGCATCCGCTGCAGGTCGAGCGCGTTGAGGTAGTGGCGGGAGGTGAAGCGCTGGCCGGTCTGGCGAACGGCGTGCCAGGTTGCCGGTTCGGCCCAGGCCGGGTCGATTCCCTCCAGCACGTCCCGCCACGGCCCCGCGCCGACGTCGCGGAGGTCCCGTGCGGTGCGCGTGAAGACGCTCCGCAATCCGCTCCGCACCCGGTTCACCGCCCCGGCGACCTTCCCCAGGGTCCTCTCCCCGCGTGCCCGCACCAGTTCCCGCGCCAGGGCCTCGTAGGCCGCCTCCGGAGGAAGACCTTCCCCGTCCCATTCGCCCAGCGCCGCAACCGTCTCCGGCAGGGCGTCCGCCACCGCCGGCTCGTGGATGCTGCGCAGGAGCATCGTCGCGAGCGGCGCGACGAAGGTGACGAGAATGAAGAGAAGAAGGGGCAGAACGAGTCCCAGCGCCCGCAGCCGCCCCCGGCCCGCCGTGCTCAACGCCTCAACGCGCCAGCCATGCGCTGAAGCGCTCGATCAGCTCGTCCTGGTTGTCGGCCCACCACCGCCAGTCGTAGCGCAGCGAGCGGGCGGCGTTGTCGGGATTGCCCGGCATGTGGGAAGCCATCTCCAGGCCGGTGACCACGTGCGTCGTCACCAGCGGCGCACCGGACTTGCGGGCCGGGGAATACGATATCCGGCTCCCGATGCGCGCCTGCGACTCCGCCGTCGTGGCGAACGTCAGGTATTGCTTCGCCTCCTTCATCCTCGGCGTTCCCGCGACGATTCCCAGCACGTTCACGTCCAGCAGCTGTCCGTCCCACACGATGACCAGCGGCTGGGCCTCGAGCATCTGCGCGTTGAAGATGCGTCCGTTGTAGGCGGTGCTCATGACGACCTCGCCGTCGGCCAGCATCTGCGGCGGCTGCGCGCCCGCCTCCCACCACACCACGTGATCCTTGATGGTCTCCAGCTTGCGGAAGGCCCGGTCCAGCCCCTCGGGCGTGTCGAGGGCGGCGTAGATCGAGTCCAGCGGCACGCCGTCGCCCATCAGCGCGAACTCGAGATTGGCCTGCGGAATGCGGCGCATTCCCCGCCTCCCGGGGAACGTCTCCAGGTCGAAGAAGTCGGCGATCGTCGTCGGCTTCGCCCCTTCGATGTTGTCGGCGTTGTAGGCGTACACGGTGGACCAGTAGATCAGCCCGACGCCGCACTCGCTCAGGCCTTCCGCAACGAAATCGTCTTCGGCGGGGGTGCCGTCCGCTCCGGGGGGCAGGGTGGTGATGTCGATGGGCTCCAGCAGCCCGTCGTCGCAGCCGCGCACCGCATCGGCCATCTCCAGGTCCACCACGTCCCAATGGACGTTGCCCGCCTCCACCTGGGCCCGTATCTGCGCCAGCCCGCCGTTGTAGTCCTCAACCGTGACGCGTATGTCGGTGGAGTCCATGAAGGGGAGGTTGACCCCCATGTGCACGGCCCTTCCGTAGGCGCCGCCCCAACCCACCGCGGTGAGCGACTGGGCGGCCGCAACATCCGACAGGGCGGCCGCGGCAATGACCGGGAGGGCCAGCACGGGAAGGAGGATGGAGCGGTGCGTTGCCGTCGTCATGTTCTGCTACTGTCCTTTCGTTTCGATGTCGAGGGCCCGGCAGTCGGTCACGGTCCAGCCGATGCGCACCGTGTCCCCGACCAGGATTGCGCCGTGCCCGGCGATGTTGGGAATCTTCGCGATGAAGTCACGCCGGCCACAGGCGTCCATTCTAACGCGGAGATGGTCCCCCAGAAAGGAGAGATCGCGCACCGTGCCGCCGACCTGGTTGCCGTAGACGCCCGACTCCGGATTGACGGAAACCCGTTCCGGGCGGACCGAGAGCGTGACTTCCTCGCCCGGCGCGCAATCGGCGATTCGCAGCGCGCGAATCCGCTCCCCGCCCGCCTCCACCTCGCACAGGCCGCCGCTGACGGTCACGACGCGCCCGCGCAGACGGTTGTTCTCGCCGATGAACCGTGCGACGAAGGCGCGTTCCGGCTCCTCGTAGAGGGCTTCCGGCGCCGCGATCTGCTCGACCACCCCATCCTTCAGCACCGCGATGCGGTCCGACATGACCATCGCCTCCTGCTGGTCGTGCGTGACGTACACGACCGTGACCGCCAGCTTGCGGTGAATGTGGCGGATCTCGTACTGCATCTCCTCCCGCAGGCTGCGGTCGAGCGCCCCCAGCGGTTCGTCCATCAGGACCAGGTCGGGTTCGAAGACCAGCGCCCGCGCGATCGCCACCCGCTGCTGCTGCCCCCCCGACAGCTGCGCGGGACGGCGGTCCTCCAGGCCTTCGAGCCGCACCAGGCTCAGAGCGCGTTCGACCCGCTTCCGCCGCTCCCCGGCCTCCAGCCCGCGCACCTCGAGGGGGAAGGAGAGGTTGCGGCCCACCGTCATGTGGGGGAAGAGCGCGTAGTTCTGAAACACCATCCCTATCCCGCGTTTGCGGGGCGGCAGATTCTCGACCGAGGTTCCGTCGATGCGGATCGTGCCCGCGGTGGGGGCCTGGAACCCGGCAAGCATCATCAGGATCGTCGTCTTGCCCGAACCGGACGGGCCGAGGAGCGTGACGAATTCGCCCTTGCGGATCCTCAGGTTGAAGTCCCTCACCACGAGGGTGCGGCCGTCGTAGCTCTTGTCCACCCCCAGGAACTCCACCCGGGTGTCGTTCGCGGCGCCGGCGGATGCAATGGACATATGGGTCAGTTCCTGTCGCGGGTCCTCATCTCCCGCCTGAGTTCGGCAACCGTCACCACGCGAACGTCCCCCTCTTCTCCCCGCAACGCAATCGTCTCCTTGAAGATGTTGACGCCGACGACCCTCTCCCGACCCCGCGCCGTCCTGATCCGGCGTCCCTCTCTGGGAAATCTCCTGCGCGCTTCCACGTAGCTGTCGTGTTCGTACATGAGGCAGCACATGAGGCGGCCGCAGCACCCCGATATCTGCGCCGGGTTCAGCGACAGGGACTGGTCCTTGGCGAGCTGCAGGCTGACCGGCTTGAGTTCCGGCAGCCAGGTCGAGCAGCAGAGTTCGCGTCCGCACCGCCCCACGCCCCCCAGCAGCGCGGCCTCGTCCCTCACGCCGATCTGCCTGAGTTCGATGCGGGTCCGGAACGACCGCGCCAGGTCGCGCACCAGTTCGCGGAAATCCACCCGCTTCTCGGCGGTGAAGTAGATGATCAGCTTCTTGCGGTCGAACTGCCACTCCGTCTCGGTGACCTTCATCCTGAGCCTGTGGCGGGCCGCGTGCTTCCGCGCCTCCCGGCGGGCGCGCCGCTCGTCGTCGACCTTGTAGCGGGCGCGCCGCACCTCCTCGGAATCGGCGCGGCGGAGAACCCGCATGGTCGGTGTGGGCGTGGCGCACCCTCCCGACGAGGAACACTTCCGTTCGGCGATGCTGCCCAGCGCGGTGACCTGCCCGAAGTCCTCGCCGCGGTCGGCCTGCACTATCACCCGGTCCCCGGGAGTCAGGTCCATTCCCGCGGTGTTGAAGTAGCCCCGGCGCGTCCCCTTGAACCGCACCTCGGCGAAACCGGACACTCTACGTGTCCTCGACCCAGGTGCCGAGGGACTCGTACTTGGCCCAGCGTCTCGCCAGGAGCAGGTCGGTCTCCGTGTCCTCCAGTTCGTTCAGGTGGCGGGTGATCGCCTCTCCCGCCGCCGCCAGGGCGGAGGGCGGGTCCGCGTGGGCGCCGCCGGGCGGCTCGGCGATCACCTCGTCGGCAACCCCCAGGTCGAACAGGTCGGAAGAGGTGAGCCGCAGGGCGGTGGCGGCCTTCTCCCGCTCGTCGGCCGAGCGCCACAGGATCGCGGCGCACCCCTCCGGCGAGATGACCGAGTAGATCGAGTGCTCCAGGAGCAGGATCCGGTCGGTGACCCCCAGGGCCAGCGCCCCGCCCGAGCCGCCCTCGCCGATCACCACGCATACGGTCGGCGTGCGCAGGCGGGCCATCTCGCGCAGGTTGGTGGCTATCGCCTCCGCCTGGCCCCGCTCCTCGGCCCCGAACCCGGGGTAGGCACCCGGCGTGTCTATCAGCGTCACCACCGGCCGGCCGAACTTCTCGGCCATCTTCATGAGCCGGAGCGCCTTGCGGTATCCCTCGGGGTGGGGCATGCCGAAGTTGCGGCGCAGGTTCTCCTTCATGTCCCGGCCCTTCTGGTGTCCGATCACCATGACCGACCTGCCGTCGAGCCGGGCCCACCCGCCGACGACCGCCTCGTCGTTGCGGTAGCGCCGGTCCCCCCTCAGTTCGAACCAGTCCGTGAATATCCCGTCGATGTAGTCGAGGGTGTAGGGACGGCGCGGGTGCCGGGCCACCTGCACCTGCTCCATGGGGGTGAGGTTCCGGAAGGTCTCGTCGCGCAGGACGTCGAGCTTGGCGGTGAGGACCCGCACCTCGTCCGCAACGTCCAGGCCCCGTTTGGCCGCCGTCTCCCGCAGCCGGGAAATCTGTCCCTCTATCTCGACGATGTCCTGCTCGAAGGCGAAATGCGCTGAAGCCGACATCCGTGTATGCTCCTTGTTGAATTGCAAGCTGATAAGGTACAGGGGGCGCTCGGTTTCGCGAAAGCGGGGGGAGCCGGGGGAAGCGGGCGACCGGATCTCCGCGAAGCCCGCGGGGACGACGGGCGTATCTTCCGAGGGCCCTCGAAAATCCCGGCCTGGCTGAACAACTGATGGGAGAGCACCGAGGAGGACGAGACAGAATGACGGACGGGCATTCCCCGGACACATGGGCCTTGGGAGCCCGCGGAAAAAGTCCTCACGGCATTCGCCGGTTACGCGCCGCGGCGTGTCTGCTGGCGGCGGCGGTCGCCCCGGCTCCGACGGCCGGGCAGGACCGGCCGCTGGCAGCCGACCTGGTGGAGGTCTACCGCGTGGGCGGGCTGAACGCGCCGCAGTGGGCCTTCTTCGAAGGGCGCGAACCCACGGGCTTCGACGCCGCCGGCAACCTCTACGTGCTGGACGCCCAGGCCGGCCAGGTGGTGGTGATCGACCCTCGGGGAGAGCTCGTCCGCACCATGGGCCGCAAGGGGGAAGGACCCGGAGAGTTCGACGGCGCCGGGCGGCTCTTCGTGTGGCGGGATGGCCGCTTCGCCGTGGTGGACATGGGGCAGGCGGCCTACCAGGTCTTCGGCCCGGACGGGGAACTCGAGCGGTACGTGAGGATGGGCGGGGACGCGGGCCGCCTGGCGTTCCTGCGCGGGATGAGATTGGAGACCCGCGCGGATCCCGCGGGGGGTGCCCTGATCGCCCAGGGGATGCCGTCGGAGTTGGGGGCGATGTCGGGCGCGTTGGAGGCGCTGGCCGAGTTGACCGGCGAGACGCTGGAGTTGCCGGAGGCGGCAGTCGACGAGAGCGGACTTGAACGACTCGACCTCACGGGAGAGGTCGTCTCGGCGACGCCCATACTCCGGGCGTGGAAGGCGCCCCGCGAGGAGGTGCCGGGAATCACGAGCATCGAGGACCTGCGGGATCCGTCGAAGCTCTGGGGGGTCACGAACCGGATCCGGTACTTCGAGCCGCACCTGCTGTGGGACGTGCTGCCGGACGGGACCATCGCCTACGCCGACTCCACCGCCTACGCCGTGAAGCTCGCCGCGCCGGGGGGCCGGGTGATCGACGTGCTGCGCCGCCCGTTCGCCCCCGAGGCCGTCACCGACCGAATCCGCAAGGAGGTGATCGACCGGGAGCTCCGGCGGCACGACGAACGGGAGGAATCCCAGGGGGTGGCGGGCGCACCCGAGTTCTTGTCAGGTTATTTCTCGGATATGGACAAGGCCCGGCGGGCAGCGATCGAGGAACGCGAATTCTATCCCGAAATCCAAATCGTACGTGCTGTGCGGGCCACCTGGGACGGGGCTCTGTGGATTCAGCGGCGCGGCGACCGTCCGTGGGACAACACCGGCCCCATCGACGTCTTCGGCGCGAACCGCGAGTACGTGGGAACCTTCGCCGAGGAAGACCTGGCGATGCCGGCCGCCTTCGGGCCCGGCGGTCTCGTCGTGTACTGGGAATTCGACGAACTGGACGTGCCGACCATCGTGGTTAGAAGGATTGCGGAGGTGGTAAGGTAGGGGATGATGCGACGCGGGAACCCGTGGGATACTTGTCCGCGGGCCCCCACATTATCACATCACACAGGAGAGACAAGACATGCAGAGCTTGAGGAACGTGTTGCTCATCGCGGCGGGAGCCGGGCTGGCGGGTGCCGGGTACGAGGCGGCCGCACAGGACCGGCCGCTTTCGGGCGACTTCCCCGAAGTCTACCGGGTGGGCGGCATGAACGCGCCGGAGTGGGCCTTCTTCGAGGGCTCCTCCGACGTGGCCTTCGACGCGGCCGGCAACCTGTACGTCCTCGACGACGAGGCCGGTCACGTGGTGGTCGTCGACCCGCGGGGAGGACTGGTGCGCACCACCGGGCGCAAGGGGGAGGGCCCCGGCGAGTTCAGGACGGCGATGGAGCTCGTTGTCTGGCGGGACGGCCGCTTCGCCGTGTCGGACGTTGGGCACGCCGCCTACCAGGTCTTCAGCGCCGAAGGAGAATTCGAACGGTTCGTGAAGATGAGCGCCGCCGAGGGCCCGATGGCCATGTTCACAGGGGCCAGGAGCGGGATCAAGGCCGATCCGCTGGGCGATGCCCTGATCGCCCAGGGCGCGCCCTCGGCCATGGGCCAGATGGCGGGCATGTTGGCCGAGGCCATGGGTGGGGATGCGGAGGTGGAGGACGCCGGTGTGGACGACCGCGGACTCGAGCGGCTCGCTCTCGACGGAGATGTCGCTTCGTCGACGCCGGTCCTGTGGCGGGTTCCGCGGGAGGAGGACAAGCAGGACCTGCGTCCCGAGGACCTGACGGATCCCGGGGCGATAGTGGGGATTTTCGGTGACATAAGGTATTTCGAGCCGGGCTTCTTCTGGGATCTGCTGCCCGACGGCACCATCGCCTGGTCCGACTCCTCGGCCTACGCCATCAAGCTGGCCGGGCCCGGTGGAGAGGTGATCGACGTGCTGACAAGGCCGATCCCGCCGGAGGCGGTGACCCGTAGCATCCGGGAGGGGACGATCGCCGACGCGATCCGCCAGATGGAAAGCGAATTCGAAGACCAGGCGGCGGATCCGGAGTTGGCGCAGGCACGCGAGATGATGGCGGCCATGATGCCGGACATGATGAAGACCATGCGGGAAGAGGCCGAGAACCGGGAGTTCTACGAAGAGATCCCGGTCGTGCGGGGCGTGCGCGCAACCTGGGACGGCGGCCTGTGGATCCAGCGTGGCGGCGAGGAGCCGTGGAAGGACGAGGGGCCCATCGACGTCTTCGGCGCGGATCGCAGGTACGTGGGGACGTTCGCGGCGGGCTCCCCGGAGATGCCCGCGGCGTTCGGACCGGACGGGCTCGTCGCATACTGGGAGTTCGACGAGATGGACGTGCCGACCATCGTGGTGAAGAGGTTGCCGGAAGGGGTTCGGTAGGGAATCTCGGTATTCCCCGATTGCGGGGCCGGCGCGGGGGATGAATAGTACGGGACTGGAGTGAACCCCCGGATGGGGTGAGGCAAACCCGGTTGGGTCCCAGGAGCCATGTACACCACCTGCATTTTCTGCAAGAAGCCCCTCGGTGCCAACGAGGTGGTGGAGAGTTTCCCGGTGGGGCGCCGTCTGGCATTCGACGCTGCGAAGGGGCGGCTGTGGGTGGTGTGCAGGAAGTGCCAGCGCTGGAATCTGACGCCCCTGGAGGAGCGCTGGGAGGCGGTCGAAGACTGTGAACGGCTGTTTCGTGACACACCGATGCGGGCATCGACCGAGAACATCGGGATTGCGCGCCACCGCGAGGGGCTGGATCTGGTGCGCATCGGAAAGCCGCCGCGCGGGGAGTTCGCGGCCTGGCGCTACGGGGATCAGTTCATCAGGCGCTATCGCAACTACGGACTCGGTATCGCGGGTGTGGTCGGGTTCACCATTGCGCTCAATTCACTGCCGGTCGCCATCCCCGCCGGGCTCGCTCTGGCCGTTAGTTGGGGGGCCGGCGCCTGGGGTCACCTGCGAATCATAGCCAAGGTCCGGGTGGGTAGCGACGGGTCCAACGCCGGCCCCCTGGCGCCCGGCGATGTCGCGAAGTTCAGGATCGGCGCCCTCCGCTCGATCCGGCTTGTCCCTCCCGGCCACGGATCACGCTTCGGAATCGAAGTGCACAGGGGCAAGCGGACAGCCCGGTTCCTGGGAGAGGACGCCCGCCGCGTCGCCGGCGCGCTCGTTCCCAGGCTGAACGAGCGGGGCGGCTCACGGCGCACGGTCCGGCACGCCGTGCAGGAGATCGAGTCGGCCGGTCACCCGAACCGCTTTCTGGGCGAGGTGGGCAAACGGGAACACCGCGGTGGGACCGGCGGTGGCCAGTACCTGCGCTACCTCCCTCGACCCACCAGGCTCGCCCTCGAAATGGCGCTCCACGAAGAGCAGGAGCGGCGGGCCCTGGAGGGCGAACTATGGATCCTGGAACAGGCTTGGAAGGAGGCGGAGGAGATTGCGGCGATCTCGGACGACCTCCTCCTTCCCGCGGGAACGGAAGCCTTCTTCGATCGGCACGGGGAGGGCGGCTGACGGCGTCCTCCGCCGTACTTTCTTCACCCGCAATCCGGTCTTATGCTTTCGGGAGTACCTCGCCGTACTCCTCGCGACAGGCGACCCCGTGTACCGGACCTGCATCTACTGCAAAAGGCCCCTCGGCTCCAACGAAGTCGTAGAAGCCTTTCCGGTCGGACGCCGTCTGGCCTTCGACGCAGCCAAGGGACGCCTGTGGGTCGTGTGCAGGAAGTGCCAGCGCTGGAACCTGACGCCGCTGGAGGAGCGCTGGGAGGCGGTGGAGACCTGCGAGAAGCTGTTTCGCGGCACCCACATCCGCACTTCGTCCGACAATATCGGGCTGGCGCGTCACCGCGAGGGGCTGGAGCTGGTGCGGATCGGGAAGCCGCTCCGGCCGGAGTTCGCGGCGTGGCGCTACGGAGACCAGTTCGGCAGGAGGTCGCGCCGGTGGATCCTGGGCGTGACGTGCCTGGCGGCGACCGGGGCCGGTGGCTGGGCCCTCTGGGGCATTTCCGGGAGTCTTCTGGGTCTGATCGGGATGCAGGTCCCGGGCCACGTCCAGACCTGGTACTACTACCGCCGCTCGATTCGTTTCCGCCCCTCCGACGGACGGCTCCGACGCATGAACCGCATGGTCGCCTTCCACACGAGAATCCGCCCGGATGACGACGATGCCGGTTTCCTGGTGGGAACCGGCGAGGGTTTCATCAGACCCCGCAGAAACGAGTGGTTCGCGGGTGACGATGCCCGCCGCGCCATCGACGCGATTCTACCGGCGATCAACAGGGAGGGTGGGAGTTCGAAGAAGATCCAGCTGGCCGTTTCGGAAATCGAGTCCCACCGGACTCCCCACCGATTCGTGAGCCAGACCGTCGCGAGGTGGAAGGAGTACCGCCGCAGGGACACGGGTGCTCCAGGCTACCTCAGCCAAATGCCGCATCACGCCCGGCTGGCCCTGGAGATGGCGCTGCACGAAGAGCAGGAGCGGCGAGCCCTCGCGGGCGAGTTGTGGCGGTTGGAGCAGGCTTGGCGCGAGGCCGAGGAGATCGCGGCGATCGCGGATGATCTGCTGCTGCCGCCGGGAGCCGCGGACTTCGTCGCCGGTCATGGAGCCGATGCCGGGGATGCCGCGACGCAAGCCACTGCGTCGCGTAACGAACCGGGATCGCAGGGGTGAGGACGCAGTGTACCGGATCCGCATCTACTGCAACAGGCATCTCGGCGCCAACAGCGTGTTGGAAGCCCGTTCGTAGCGGGCACCCTCCGGCCCCAAGGCGAAGGCGCTGTAGCGGGCGCTCTCGCGCACCCGAAGCAGGCTCGCAGGAAGGCAGCCACACCCTCTGCGTCGGCGAAGGCCGGGCGTCTTTGCTACGTTTCGTCTTCCGATGTCTACGACCCTGCCATGACCGCCTTCGGAGTACGGCCGCACGGGAGAACACTACATGGTCCGCCAACGCGTCATCGTCACCACCCTATCCCTGCTCGCCATCCTTCCCGCCGGCTTCCACCTCCCGGCCCAGGAAGTCATCGACCTCCCCGGCCGCGACCAGCCTCTCGACGCCGATTTCGAGGAGATCTTCCGGGTCGGCGTGCTCGATGGCGAGGACTGGGAGATGTTCGCGAACGTGTCGTCGGTCACTTTCGACGCTGACGGGAACCTGTACGTCATCGATGGCCTGCACTACGGGATGGACACGCGCGTCGTGGTGTTCGGCGCGTCCGGCAACTTCGTGCGCGAGTTCGGTTCCATGGGCGAAGGGCCGGGCGAGTTCAACTTGCCGACCGCAGCCGTGGTGCTGCGGGACGGAACCACAGTCGTCGAGGACCTGAGACACCGCGCCTATCAGCTCTTTGACGCGAACGGCGAGTTCCTGCGCATGGTGCGGAAGCGGAGCGGCATCGCGTACCACGAGCTGTTTCCCGACCCGCGCGGGGGAGGGGTCTTCGCGAAGAGGGTGGAAGGCGTTTCCATTACCATTACCAGTTCCGCGGGTGGGGCTCCTCCTTCTCCTCCGACCCCATCGACGTCGCGTCCCCTGTGGCGCGTGGATCTCAACGGCGACGAGGCGCGCAACGACACCGTTGTCGAAGCGTGGCAGGCGCCTCGCGGCGAAGTCCCGGACCTGCCGGGTCCGCCCCGCGAAGCGGAGGCCCCCACCTATGAGCCAGCGTTCCTCGTGGATGTCCTTCCGGACGGGAGCGTCGTCCACTCCGACTCGTCGGCATACGAACTGCAGATCACGCCTCCGGATCCGGGCGGGGTGGCGCGCGTCATTCCGGCGGCCCCTGCGGCCCAGGCCGGTCACGCGTGAGATGGAGGAGGCGTACAACGGGCTCGTGAGGAATACGACTTCGGTTGCGAACCCGACTACCGGCGAGGTATCCACCCACGAGCTGCCGAAGCGGCAGAGTCACGGGGAACCGAATCACGGTAAGAAACGACGTAAGTTCAATCAGGACTGCACGATCTGCCATTCTTGCCGTTGGCCACGTTGGGTCGTGTCGGCTCGCGAAAGCCGGAAAGTCGCACATGAATGGCGGGAATACCGCCCGCGTCGGGTTCTCAGGAGCGCGGACCAGAGGATGGGTCCCCAGCGAACCAAAACTCGGCCAAACGCTGCCGCAGGATGTCAGGACTTCCGAGTTCGCATTCCCACACTACGAAGACATCGTACCCCGCGCCCCGCAGGGACATGATCTTTTCCTGGTCGCGCTCGGCATTACGCCGCAGTTTAGCGCGCCAGAACGCGTTGTTTCGGTGCGGTATGCGACCTCGTGGACAATCCTCGTGATGATGCCAGAAGCAGCCATGCACGAAAGCTGCTTTCCGGCGAGCCTTGTTGGCGATGTCCGGGGTTCCCGGAAGACTCCTCACGTTCCGCCGATACCGAGCGCCGATCGACCAAAGCATCTTGCAGACCGCATCTTCCGCGGCGGTCCGTTCTCGCCGCACCCGTTTCATGAGCGCGGATCGGTTAGGAGTGGTCTGGATCCGGGCCATACGCTCGGTCAGATCCTCTCTACGATGCCTTCCAGAAGATCCAGTTTCTTGCTGGCCTTCAAATACTCCGAGTATGCTTCCTCCGCACCACGGATCAGCGTATCGTAGTAGATCACCCGACTACCGGGAGACACTGCCGTCATCGACGCCTTGAGACGCTCCGGATTGTCGGCCTGTTCCTGTATCGGCTTTCCCAGCACAAACACGACTTCGATGTCGGGGGAACCGTCTCCCTGCTTGAGCAGGATCTTCTTCAGCTTGTCGACGTATGTTTGCCCCTGCGCCACCAAATCCAAGAGCTTGAGCGCGCGCCCGGCCCGCTTCAATTCCACGATGATGTGCTTGCCAGCGTTCGTCCGGTAGGCGATGTCGACACGGCTCAGTTTCTCCTTCTCGGTCAGATCGTCAGTGATTACGCCGACCTCGCGCAAGCGAGACTCGATCAGTTCGCTGCCCGTTGCGCGCTCCCATGCTGGATCGAGCAACCACAGGTGATCGAAGAGATACTGTTGCAACACCTTCTCGATAACGTTCTTATCGACCAGGCCTTGGAATTCTCGAACGGCCTCCAAGCGTGACTTGACAATGTCGCGATACAACGCCGCTTCCAAGGCGTCGCGGTCGGCTAGGACCCGAAGCAGTTTGTCGACGTTCTCCAGATTGTCCACAAACTCGCCGGTCGATCCTCGCAACCTCATTCGCTCGAATGCGAGGATGCCATGTCGGTATAACAGTTTTCGATCATCGTCTTCGTCGACCGGAAGGGCGCTGAGCCTTGCGATCAGTTTCTCGGCGGTGGTCTTGTGACCCTCCGGTAGCGTGGCGAGCCATTCCTCAAGGGCAGGAGACACTTCCTTTGCCCTCCTCACTTCATGTTTCCGTCGCCACTCCGTCCAGCGCTTCTCGACGAGCGAGAGGCTGGACCGGAGGAACGAAAGGAGCGCTTCATAACGCGGATCGTCCTCTTGAATCCGCTGTCGGTCACTCGTAGCGATGTCGGGGCCATCGTCTTGGTCCAGGAATTCGGCTTCGATCTGCCCGGTGAGGTACTTGGTGTACAGGCGTCCATCGTTCACCTTGTCGAGGATGTTCTCGTGAAAAAGGCGTCCCCTCGCGAAGACGACGATGCCATTGAGATTGCCGGCTTCCCTGCTATCCAGTTGCTTCGGTTTGCGGGCGGTGCCCAGCCATCCACCCACCGTCCAATTCTCTGCCCAGTCTTGAGACCGGTCGGGGAGGCGTTCGTTCTCGACCACGTTCGGTATCGCCGATGATGGGGGCTCGTAATCGCCGAACGTCCACAGAAACTGTGCGATGGACAGATCGCCACGATCCGCAGCGGTGATCGGCTCGCCGTCGATGGCTACTCGGAAGCGATGCAGCTCGCCGATGATCGAGAAGCGTCGGGCCAACCTCATTCGAAGTGCAGTCACGCCGGGCGTGAGCCGAGTTCGCTTGATCTCCTTGAGGACGATCCGAGTACCCTGGGAAACCTCGATCTCTTCTCGTGGAAGGGGTTCAGGACGATATGACCGGTCACCCCGTTCGAGGGATTGGCGGATCCCCTCGACCGTCATGCGAAGGCCATGAGCCTCGCCGTTCTTCGCGGACTGGACGTCGATCACGTTCGCGATGGAAAACAACGACAGCTTGCCGAGACCCTTGCGTCCCATCACGGGCCTCTTCCTCTTGGCCGTGACGCTACCGTCAGTGCCGTCATCGCGGCGGCGATACCCTACACGAAGATACTTGTCGTTGATGTCGGCGACCGACATCCCCACGCCGTCATCGGAGATCGCGATCCATTTCTGGTTCGGGTCAACCTCTATTTCTACCTGCTCGGCGTCGGCGTCCCAGGCGTTGGCAACCGCCTCCGTCAGGACGGCCGCGATGTTGCTGTAGAGATTGATTCCGAGATGCTCGATGACGTTGAGATCGACCGTCATCTCGTATGGCGATGGTGTCGGCGAGACGGCGGAATCGTTGCTTCCGCCAACGCTGGTGTCGGTCATGGAAGGCTGCCTTGGGATCGGCGATGGTCTTCGACGTGGCGCAACAAGCTGCTCCCGATCGCGTACCCAAGGTTGACGGGAACCGCGTTGCCGACCAAGCGGCCTATCGTTTTCGTGGATATCGGCTCGCCCGGCTTGACGAACCGGTATCTCTCGGAGAAGCTCTGAAGTATCGCCCCTTCGCGCAGGGAGATGGCCCGATCCTGTTCCGGGTGGCCGAATCGACCATTGCCGAATCCGAAGTACTGCGTGGTCATCGTGGGGGACGGGTGGTCCCATTCCATGCGGCCGTAGACGCTCGGATAGGTGCGCCCCTCAGGTTTCCGATGGCACTTGGCGACCAACGCTTCGTCCCAATCGCGCCAAGTCCCACCCGGCTTGGAGGCGCGAATCCGCCGGACATTCAAAGGTGACAGCCGAGATGATCGGTGCAGCGCGTCGGTGCTGGACTCTCCGCCTGCGTCGATGGGTGGCATGTCGGCGATAGCATCCCTGACCGTGGGGCGACAGGCCTCGGGGGTGGTCGGGGGAACCAAGTCGATCGGACCGAGGATCGAAGCGAGCACGACAAGGCGCCGCCTGCTCTGGGGTACGCCGTAGTCGGCACAATCGACGATCGAAGTCGCGACGGCGAACCCTTCGTCCTCCAAGGTATCGACGAAGTCGGAAAACACCTGCTCCCGCTGGAGCATCGGCACGTTCTCCATCGTGACGAGATGAGGCTTCGCCTCCCTGACCAGTCGACCGAAATGGTCCAGGAGATTCCACCGCGCGGCTGAGGTGCGTGACCGTGATCGGCTATAGGTCGAGAACGGTTGGCACGGCGCACAGCCGGCGACGAGCCGGTAGGACGCGCGGTGGAACGCTTTCGGGAAGTCGTCGCCCGTGACTTCCTCGATAGACTTCTGGAGAAAGGTCGCCCCGTTGTTGTGCGTGTAGGGATATCGGCATACGGAATCGATATCGACGCCCAGCTTTACGTCGATTCCCGATTTTTCCAATCCTCGTGTGAGCCCGCCCGCTCCGCAGAAGAGATCGACTGCGCAGACGGAGGAGTCCGTTCCGCCTTGATTCGGGGAGGTGGAAGCATCCGGCGCCGCTTGAGGGGCGTTGGCCCCACGCACGTCACTCACCCGACCATCCCCCTCCCAGTGATCTCCTCTCCGCCGTCACTTCCATCCGGCGACCGGTCGGGGTTAGCCCCCACGCCGGAGATGTACCCGCGCATCAACTCGCGAACGACCTGGGCGGCAGGTCGGTGTTCCGTGCGGCAGGCATCGGCGAACGCCCGCCGCAACCCTTCCGAGAGCCGGATCTTGAATGCGACGTTCTTGCGGGCCATGCCCTAAGTGTACCCTTTGTGCCCACATATGGGTAGCCTCCCACGTTGTCGTCAGTCTGCTGGCAGCCTAGACTTCGATGGTGACCGCATCGGCCCGCGGCCTGAAGGCGCTCCACGAGCGCCGCACGGCGCGGCGGGCCGCCTCCCGAGCATCCGGCTACCGTACCAATGAGGAGAGCTTCATGGCCATGCACGACCCGCCGCATCCGGGCGGCATCGTGAGGCGGCAGTGCCTCGAACCGCTGGGGCTGACGGTGACCCGTGCCGCCGAGGGGCTGGGGGTCACCCGGCAGGCGCTGTCGGAGTTGTTGAACGGGCGGACGGGCGTCTCGGTGGAGATGGCGATCCGGCTGTCGAAGGCGTTCGGTTCGACGCCGGAGACGTGGCTGGGGATGCAGATGGCCTACGATCTCTGGGAGGCGCGGGGCCGGGCGGGCGAGATCGCGGTCGAACGCTTCGCGGTGGTCTGACGGACCACGACCAGCCGGACACGCGCCCGTGCCACTGACGCCCGAGCAGCAAGCCCGCGAGGAGATCGACGGGCAGCTTGAAGCCTGTGGATGGACGGTTCAGGACTTCGCGTCCATGGACATCCACGCCGGGCGGGGCGTAGCCGTTCGGGAGTATCCGCTGAAATGGAAGAAGGGCGCGGAGATCAAGTCCGGCTCCGCTGACTACCTGC
>JAPPGI010000182.1 GCA_028874985.1 Gemmatimonadota bacterium | reverse complement strand
ACCCCGATGGCCTACGCGCATGACCTGCTACCCACCAGAAAAGGGGAAGAACCGTGAAAAGACTGTTATGGAATGGTAAGGAGATAGCTGTTTCCGCGGTGTTCCAGACGACCGCCAATGTGGTCTCAGCCTACCAGCATGGGTTCATGCTGGCAAATGTCCCGGTCACGACAGTCTTCGGCCTAGGAGGGGTAATCGACAGCCCTGTCCTTAGGCCCACCGCAGGACGCGAGGCAGTAACCGACGAGAGTCGCACGCTCGTACAGCACCTGTTGGCGGCGGTCGAGGGCGGGCTGGCCGAGCACGTCGCAGCCACCGCTGGACTACCGGAACGTTTCTCGTCATTCTACAGATACTTAGCACAGTTTGGGCGATGGCACCTTGCTGGCTCCGCCACCGTTCGGGTGCATGGAAGCGGTAGCCGTGTCGCCTTGAACTCGTTGCGCGGATCCCCGAAGGGTGACGTGTATTTCGCACGTGACGGTCACGATCCATCGATCATCCAGGCATTCACGGAACAGCGGAAGAGAGTGGTCCTGTTGTCATCAGATGGACATAGACAGAAAGTTGAGCGCCAGTATCTATCGGGATACTGCAATGGTCAGCCGCTTCAGGACAGGGTCACCTGTCTGCGCATTGTCAACGATTTGTCGTTTCCTCAGATGGCGCTGCGATACCAGTTGTTTGACCGACTGCGGACGCAGTTCCTGATCGACAAACTACACGTTCGTGCCGGCGAGTTGTCTCACAACGCCATGCTATGGATACCGACGGGAAGGGCCAATGACCGAGTTCTCTTCGTCGATTTCCGGCATCCGCAAATCGAAAGACTTGTCGGGCTTCGTGAGTCATTGTCGTTCGACGCCGTATTCGACATCTTTATCCGAGATTCCGTCCTACCCCATCTAGAGAACTCGTTCCCTGAATTACGGAAGCGAGATTTCGACGCGCTCCTTCGCAAGCTTCAATCGACTGTCGAGGACTTCGAGATCGACCCCGACGATATCAGCAGGATTCAGCAATTGGCGGCGATCACCAACATGTCCCCGGAGGATGTAGCTGCCGTGTTTGGGGGGCGGAGGTCGCGCATACCGAGAACCACTTCCATCGGATCGAGTGATGTTGCGTCGGTCACGCAGCAGGTGAACCAAGTGGTGGAACAGACGGGAGGCAGATCTGCTGATGAAATCCGCCAGGAGCTGGAGGTGCGCCTGCTTGAAACTGAAGTAGGCGGGAAACTGCTGGATGCAACCGACGTACAATCCGAAATCGGACTCTCGCGGTACTATCTTGCTCTCACCAAGGACGCACACATTCTGTATCGTCGCGTCTTCTTGGAGCGGAGGCCATCGACGGACTTCTCATGGGGCGGCCATCGAGCGGGGTACCTCTTTTACAGCGGCGGAGAGGCGGTCGTCTACTACGACGTTCAGTTTAGGGATCTATTGGGAGAGGATGGCCACAACCGCACCGGGTCGCGTACGCTGGCACATACACCCCTCGTGTTGAAGAACAACGTCTTCTTGCCGATTCCAAGGGAGTTCGAGCGGCATTTCGTGCCAACCAATAATACTCTGCGGTTTACCATCCATCACCAGATTCTGGGAATCGGCTCTACTCTCGTCTGATCGGTTCCCGGTGCAGCCCGCTCGGACGCTCCCCCGTCCGAGGGATCCTTCGACACCAAGCCCCGGCTGTTCATCACCCCCGTGCGTAGACCGATCTCCAGGTCCCTACTGCCCACCTTCTCGATTGCGTCCCGCACGGGCCTGCAGGGCCAGGTTCCGTTGGGGTCGTGGGGGCTGCCACTCAGCATCTGACCGATCTTCTGGTGGCCGATCGCAACCCGCTCCGCTTGCCGCAACCGGAGTTCCGTGTCGTCGAGCCAACCTTGGAGGCGAGGCCCGTCTATCCTGCCGTCGCCGTCCTGGCCGGGGACGGTGCGCCAAGTACTGAGGACCGAATAGGCCGCAGAGGGTCGGTGCAGCGCCTCTGCGTCTACCTCTTCGGGCTCGGTATCTTCCGCTCGGAACACAAGTGACAGCATCTTCACGAAGAAACCGGGATCCTCGGCAAGAAGTTGGTGCAGGGCGGCAGGACTTCTACGGTGCCATCTCAGGGCGGGCATCAGCGCCCACTCAAGCCGTGCCAGACGACCCTCGTCACACCCAGAGTCGACCAACACACAAGGAGGAATCCAGCGGAACCTCCAAACCGGGAACTCGGCGAGTCATGCTCCGTAGGAGTCCCGACCGCCCTCGACTGCCAGCTCCCCAGTGACGGTCTCAGGATCCACTTGCGCCTCGAAGGCGGTCAAGTCGGCTGCCGGTCCGGCCGCCAGCAGGCCCGCGATGGCCTCAGACAAGTGCTCCCGTTGAAATACCGGATCGGGACCTCGCGCCAGTATGCAAGGGATACTTTGTCACCACAATGAGCGGTCGCCTGCCACGCATGCGGGTCGGCCGGAAGGGCCAGGAAGATCTTCACACGCTGATGGACAGTCATGCCCAATTCGCCCCGCTGTAGCTGCTGCACGGCCCACTGGGTACCCCTTCACGCACCCGCCCGACTGCGTAGCCGAACGCCAAGCTTCCCAGGTTCTTCCCCTTTTCTGGTGGGTAGCAGGTCATGCGCGTAGGCCATCGGGGT
>JAPPGI010000145.1 GCA_028874985.1 Gemmatimonadota bacterium | reverse complement strand
TACTCTAATCATTTTACCCTCCCGCGTCTCCCCCCGCGTTGGCAGATAGGGACCTCATCGCCGCCCATCACGACGACGGAACCCGTCCGGTAGCGTCCGGGAGCGTCCAGGAGTGCCCGCATGAGAATCTCGTGGGCACCGAGCAGATGGGATTCGTCCGCAGGATCTCATTCCTCGTAGCGATCGTAGGCCTCGCCGGCGTTGCGCGCCTCCTGGATGTCGCGAAGCGGCCCGGCCACGGGCTCTCCATCGAGGATCGTGCTGATCTGGTCCTCGGACAGGCGATTCCCCTCGATCGCGAGCGATCCGCGAATGGTGCGTATGCGGTTGATGCGCCGGAGCCGCAGGTCTTGCGCCACACCGGCGGCTTCGGCCCGGCCGATCGCCTCGCCGATTTGCTCGATGCGCCGGATGATCGCCGGGGTGATCGCGTAGGGGGGTGTCTGAGCGGTCATCGTCGGCAGCGCGGAAGGGGTGGGGGGCCGTCAGGTAGATTGTGAAATGTAATGTTGACATTACATAATGTAAACTGGTGATTACATTTCTGATCCTGTTCGGAGATCAATTCAGGGTTCGGGCCACGCGGAAGCCTTCGTTGCGGCCCCGGAAGCCTGCCAAGCTCCTCCAGCTGCGGGCCGCCGAACGCAGGATCAATGAGTGGAGGTTCCAGGAGCCGCCGCGGATCACACGATTTGAACAATCTCCCGACTGCCACGCACTCCCGTCCGCCGGAGCTTACGAGTAGTCCTCCTTCCAACAGTCCTCCGTCCACTCCCAGACGTTTCCAGCCACATCATACAGTCCAAATCCATTCGGCTCGAAGAGCCCCACCGGCGCCGTTTCGCTTTCATAGCCGTCGTAACACGGCCTGGCTCCCTGCGCATTCGCATACCGGCAGCGGGCTTCCTCGCGCGTTCCCCAGTACCACTGCGTATCCGTCCCCGCCCGTGCCACGTATTCCCACTCGGCCTCCGTCGGTAACCGGTAGGTTGCCCCGGTCCGTTCCGACAGCCACGCCACGTACGCGCGCGCATCCTCCCAACTCACTCCCATGACAGGCCGTGTCCCGCGCCCCCACCCCCTGTCATCCACCCCGTGTCCCCCGCACCCGCCTCCCTCGACGCACGCATCCCACTCCGCAAAGGTCACCTCGTACACCCCCACCGCAAACGGCGATCCGATCGTGACGCTGTGCCGCGGTCGTTCGGGTGGGTACGCCTCGGGGTCATCAGCCGACGAGCCCATCATGTACGTCCCCGCGGGCACTTCCACCATGACGGGGCACACCGGGCAATCGCGAAAGACACGGTTTGGAGCATTGTCCTTCGCTTGCTTGAGGAGGTGGTCCAGCGCCGCCTGCCGATCGGCCGGAATCGCCTGCCCACGAGACACGCGCCAAGCCGCGCCGCCAATGATCGCTTCCGTATCGTTCAGCAGCTCGAGGGCCTCCCGGTAGTGCTCTCTTCCCTGTCCCGTCAACTGGAGATATTCGAGCACCGATGTGTTGGCCTTGACCGGCTCACCGACCCGCATCGC
Source organism: Gemmatimonadota bacterium (assembly GCA_028874985.1). GTDB lineage: Bacteria > Gemmatimonadota > Gemmatimonadetes > Longimicrobiales > Gaopeijiaceae > Bin94. Next base: position 1,126 of record JAPPGI010000145.1, on the reverse strand, counting down.
CACCTGGGCGTGCCTGAACCAGAAGACGCCGGGGAGATCCAGATCGTGTTCGGCGTGCAGCTGGAGGATGTCGTCGAGTCTCGCCAGCGCCCGGACGTACCTCTTACTCGCTTCCTTGAGCAGTTGCTCGGCCTCGATGAGCAACCTGTTCGCCCGGATGGCGGGAGGCTGGGGTTCCTGTGACGCCACATGTGTTGGCACAGCTGCCGTGGCGAAGGCAAAACCGATGGCAAGTGGAAAGACCGAAGGGAGCCGTGTGGCGTGTGGCCGGAATGTCATGGTTGTCTCCTGGTCATTGCAAGTGACTCTGATCACCCCTTTCTCACCTCACCCCGCCTTATTCACGAATGGCCAGTAGGCGGGGCGACGTGAGGCGGTAAGTGTTTTAGATTCAATGTGTTAGAAGAATCACGAACACCTACCAGCCATCACGTCGGAGGTGAAGATAATGGATGCGCCGTTCAGCTTCAACAGGTCGATCAGGATCGGGTCCCGCCGGGACCGGATCACGGGGGATTCGGGGGCTCTGACGGGGCGCGAGCTCCTGAAGCGCAGCAGGGTGGTACGGTTTCTGGCGAAGCGGTTGCCGGACAAGCGGGACGGGCGGCGGATCCGGCATTCTCAGACGCGGCTGGCGCAGGGTCGTGCAGGTCGTCGTCGAGCGGCCGGGTGAACTCATCCCGCGCTGCTTCCGGCTGCTGACCTCGATACCCTCCGGGGAAATGTCCGGCGAGGATCTCCTGGCGCTGTACCGCAAACGCGGCAAGGCGGAGGGCCACCTGGGCGAGCTGATGAGCGTCATCGCCCCGGCCCTGTCGTTCACGTCGCGCCGCAAGAGCCACTACAGGGGCAAGGAGATCAGGAAGCGCGAGAAGGGGGTGGATCCCTTCGCATGCCCGGGGTGTCTCAAAGCGCCGGAGACAAGCTCGGCCCAGCCGAACAACTACATCTTTCGGACCCGAATCGCCGCTATTCGGCCCCCTGAACCGCCCCGACCTACCCTCGCGCCTGCCCCGGAGGGTTGCGACAGTCCCTCAGCCCATCATCTTCCCCCCCAACCCGGAAGTTCATGAGGTTCTTCCCCTTTTCTGGTGGGTAGCAGGTCATGCGCGTAGGCCATCGGGGT
>JAPPGI010000060.1 GCA_028874985.1 Gemmatimonadota bacterium | reverse complement strand
GAAGGTCCAGCTGGTGGTCGAGCGACAGATCGAAGTCTCCCCCGACCGGCGCCCGATGGTCGGCCTCGACATGGGCGTCGCCTCACGCCTCGCCCTCTCGACCGGCGAGATCGTCCCCGGCGTGAAGCTCGACCGCTCCGAGCTGAAGCGCAGGCAGCGTAGGCTCTCGAAGGCGAAGCGGGGGAGCCGGAACCGGGTGAAGCGGAAGGCCGAGCTTGCCCGTGAATGGCAGCGGGTCCGGGAACGCGAGCACGGAAGACTGCACGAACTCACGGCCGATCTGGTGAAGCGGGTGTCAGCGAATCTGGCCGTCGAGGACCTTCGGATTCCGAACATGGTGAGGAACCGGAGGCTGGCCCGGTCGATCCACGAACAGCAGTGGGGCGCCATCGTCCGAATGCTGAGCTACAAGGCTGAAAGCGCCGGTGGCTCGGTGACGACGGTCGCCCCGCACCATACGTCGCGTGAGTGCAGCGCGTGCGGCCGCCGCAGGGACATCACCCTGGCGGTCCGCGTCTACCGCTGCGGCTGCGGACTGGTCCTGGACCGGGACGTGAACGCGGCGAGGAACGTGCTCCAGAGGGCCATGTGCCCGAATCCGGGCGGGGACACCCCGGAACGCGCGGAGCACCAACGAAGAGCGGGTGCGGTCCTGCCCGCAAGTGCGTAGAACCATGCCGCGTCTAGACAGCGGTATAATCCCCATACCAGGATCGCTACGATCAGCGGGATTCGGGTCGGTCTCATTGGGTATCCTAACTTCATTCACTCACTTCACGTCACGTCGGCGTCCCAATCCCCGCCCATCCACCACCACCCCCGCATCCGGCGCGATCTCCCCCGCCCCCACCACCTCCACCACCGGCCGCACCTTCACGGCCTCGCGGATCCGCGCCCCCAGCGCGGCCACCTCCCCGTCCCCCAGCTCGCATCCCGGCGCGGCCTCCACCCGCACGGTGAACACGTCCACGCCACCGGCCCCCTCCGTCACCACGGCCTGGTACCGCGCCACCGCCGGATCGTCCCCCAGCGCCCCCGCCAGCTCCCGCGGATGCACGAACATCCCCTTCACCTTGACCCCCTCGCCGACCCGGCCCAGGAATCCCGCCAGGCGGTGGCTCGTTCGCCCGCAACGGCACGGCTCGCGGTTCCACGCCGACAGGTCCCCGGTCCCGAACCGCACCAGCGGGTAGATCTCGTTGGGGCTCGTCACCACCACCTGCCCCACCTCCCCGTCGGCGGCGGGGCGGTCGTCGCCCGGAACGAGCAGCTCGATCACGATTTCGGGGGCCACGTGCCACCCGTTCTTCTCCGGGCACTCGTAGCCGAGCGTGCCCGCGTCGGCCGTGCCGTACGACTGGTAGACGTCGACCCGGAACTCGTACTCGAGACGGGCGCGCAGCTCCGGCGGCAGCGGCGCCCCGGTGACCAGGGCGCGGCGGAAGGGCAGCCGGCGCTCCATCTCCACCGCGCGCTCCAGCAGCGTGAGCAGGAACTGCGGCGTCCCGGTGTAGCCCGTCGCGCCGGCCGCGCAGGCGATCTCGACCTGAGCGGCCGAGTTGCCCACGCCACCCGGGATCACCGTACAGCCGAGCTTCCGCAACCCGGCGTCGAGCATCAGGCCGCCGGGGGTCAGGTGATACGAGAAGGAGTTGAGCACGATGTCGCCGGCGCCGAACCCCGCGGCCGAGGCGGCGGGCGCGACCCGCCAGAAGTCCTCACGGTCCCCCTGCGGGTCGTTGATCGGCCCCGGGGAGCGGTAGATGCGCCTCAGCGTGCCGGCGCGGTAGGACAGCAACCCGCCGAAGGGAGGGCGCGCGGCCTGGAGATCGGGCAGGTCGTCCTTGGCCAGCACCGGGATCGCACCCAGGTCGGCCACGCTCTTGACATGGTGCGGCCACACCCTGGCCCCCGCGAGCCGCTTGCGGATTTCGTAGGTGTTCGTGTAGCCGACCGACACGGCCTCCGCCGCCAACCGGTCCTGGAAAGCGGGCCAGTCCGGATGAGCCTCGTACGGCGATCCGAATAGAACTTCCTTCATGACAGCCACCTCTTCCTCCGTCTGTAGTGCTTCACGTCCCGGTAGGACCGCCGCCCCGCGTCCCCCAGCCCCAGGTAGAACTCCTTCACGTCCTCGTTGGTGCGAAGCTCCTCCGCGCTCCCCTCCAGCACGACCCTTCCCCCCTCCATGATGTAGCCGTAGTCGGCCACCTCGAGCGCGAGGCGCGCGTTCTGTTCGACAAGAAGAATCGTCGTCCCCTCCTCGCGGTTGATCCGCCGGATGATCCGGAAGATGCTCTCGACCAGGATCGGGGCCAGGCCCAGCGACGGCTCGTCGAGGAGCATCATGCGCGGCGACGCCATGAGCGCGCGGCCCAGCGCCACCATCTGCTGTTCGCCCCCCGAGAGGTGGCCCGCGAGCTGCCGCCGCCGTTCCGCCAGCGCCGGGAAGTAGTGGAAGACCCGTTCCATGTCGGCCTCGGCCGCCCGCCGGTCGCGGCGCGTGTACGCCCCGGCCGCCAGGTTCTCGCGCACGGTCAGATGTTCGAAGACGCGCCGCCCCTCGAGCACCTGGAAGATCCCCTTCTCGACGATCCGGTGCGAGTCCATCCCCTGGATCTCCTCGCCGTCGAAGACGATGGTGCCGTCGGTGACTTCGCCGTCCTTGACGTACAGGAGGCCGGAGATGGCCTTGAGCGTGGTGGTCTTCCCGGCGCCGTTGGAACCCAGCAGCGCGGCGATCCCGCCTTCGCCGACCTCGAGGGAGAGGCCGCGCAGGACGAGGATCACGTCGTCGTAGAGGACCTCGATGTTGTTGAGGCGGAGAAGGGGGGCGGGGGTCACCCTGGGGCCCTCACGGCATCGCGGGCGCCCGAATGAACTCCGTCATCGGCACCCACTCGCCGCCCTCGACCCGGAAGATCCTCAGCCCCTTGGAGCCCAGGTGGTCGGTCGGCGTGAAGGTCAGCGGCACCGTGACGCCCTGCATGTCGAACTCGGTGAAGGTCTCGAGCGCGGCCTTGATTTTGGCGCCGGTCAGCTCGTCGCCCGCGGCCAGCACCTGCCGCATCGCCTCGGCGAAGACCGCGAAGGTCCACCACGCCTGCGTGTAGGCGTTCGTCTTCCCCTCGGCCGACTCGCCCTTCGCATCGAGGTATTCGCGGATGACGCGGGTGCCCGGCACGTCGACGCCGAGCGGCGCGTACGGCATCGTCCCCATCACCCCCTCCACCGCATCGCCGGCGATGCGCACCAGCTGCGCGTTGGAGCACCAGTTGAGGCAGATGAAGGTGGCCTCCAGACCCAGGCTGCGCGCATTCTGGACCGCCACGGCCGCCGGGCCCGAGGTGTTCTGGAAGACGACGTAGCCCGCGCCGCTCTGGCGGATGCGCGAGAACTCGGCGGTGTAGTCGACCGCGCCCCGGGGCATCTCGTACAGCGTGAGGTCGATGCCGCGCGCCTCGGCGAACTCGATCCCGCCCTGCCGCACGGGCGAAAGCCCGAACGGACTCGCCATGTGCATGAGCGCGACGACCGGCGTCCCGTCCCCGTGGTTGCGCGCGATCCAGTCCAGCGCGATGCGGAACTGGTCGCTGTAGCTGGTCGCGACCAGGAAGTTGTAGGGCGCCTCGGCGGGGTCGCCCAGGACGTGGGAGAGCGACGCCGAGCTGAAGGGGATCTCGTCCTCGGTGATCCTGATCCGGAGCGCCTCGGTGTCGCCCGTGCCCCAGCCCATGAAGGCCACCACGCCCTCGGCCACGAACTGGGTATACAGCTGCTCGGCGCGCGACACCTGGTAGGCGTAGTCCTGGTAGACGAGCTGGACCGGCCGCCCCTCGATGCCGCCCCGCATGTTGATCCAGTCGACGTAGCCGCGCATGCCGTCGGCGTAGTCGGTGCCCACGTCGGCGGTGGGGCCGGTGAGGTCGAAGATGGCGCCGACCTTGATGGCATTGGCGGCTCCGTCGCCGCCGCAGGCCTCAGAGATGGTGACGAGAATGAGGGAGAGGAACAGGGGGGTGGAAACGGCGCGGTGGCGTCTGGTCATGGGGTGGTACCTGGGTATGGATGACGGTAGCCGGTTGCGCGCCCTGGTTCGACCGAGCCGGCCGTTGACTGTCCCGTTGGATGATGACGCTATTCGCTCGCTGGATGTGGCGAAAGGGTGCCGGCACAAGGCGGATCAGCATCCACCGCCACAATGGCTGGAAAAGGGACTTGAGAGGGGACTGGAGAGGGGCCGCGTCGAGGGCCGTCTGGAGGGGGAGCGGGAGCTGGTCCTCCGACGGGTCGCTCGCAGATTCGGTCGGGGGGCCGCGGAGGACTTCGTCCCGGTGCTTGCGGACATCTCGGACTCGGATCGCCTGGCCGCGATCGCCGCCGAGGTGTTCACATGCGAGACGGTTGCGAAGCTGGTGAAAGCGGCACATGAGGCTCCATCGGACGAATCGCCCCTAAACCCGCACCGCCAGCCCGTCGTGAAGCGCCGTGCGGTACGCCTTGAGCGCGGGCACGAACCCCATCAGGAACCCGGCCGAGACCACCGCGCCCAGGAAGAGCCACTCGACCGGGCCGGGCAGCCGGATCGGGATGAAGAGCCCCACCTGCGCCTCGACGATAGGCTGTCCGGCGGAAAGTAGGGCGTACACCAGCGCCAGCCCGCAGAGCGCCCCAGCCGCGGCCAGGCACACGGACTCCAACACCAGCAGCGCGACGATGCTCTTCGGGCCCGCCCCGACGGCGCGCAGGATCGCCATCTCCCGCCGGCGTTCGTTGAGCGACGTGTAGAGCGACACCAGCATGCCGAGCAGTCCCACCAGCACGACGAAGATCGTCACCAGCCGCAGCCCGGTCTCGGCGTAGCCGATCCCCCGCCACATCTCGTTCAGCGCCAGGCCGGGAATCACAGCCATCATCGGTTCGCCCTCGTAGTCGTTGATCTCGCGCTGCAGCCGGAGCACGTCCCTCCGGTTGGCCGCGCCCACGAAGAACGAGGTCACTTGGGTGATCTCGATCTCCTCCATCGCGAGCACCTCCTCGTGCGTGTGCTCGTGTTCGTCCATGGGGGGCGCCCCGTCCTCCCACCCGAAGTGAATGGCCTCGATGCCCTCGAGGGTGACGTAGACCGCGCGGTCGACCGGCGTGAAGGTCTTCTCGAGGATGCCCACCACCTCGAAGGGCAGGTGGTCGTGGTCCACGAAACCCACCTCGCCGATCCCGTGCGTGACCTCCACCTCGTCGCCCAGCCCGTAGCCCAGTTCGCTCGCCACGTCCGCGCCCAGTGTCACGTCGAAGACCTCCGAGCCGGCTCGTCCCTCCGCCATCGCGATCGCCTGTCCCCCGCGATACCGGTAGTGGCGATAGAAGTCCTCGTTGGTGCCGATGACGCGGTATCCCCGGTGGCTGTCCCCCAGGGCGTAGGGGATGGTCCACTCGATCGCCGGGTGTTCGGCCCACTCGCGGTAGGCGTCCCACGACAGGTTGCTCGTCGGCGACCCCATCCCGAAGACCGAGTACAGCAGCAGCTGGATGGTGCCCCCCTTGACGCCCACGATCAGGTCGGTCTGGCTGATGGTGTTCGAGAAGCTCTCGCGCATGCCCGTGCGCACGTTCTCGACGCCGATCAGCAGCGCGACGCTTAGCGCGATGGAGCCCACCGTCAGCGAGGTGCTGAACGCGCGGTTGCGGAGCGACTTGAGCGCGAGATCGAGAACGAGCATCAGAACTCCGCCCTGTTGACGTCGGGGAGCGAGACCGTGCGGGAGAACATGCCCTCCAGGGTGCGGTCGTGGCTGACGAAGACCAGGGTGGCGCCGGCGCGCTCGCACTCGGCGAACAGCAGCTCGAGGAAGGCCTCCCGGCGGTCGAAGTCGAGGGAGGAGGTGGGTTCGTCGGCGACGATGATCTCCGGCGAGCCGATGAGCGCCCGGCAGGCGGCCACCCGCTGCTGCTGGCCCACCGAGAGCTCCGTCACCGGCTTCTTCAGCAGATCGCCGATCTGAAGGTGGTCCGCGAGGAGGGCGGCGGTCTCCCTCACCCCCGCGCCGTCGAGCCGGGCCCTGCGCTTCGCGTTCATGCGGACGGGCAGGGCGATGTTGTCGAGAACCGACAGGTAGGGGATGAGGTTGAACATCTGGAAGACGTAGCCGATGTGCTCCGCGCGGAAGGCGTCGCGCCGGGCCCCCGAAAGGGAGGCGAGATCCCGGCCGAGCACCCTGACCTCGCCCTCGTCGGGCCTGAGCACACCCGCCAGCACGCCGAGCAGGGTCGTCTTGCCGCTTCCGCTGGGACCGAAGAGGAACGCGCGCGTGCCCCGTTCGAGGGTCAGTTCGGGGATGTCCAGCACCCGGGGGCCGTTGCCGTAGCTGAAGCGGAGGTCACGGACGTCGATTGCGAGGCTCATCGCTCCACTTCGGACAGGCGGCCGAGTGGCCGATCAGCGTTCATCGGCCGTTCGTCCCAGCTCGCTCCACGGTCTCCCTCCGGGCACACGACCGGCTCGCGGATCAGTACTCGTACGGGTAGACCCGTTGGCCGACGATGGTGAACCCGACGTGTCCGTACACGCTCTCCGTCATCTCGATCTTGAGCACGCCCTCGGCCCACACCGGGTTCCAGCCGTCCATCTTCGCCCGCTTCCCCTCGTCCATCTCGATGTAGACGAGCTGGTTGGGAGGGGGCGGCGGCGTGTGGATGCAGGCCCCGACGTACGGCACGAGGAGGAATTCCGTCGCCGAGGACGCCCAGTCCTCGAGCGGGACGGTGAAGCCCGGGATCTTGACCATCTTGCCCTCCAGGTCGGCCAGTTCCTTCGCCTTCTCGCCGGTCCTGTAGTTGAGCTTGGCCAGGAGGCGCCAGCTCACCTCGATGGCGGTGTCCTGTGCTATGGCGGGTGGGTCGACCGGGTGCTTCGTGACGGCTCCGGGAAGGCCGCCTGCACCGGCTACGACCGCCAACAGCAGTATCGCGGCGGATGCGTAGAGAAGCTTGCGGCTGGCTGCGATCATCAGGAATTCCTCATTGCGTTGGCCCTCGGCGGCCCGACGTTCTGGTGATCGCCGCCATCGCTGATCGGGGACTCTTGAAGATAGGTGGTGGCGGAGCGCGGCGGAAGGATGCGGGGGTCGTCACCCGGCAATCCTCCCGCTTGGCCGCAGCGGTTTTGATTTCTCGTGACAAGGTAGCGTATTTCTCGTAATAGGAGACTGGATTGCTCGTAATACGCGAGGATTTCGGGGACTGTCCGCCCTAGCCGAACCCGCGGAGCCGCCTGCGGTTGACACGCCGGGGACACCTCTACCCTACCGTCGCCATGCCTCCGCGTCAGGGATCCCGGTGCTGAACTGGATCAACAGGCCCGGCTCAGCCGCCAGGGCCATGGCAACCGAGCGGAATAGCAGGCCGGGTTCCGGCACCCGCACGAATCCCCGCACCTGTCCCGTTCCCGGATCGCGGAGCATGGCCATGCCCTCGCCGGCCTCGCGCTCGATGCCGAGCGCCGCGGATCCACCGGGCCCCTCCAGCGTCATGCCAACCAATCCGGCCGCCCACTCCGGCCGCGTCGGCAGCGCGAACGCGAAGGACCGGCTTCCGTCGCCGTCCGCCACGTCCGTCATTGCGAAACTGATCGAGAACAACTCCCGGTCATCCGCCGTGTGCCCCGACAACCGGTAGCCGCCTGTCCTCGTGGGCGACGGCGCGGGCGCGTCAATGACGAAAGCCGGGTCCAGGAACGGTCTCCCTCCAGCGTCGACGCCGCCCCACAACAGAAGAGCCTGCGGCGGCCCCGACGGGTCGTCCTCCTCCCAGACACCTTCCGCCCACATCCGGTATCGCAACGCGGTGCCGAAGTGGTAGTCGCCGATCCACCTTGGCCCGCAATAGCTCATCAGGTCGGGCGTCTTGGGAGCAACGAGAGAGCCGCCGTCGCGGAAGTCGTACCCCCATACTCCGATAGACCCGTCGCGCCGAGGAAATGCCGGATCCGGACCACCCGCGGCGCCGCATGGGGCATGGAAGAGGCTCATGTTGTGTCCGAATTCGTGCGCCATGGTGGACGCGACGGGGCGGGAGAAGCTTGACCAGCCCGGAGTATGCGCGACTCCCGCGGCACCCGTGCTCTCCTCAAGGAGTCCCTGGTAATAGCGCGTTCCGCCCTCGGCGACGCGAATCGCCTCGGTCTGGCGCAGGATGTCGAACGCCGACCGGCTCGAAGTCCACACGGGCTTGTGCGCGGTCACCTCCAATTCGCCGACCGGCAACAGGGTGCGAGTCTCGAAGAGCAGCTTGTGGGACTCCGGATCCCGCGCAATCTCCGCTACGATGTCCACCACCGCCGAGTCCGGCTCCTGGGTCCACAGGAAGGGAATCGCCGTCAGATCGAAGGTGGGCACCGCCAGCACGTCCACGTCCATGCGCCCGCTTTCCGGGATCCGCCTGACAATGGTGATCGAGTCGTGGAGTGTGCTGTCCGGGTCGATCTCGACGACCAGCTCCAGCCCCTCCCGCAGCACGGAATCCGGGACGACGGCGTTGGACGACTTGTCCAGGTCGCCCTCGTCCACCTCTTTCGGGATCGGGGTCGACTTCGCGGGTATCTCCGCGACATGCATTTCGTCTCCCCCAGCGAAGAATGTCGCTGTGACCGGCGGGATCCCCGCTCCTCCGGCGTTCGGGGACGTCACGAAGACCCGCAGCAGCGCCTGCTCGTCCGCGACGAGCGGCGTCGGAAACTCTCGTGACTGTGCCGCCTGCACGAGGTAGACCGCGGGCGGCTCCCCTTCCGCGCAACGGGCGACACGCTGCCTCGGAACTCGCCGGAGCCATTTCTGGAAGGCGGCGTCGGACGGCGCGCACAGATCCGTGCCCCCGGCCAGCAACGCGCCGAAACGCCCGAGATTCCTGAGATCGACAGGAAGCGGGCCGGACATCCCGGCGTTGTTTGTCAGGTCCAGCTCATCGAGGGTGGCGAAGTCACCGAACTCCGGCGGGACGGAGCCGGTGAGTTCGTTGTCTGAGAGCCACAGCCTCTTCAAGGACTCCATGTCCGCCAGCTCCGGCGGCAGCGATCCCGTCAGGTCGTTCTGGAACAGGAGCATGTCTTCGAGTTCGGTGAGCTGCCCAAGTTCAGCCGGGATCCGCCCAGTGAGCCTGTTCTTGTAGAGCAATAGCACTCTCGCGCTGGAGAGGCCGCCCAGTTCCGGGGGAATGGACTCCAGTTGGTTGTCATTGAGCCAGATTCGCGTCAGTCCGGACAGGCTGCCGAGTTCGGGGGGGATCGGCCCGGTGAGCGCATTGTTGTTTAGCCCAAGGCCTTCCAGCCGGGAGAGGTTGCCCAAGGCACCCGGGATCGGTCCGGTAAGCTTGTTGCTGAACAACCACAGACTCCTCAACTGCGAGAGGTCGCCGAGTTCGGCCGGAATCGAACCTTCAAGCCGGTTGCCGTGCAGCGACAATCTGCGCAAATCGTCGAGGTCGCCGAGTTCGCCCGGGATCGAACCACTCAGAAAATTGTAGGGCAGGAGAAGTTCCTGGAGGTTGGCGAGACCGCCCAGTTCAGTGGGAATCGATCCATTCAGGCTGTTGCTGTTGAGATTCAGGTGCCTCAGGTTCGACAATCGGGCGAGCGCCGCCGGTATTGTTCCCGTCAGCCCCGGTGCGCGAAGCCTGCTGTTTACCAGCGACAGAACCTCGAGCTTCGACAATTCCCCGATTTCCGGCGGGATCGGGCCATCCAAGTCGTTTAGCAGCATGGACAGCCCGGTGACCCGGCCCGCGCCATTGGTGGTGACCCCGTGCCACTGGTCGAGCGGGGCCTGCGTGAGCCAGTTGTCGCTATTGGCCCAGTGCGGGCCGCCGGTCGCCTCGAAGAGCGCCACCAGTGCGGCCCGATCCGGGTGGCGGATCACCGCGATCACCGCCGACAAGGTTGCCGACAACGCCTCCGGATCGGTCGCGGTCACGGTGATCTCCGCCTCGCCCTCGGCGACGCCCGTGACCGTCATGACGCTCCCCGACACCGACGTTGAGACGACCCCCTCGTCCGAGGTCTCGGCCGCGAAGCTCAGCGAGTCCCCGTCGGGATCCTCGAAGTGCGCGGTCAGATCCACGACCGCGAAATAGCCGGGAAACAACTCCAGGTGGGAAATCGGGTCCAGTACGATTGGGGGCTGGTTGGGCACCGTCGCCCTGAAGCGCTGCTCGGCGGAGAGGCTGTCGGGATCCGATGCGGTCACCGTGATCTCCACCTCCCCCTTGGCGACGCCCGTAACGGTCATGACACTCCCCGACACCGACGCTGAGACGACCCCCTCGTCCGAGGTCTCGGCAGCGAAGCTCAGCGAGTCCCCGTCGGGATCCTCGAAGTGCGCGGTCAGATCCACGGCCGCGGAATCGCCGGGATTCAGTTCCAGGGGGGGGATCGAGTCCAGCACGATTGGGTGCTGGTTGAGCACCGTCGCCCTGAAGCGCTGCTCGGCGGAGAGGCTCTCGGGATCCGATGCGGTCACCGTGACCTCCACCTCCCCCTTGGCGACGCCGGCAACCGTCACGACACTCCCCGACACCGACGTTGAGACGACCCCCTCGTCCGAGGTCTCGGCCGTAAAGCTCAGCGAGTCCCCGTCGGGATCCTCGAAGTGCGCGGTCAGATCCACGGCCGCGGAATCGCCGGGATTCAGTTCCGGGGGGGGAATCGAATCTCCCGCCACCGGCGGCCGGTTGGGAACCGTGGTGTTGAAGAGCTGCCGGGCGGAGAGGCCGTCCGGGTCCGATGCGGTCACCGTGATCTCCGTTGCCCCTTTCGCCATACCCAGGATCGTCACGGCGCTCCCGGCAACGGAAACGGTGGCGACCGGCGGGTTCGAACTCGCCGCCGAGAAGGTCAGCGTATCCCCGTCCGGATCGTTGAAGTACGGGGACACGTCCACGACTGCGGTCTGCCCCACCTCCACCGTCTGGGCCGGGATCGTTCCCCAGGCAAGCGGAGCGCGGTTTTCGGGAGGTTCAACTTCGCCGTCGCCACAGGCGGTCGCCCAGGGAAGGGTGGCCAACACGGACACAGACGCGAGAAAACAACGACCATGAAGCCCCCACCGATACCGACCTGTCCGCGCGGGTCGCCCACCGTGCTGGACCGAGGCTGCGGAATCTAACGCGTCCATGCACCCGGACTGCGTTGGCGACGGGGCAGGCGAATACTCCTGAGGCCCTTCAACCTCCAACCGGTAGCGGAGCGCACGAGAGAAGTGGTAGTCGCTGACGACGCTTTCCTTTCTCGATGTGCTTTGTCTGAACCACCGGGCTCTGGGACTACGCCGATTCGGTGGACGGATGAAAGGTAAGGGCGGCTGACAGGCGAGCGATATATGCAGACTTGGATTGTCATACATACAGATGGTGCGACCGGCGGGCGCGGTCCTCACGTGAGCGCACCGGGCTTCACGCCCGGTCGGGCGTCCCGAAGCCCGGCAAGCTCACTTCGGGTTGGGAGGGTGGCGGGCAGGGCCCATTCGATGCATCCAGACCTCCGCCGGGCGGTGCTTGGTCAGTCCTCCGGATGTCCAGGCCCTTCGCGCGTGGTGACGGCCTCCGGCGCGGGACCGGCACGGCGCGCCTCGGGGACGGCCCGGGCGATCCTGTCGATCCCCTCGGGAATGAGCGCTTCGTCGATCACTGAGTATCCCAAGCGGATGTGGTTGCGGTGGTTGCGTTCGTCGGAGAATGTGAACCCGCCGGTCTCGAAGAACACACCCTCCGGTTCGACCAGGTCGTGCAGAACGCCGGCGTCCACATCCTCGGGCAGCTTGACCCAGATGATGGAACCGCCGTACTCCGGCTTGACGGCGGCTCCGGGAAAATGCCGTTCGAGCTCTTCGTGCATCGCGTCGCACCGCCTGCTGTAGATGCCGGTCAGCTTGGCGACGAACCGGTCGAAATAGCCTCGCTGAAGGAACAGGGCCACACTCCGCTGGTTGTTGACCGGCGGGTGCCTAAGCATGTAGTGACGCAGCGCTCTCGCCTCACGGATGAACTCCCGGTCCGCGACCAGGTAGCCCAGCCTCAGTCCCTGCAGCAACGACTTCGACAGACTGCCCACGTAGATGACGTTCCCCCACCGATCCAGGCTCTTGAGGGCCCTCGGGGGGGTCTTGTTGAAGCTCACCTCGGACTCGTAGTCGTCCTCGATGACGAACTGGCCGTGTCGCCGTGTGAGCTCCAGGAGCCTGGACTTGCGCGCCAGAGGCATCGTGACGGTCGTCGGGAACTGGTGGCTGGGCGTCACGTAGAGGCACTTGCACCGGCCAACCCGCCTCGAGAGGATCAATCCCTCCTCGTCCACCGCAAGCCGCTCGACGTTGATCCCGTCGATTCTGGCCATGTTGACCACGTCCGGGTATCCGGGATCCTCGACGCCGATCGTCTCCCCCGGCGCCAGCAGGAGCCGGATGGCGATGTAGAGGGCCTGCTGCCCGCCCACCGTGACGAGCACCTCGTCGGGCCGCGCGAAGATGCCGCGCCTGGCCAGCACACGCTGGATCAACTGCTCGACCAGCATCTGGTCGTCGGTCTCGGAGAAGTCCGTGGCGCAGTTGGCAACTCCCACCGCTCCCACGGCATCCCGCACGCACTCACGCCATTGCCCGAGCGGGAAGAGCGACGGGTCGATGAGACCGCACACGAACGAGTAGCGGTAGCGCACCAAGCTGTCGGCGGGCTTGACCACCCGCTCGCGATCGAAGCTCCGGCCCCGGAACAGTTTGCCGTAGTCGACCCTGGACAGCGCCGTCGTACCGGCCGTTGGCTCGCCGGCCCTTGCCTTGTGACCCGGATCCGCAAGCACATCCGGGTTCACGAAATACCCCGAGCGCTTCCTCGAAATCACGAATCCGTCCGCCTTCAGCGTCCGGTAGGCCAGCGTGATGGTCGTCACACTGACCTTCAGGTCGGTCGCGAGGCGGCGAATCGACGGTAGCGGCTCGTTCAAGGGGAACTGCCGTTGGACGATGCCTATCGCCAGTTGGCGCCGAACCTGCATCTGCAGGCTCTCGCCGGACTGCCGGTCGATCACGATCATGTTCTCGTACATCGCGTCTTCTCCCGCACCCGGCGCTCCAGCAGCATCAAGCGCCACTGCGCGGCCCGGCGTGCCGCATGGTAGCCCCCGGCTCACCGAGAGCTGTTATCATAGTACCTGATAATCTGTATATATCACCTCCTTCCAGCGCAAGCACCTCATCCGCCGATCAGCCAGACGAGCAGCCCCGTCGGGACGGCCCCTACTTCGGGGTCTCGCAGATCGAGGGCGTCCCGTGTTGCCACGATCCCACGCCAGCGTGATGCCCGGATCGTCGGAACGCGGGCGTGTTCCACCGGCCGGTAGGCCATCACACCCCGAAGCGTACGCGCTTCGGCGTCCATTGCGAGGTTGCAGATCCTGGCCGCCGGCCCCTGTTCGAGGGCCTTCAGATGCGCGGCTCTCCTGACGAAGTCCCCTGCTGGACCCCGCGAGTCTCACCAAGCGGCGGGCTTCGAGACCGAAGTCCCTGGGACGTTCTTGGGAAACTGGGCAGCCCGCAGCATGGCCGTCCGAACATGTCGCTTGTGAGTTGCGACGGCCGCCAACGGCGCAGCCATCCGCTTGCCGCCGGGGCACACCACAAACACGGGCCTGCCGCGCTCGACAGTCACCATGTGAATGGCCGTGACGAGATCGGTATCATTGGAGACGACAACGGCGGCGTCGAACGATTCCTTCCACGCGTCGTTGAGGAGGTGTACAGGTTGAAGCCATCGACGTAGACGCGAGTTCTCATGGGCCACTCCAAAAAAGCAAGGGCCACTCCAGAGGAGCAGCCCTTGAGCCGACAGCACGCTGCCAGCGGGTATCTGCCGGAAGGTACAGCGTCCTGTTCAAACGGTCAACTCTCTCTCTTCCCCTCCCCTGGTTGGAGGTTGGTGGTGGGGGGTTGGTGCCGGCGCGGCTCGGTCGCCCCACGTCGCACGCTGATGGACCGCCGCGGCGAAGGGGTCCGCATCATACTCGAGAACAGCGAACGTCTCTCGGGCCGCGAGCCCCGGTACCGGCTGATCGACAACGCCGAACTGGTGCTGACGATCCACGCGCCACCGGAATAGCCCGCCGTCTCATCCTTGATCAGCCAGACGAGCAGCCCGGTCGGGACGGCCCCCGCTTCAGGGTCTCGCAGATCGAGGGCGTCCCGCGTGGCCACTATCCCCCGCCAACGCGATGCGCGGAGCGTCGGAACGGCTCGCCGCCACCGGTGACCGGAAACGTACTTCGCCTCGATGGCGACCCCGTAGATTTCTCGTAATAAGCCGCTGTATTTCTCGTAATAACCTGCTGTATTTCTCGTAACAACCCTCCCGGTCCCCACCTGAACCCCCCCGGTCCCCACCTGCCGCCCCATGTACCCGAGACACCTCCAGCCCCTCGTCCGCGACATGCTGGGCGAGTTCCGCATCGTCTACCTCACGGGTCCCAGGCAGTCCGGCAAAACCACCTTGGCCCGCAGCGTCGCCGCGGAGCTGGGCATGCGCTACCTCACCCTCGACGACCCGGCCGTCCAAGCGGCCGCGACCCACGATCCCCACGGCTTCGTCAGATCTCTGGAGGGGCAACCGGTTGTCCTCGACGAGTTCCAGCAGGTGCCCGATCTGGTCCCCGCCATCAAGGAGGCCTCGGACCGGTATGCCAGCGCGCCGGCCACCGCGGAAGCACCCGGCCCACCGCCCAAGGGCCTGTTCCTCCTGACCGGCTCCGCCGACATCTTCCGATCCGTGAGCACGCGGGAGGCCCTGCCCGGTCACATGGCCCGCCTGGAGCTGCTGCCCCTGTCGATCGCCGAGCTCCGGGACAGCCGCCGCAACCTGATCGACCACCTGCTTGCGGGAGACTTCCGTCCGGCCGACCCGCGCCCGTCTCCGACCCGCGAACAGATCGCCGGGCGGATCCTACTCGGCGGCTATCCCGAAGTCCAGAACATGAGTCCACGGGCACGCACCGTCTGGTTCAAGTCCTACACCGAGGGACGGTTCTTCAAGGATTTCGAGACACTCCACGCCGCCCGTGGGGACTACCACTCGAAGCTCCGCGCCCTGGCTCCGTCCCTGGCCGGCCGGACCGGCAATCCGCTCAGATACGCCAGCCTCGCCAACGACCTCGAACTCAACGACAAGCTCGCGAAGAGCTACGTCGAGATCCTCGAGCTCATGTTCCTGATTCGCCGGGTTCCCTCCTATCGCAGGAATCCGGCCCGCCGCATGGCCGTGCGGATGCCGAAGCTGCACTTCGTGGACACCGGTCTCGCGTCCCACCTTCTGGGCCTGCGCACCGAGGGCCGACTGCTCACGACCCCCCACTATGGCGCTCTGCTGGAGACCCTGGTCTTCACGGAACTGGCCAAGCACGCCGAGTGGGCGGATGAGGAGGTCGGCCTCCACCACTTCCGGGACAAGCGCAAGCGTGAGGTCGACATCGTATTGGAAAGGCCCGATGGACGTATCGTCGGCATCGAGGTCAAGCGTTCCGCCACCGCCGGGCAACGGGACTTCGACGGACTGGCGGCGCTGGCTGAACTCGCGGGACCAGCCTTCGAACGCGGTGTGCTCGTCTACACGGGGGACGAGGTGCTGCGGTTCCACCGGGGTGCGGTGCGGCTGTATGCGCTGCCGTTGCGGACGGTGATCGGGTAGCGAGCCGCTCCCGTGGCTCGACACCGACCGCCGCACGCTGATGGACCGCCGCGGCGAAGGGGTCCGCATCATACGCCACAACCACCCCGGCCCGGTTGCCGCTGGCTTGCGACTCGGCGTAGAGACATGTACATTGCGATATGTACACTTTAGGGAACGGAGGATACCGATGAAAAGCGTTGGCGCAGCCGAGTTCAAGGCCCGGTGCTTGCGATTGATCAAGCAGATGAATCAGGACGGCGAGCCCCTGACCGTCACGAACCGCGGCCGTCCCGTCGCCATACTGTCGCCCGTGCCCGAACGGGCTCGATCCGCGTCCATAATCGGCGCGATGGCAGGCACGGTTCTGGCGTACGACGACCCTCTCGCGCCCGCCGCCGACCCCTCCGAGTGGGCGTCCCTGCGTTGATCGTTCTCGACACGCACACGCTCATCTGGACCGTGGAAGGCGATGGGCGGCTCGGCACGAGCGCGTCCCGCCTGATCGAGGAAACGGTTCGGACCGATCGGTTGGCGGTGTCGGCCATCACGCCCTGGGAAATCGCTCTGCTGGTGGAAAGGCGGCGGTTGCGGCTCGGCGGCGAGGTCGGCGAGTGGATCGCACAGGCTCTCGCCCTGCCGAGCGTCACGCTCATCCCGATCGAACCGGCCACGGCCATCGACAGCGTGCGCCTGCCGGGGGAGTTTCACGCCGACCCCGCCGACCGGTTCATCGTCGCCACGGCGCGTCACCTGAAGGTGCCGCTGCTTACGGCCGACCGGAAGATTCTGGCGTACTCGAAGGCAGGGCATGTCCGGGCCGTGGACGCTGCGGAATGAACCTGTCCCCCCTCACTCCCGCCGGTACCCGAACGGCCACACGTGGAAGTAGTCCTTCACGTTCCCCCACAGCTTCGACAGCCCCTTCGGCTCGAAGACCAGGAACAGGATGATCACGATCCCGAAGACCGCCTGCTGCGCGTACGGCAGCAGCGAGGCCGCCTGGGGCGCCGTCTCCTGGATCGCACGCCCCAGGTTGGCGAGCATGGCCGGCAGCAGGGTGATCAGCGCCGCCCCGAAGAACGATCCCCGGATCGACCCCAGCCCCCCCACGATGATCATGGCCAGGTAGACGATGCTCGTCTCCAGGGTGAAGCGCTCCCAGGTGATGATCGTGCGGTAGTACGCGATCAGCGCGCCCGCCAGCCCCACGAAGAAGGACGAGGTGGCGAACGCGAGCAGCTTGGTGCGGAAGACGTTCACGCCGATCACGCTGGCCGCGATGTCCTGGTCGCGGACGGCGACGAAGGCCCGGCCGGTGCGGGTGCGGAAGAGGTTGGCCGCGAAGAGTGCCGTTCCGGCCGCCGCGAGGACGGCCAGCCAGTAGAAGTTGAAGGTGGTGTTCAGCCGGACGCCGAAGAGCGAGGGCGACGGCAGCACGATCGCCTCGGTGCCGCCGGTGACCGCCGTCCAGTGGGTCATGGCCCATTCCACGATCTCCTGCGCCGCCAGCGTGGCGATGGCCAGGTAGAGGCCCTTGAGACGCAGCGACGGCAGCCCGAAGAAGGTGCCCGCGGCCGCCGTGAGCATGCATGCCAGCGCGATGCTCACCCCCCACGGGAGACCCAGGTTGAGGGTGAGGAGCCCCGCCGCGTACGCCCCGATGGCCATGAACGCGCCCTGTCCCAGCGAGATCTGCCCCGTGTAGCCCACCAGGATGTTCAGGCCGATGGCTCCCACCGTGGCGATCGCGACCTGGTTGGCCAGGTCGAGCCAGTAGTCGCCGGCGAAGAAGGGGAAGCAGAGCACGAAGACCGCGAACACCGCGAGCCGGATCCGCTGCGCGGGCCGCGGTCTGAGCCCCATGTCCGACGCGTAGCGGGTGTGGAAGACGCCGCACTCGAGGCTCATCGCGCCATTCCTTCGCCCGCGTGACGCCCGCCGGCGGGGCCGAGGCCGAAGTCCCGGGGACACCTCATACGCGCTCGATGATCTCCTTCCCGAAGAGACCGTACGGGCGGACCATCAGTACCAGGATCAGCACCGCGTAGGGCACGATCAGGCTCAGTCCGTGCCCGACGTACCCGCCCGTGTAGACCTCGAGCAGCCCGATGACGGCCCCCCCGACCACCGCGCCCCTGATCGAGTCCAGGCCACCCAGGATCACGACCGGGAAGACCCTGAGCCCGATCGCCGCCACGTTGGGACTCACCCCGACGATGTTCCCGAGCATGATCCCCCCGACCGCGGCCGAGGCCGCCGCCAGCGCCCACGCCACCCCGAAGACGCGCGGGATGCTGATCCCCATGCTCAGCGCGGCCTGCTGGTCGGCGGCGATGGCGCGCATGGCGATCCCGTCGCGGGTGTGGCGGAAGAAGAGCCACAGCGCGGCCAGCACGGCCAGCGCGATCGGGATCGACAGCACCCGGTCCGCCGAAAGCACCGCCGGCCCGATCACGATGTCCCCCTCGGGAAGGAACGAGTCGAACGAGCGCGGCGCCGGACCCCAGATCGCGTTCACCGCGCCGCGCAGGATCGACGACAGCCCGATCGTCACCATGATCATCGAGATGATGGGCTCGCCGATGAGCGGACGGAGGACGAGCCGCTCGATCGCCAGCGCCACCGCGACCGCAAGCAGGATGGTGACGGCCACCCCGACACTCCACGGCATCCCCGTCTGCGCGATCGCGAAGAAGACCAGGTAGGTGCCCAGCAGCAGGAGGTCGCCCTGGGCGAAGTTGATCACGTCGCTGGCCTTGTAGATGACCACGAACCCGGCCGCCGCGAGCGCGTAGACCATGCCGTTGCTGAGGCCCGAGACGGTGAGCTGGAGGAAGATGTCCACGGGTCAGGGGTCCGTCGGCGGGCAGGCACCGCGACGCGCCGCAAGGCGGCGTCTACTCATCGGGACCCGCCCATCGTCTCGATGCGCAGTTGGTGGGCCACGTCGGCGGTGCGGCCGTCCTGGTAGGTGATCTCGGTCTCGACCGTGACGGAGTCCCCGTCTCCCTGCAACGCCGCAATGATGTCGCCGAAACGGTCGGAGATGTGGCGGCGCCGCACCTTGCGCGTGCGCGTGAGCTCCGCGTCGTCGGCGTGCAGCTCCTTGTGCAGCAGCAGGAAGCGGCGGATGCGGGCGGCGGCGGGGAGGTCGCGGTTGATCGTGGCCGCGTGCTCGCGGACCAGGCCGTAGATCTCGGCGCGGCGGGCCAGGTCGGTGAAGGTCGTGTACGCGATCCGGCGGCGCTCGGCCCACTGCCCCGCGTTCTCCATGTCGATGGCGATCATCGCGGTGACGAAGGGCGCTCCCCCGCCCCCGAAGACCACCGCCTCGCGGACGTACGGACTGAACTTGAGCTTGTTCTCGACGAACTGGGGCGAGAAGTTCGTCCCGTCGGGGAGCTTCATCACGTCGGCCAGGCGGTCGATGACGACCAGGTGGCCGTCGTCCTCGAAGTAGCCGGCGTCGCCCGAGTGCAGCCAGCCGTCCGCGAGCGCCTCGGCGGTGGCCTCCGGGTTGCGGAAGTAGCCCCGGAAGACGGCGGGACTGCGGCAGAGGATCTCCCCCTCCCCGGAGATGCGGACCTCGGTCTTCGGGAAGGGCAGGCCCACCGTGTGGAAGCGGATGTCGCCGTCCCGGTGCACCACCGAGATGCCCGACACCTCGGTTTGGCCGTAGAGCTGCTTCAGGTTTACGCCGATTGCGTGAAAGAAGCGGAAGACGTCCGGCCCCAGCGCCGCGCCACCCGTGTACGCGCGCCGCACCCGGCTCAGCCCGAGCTGGTCGCGGATCGGCCGCAGGACCGTCCAGTCGGCCAGGCGGTGGCGGAGCCGGGCTGCCGGGCGCGCCTCGGCGGCCTTCATCCCCTCCTTCATCGCCCACCGGTACATCCGCCGCTTGAGCGGGGTCGTGTCCTCGGCCATGACCTGCACGTCCGACACCATGTTCTCCCAGATGCGCGGCGGCGACATCATGAAGGCCGGGCCGATCTCGCGGATGTCCGCGCGAACCGTGGCCGTCTCCTCAGGGAAGTTGACGGTGAAGCCCGCCAGCAGCGCGCTCGCCACCCCGACCATCTGCTCGCCGATCCACGCGAGCGGCAGAAACGAGACGAACTCGTCGCCGGGCCCCATGGGGTCGACGCCGACCAGCTGCTCCGCCATCGCCAGGAGGTTCGCGTGGCTGAGCATGGCCAGCTTCGGAACGCTGGTGGTTCCCGAGGTCGTGCAGAGCAGCGCGATGTCCTCGGGCCCGACCGCGCCGAGTCTGCGGTCAAATTCATGGGGGAATCTGTCAAGGAATCTGTCACCGAGGGCCTGGACACCCTCGAAGGCCATCAGACCGGGAGCCTCGTACCCGTACATCCCCCGCGAGTCGTAGTAGACGACGTGCTCCAGCCCGGGCACCCGGTCGCGCACCTCGAGCACCTTGTCGACCTGTTCCTGGTCCTCGGCCACGACCAGACGCGCCTCGGCCGCCTCCAGCATGCGGGCCAGCTCCGCCGGGATCGAGTCCTGGTAGAGCCCCAGCGGGAGCGCCCCGATCGACTGCGCGGCCAGCTCCGCGATCACCCACTCGGGGCGGTTGTCGCCGATGATCGCGATCCGGTCCCCCCGCTCCACGCCCAGTTCCACGAATCCCAGGGAGCACGCGCGGACGCGCTGCAGAAACCCCGCCCAGGTGGTCTCCTGCCAGATGCCGAACTCCTTCTCGCGGAGCGCGACCTGGTCAGGGTGGTCCCTGGCGCGGCGGGCGAGGAGGGCGGGGAGGGTGTTGGATCGTCGGTGGTCCATGGTGGGTGAACCCGGCTCTCGTTCGTACCGTTACCTTGATCGGTCGCTGTCGCGGAAACCCGCTGCAAGCTAACGAGAACCTTCACGGCACTTCCAGCACGTCGCATGAAGCCATTCGCTGACGGAGAGTTGCGCCGGGAGGAGCCCTGCGCCGAACCCGGCACGCCCGACTTCGCCGACCCGGCGGCGTTGCAACGGGAGCAGCTCCGCCGCCTGCGGAGCATGCTCGGACCGGTGCTCGAGGGGAACGCCTTCTACCGCACAAAGCTGGGCCGCGCCGGTGTGGACTCGGCCGCCGACGTCGGCAGCATGGAGGACTATCGCCACCTTCCCTTCGCCACCAGGAGCGAACTCACGGCCGACCAGGCCCGGACCCCGCCGTTCGGCACCTTCACCACCTACCCTCCGGAGCGCTACATCCAGGAGCACCACACCTCGGGCACGACGGGCCGGACCCTTCGCTGGCTGGACACGGCGGAGAGTTGGGAGTGGCTCGGGAAGTGCTGGGCCACGGTGTTCAGGGCCGCCGGCGCGACCGCGGCCGATCGCATCTTCTTCCCCTTCTCCTTCGGCCCCTACCTCGGCACCTGGAGCGGTGTGGAGGGGGCCCGCCGTCTGGGTTCGCTGATCCTGCCCGCCGGCGGAATGTCCTCCCTGGAGAGGGTGAAGGCGATACTGGAGTACCGTCCCACCGTGCTCGTGAGCACTCCGGCCCACGCGTTTCGCATGGCCGAAGTCGCCGAGGACGCCGGTCTCGACCTCGCCGGCTCCGCGATCCGGATCAACGTTCACGCCGGGGAACCGGGTGCCGGCATACCATCGGCCAGGGCCCGCCTGCAGGAGGCCTACGGTGCCCGGGTCTTCGACCACGCCGGTTCCACCGAAGTCGGCCCGTGGGGTTTCGAGTGCGAAGCCCGGGACGGCGTGCACCTCAACGAGGGCGAGTTCATCTTCGAGGTCGTGGATCCGGGCACGGGCGCCGCGGCGGAGGAGGGGGAACTCGTCATCACCAACCTTGGCCGGACCGGGATGCCGGTCATTCGGTATCGGACGGGCGACTGGGCGAGGGTGCGCGCCGAACCGTGCGCCTGCGGGAGCCCGTTCCGGCGCCTGCGGGGCGGCGTCGCGGGCCGCATGGACCAGCGTGTCACCGCAAATGGCGTCAGCTTCTTCCCCAGCGCCGTGGAGAATGTGATTCGCCGCTACCGCGAGGTCCGGGAATTCGCCGTCGACGTTCGCGGACGCGGCGACCGCCACGACATTGAGTTGCGCCTGGAGTTGCGCGGGGGCCGAGCGGACCACGTATTGTCGGGCCTGGCCGACGACCTGCGCAGCGCCTTCGGGGTCCGTTTCGACACGCGCGCCGTGCCGGTTGGAACGCTGCCGAGGTTCCCTGTCAAGGCGCGGCGCTTCCGGGACCATCGGCGACCCGGTTAGTCGTCACTCCCGGACCCGGGCCCCCTCCCCACCCCGCGCATGCCCCAGGTACGCGTCGATCACCGCCGGATCGCCCCGCACCTCCCCCGGCGTCCCCTCCGCGATCCTCCTCCCGAAGTCGAGCACTACCACACGGTCCGAGATGTCCATGATCACGTCGATGTCGTGGTCGATCACCACCACGGTGACGCCCCGTTCCTCGTGCACGTCGAGGATGAAGCGCGCCATCGACTCCTTCTCCTCGGCGTTCATCCCGGCGGTGGGCTCGTCGAGGAGCAGAATGGCGGGGTCGAGGGCCAGCGCGCGCGCCATCTCCACGAGCCGCTGGTTCCCGTACGCCAGGTTCCCGACCTCGCGGCTGCGCAGCGCCTCGAGGTTCATGAAGTCGATGATCTCCTCGACGTGGCGGCGGTGCTCGATCTCCGCGCGGCGCTGGCGGCCCAGGTGGAGGCCGCCGCCGAGCACCCCGCCCTTCATGTGGACGTGTCGGCCCAGCATGAGGTTCTCCAGCACGGTCATGTGCCTGAAGAGTTCGATGTTCTGAAAGGTGCGGGCCACGCCCAGCGCGGCGATGCGGTGCGGCGGGAGGCGGTGGAGGGGGTGGCGGGTGCCGTCGCGGGCGGTGAGGGTGATCGTGCCCTGCTGCGCGCGGTACAGTCCCGAGATGCAGTTCAGGACGCTGGTCTTGCCGGCGCCGTTGGGCCCGATCAGGGCGAGGAGCTCGCCTTCGCGGACCTCCATGGTGAGGCCGGAGAGCGCGGTGACGCCGCCGAACCGAAGGGAGAGGGCGTCGAGTTCCAGGACGGGGGGTGGTCGGTCCACGGCGCGCCTGCTCGGGCCATGGGGGACGTGGCAACGGACGGAAGCAGAATAGGCCGGGCGGGCGCAAGCCGAAACGGGTGAGGTGCTCCGGTTGCGGAATCACCCCAGCTACCGCTAATTTTCTGACCATAGCCATGACCATGGTCACCACGTCCCTTCCGGTACGAGGATACACCGGCATGAAGACACCCGAGACCCGTTCGGCAGGCGGTCCCCGCACGATCAAGGCTTCCGAATTCAAGGCGACGTGCCTGCGGCTCATGGACGAGGTGGCCGACAGCGGAGAAGAGATCGTGATCACCAAGAACGGTCGCCCGACGGCGCGGCTGGTCCCCTGCCGCAAGCATTTCCGCGACTGGTTCGGCGCGGATCGCGGCCGCATTGAAATCCTCGGTGACATCATCTCGCCGATCGAGGTGGAGTGGGAGGCGGAGGGCGACCCGGGCCGGATCCTGGAGCCGTGATTCTGCTGGACACTCATGTCGTCCTGTGGTCCCGCGTCGGCGACCCCCGCGTCGGACCCGGCTGCGGACGGCTCATCGAGCGGGCACTGCGGGAGGCCAGGCTCGCCACTTCGGCGTTCTCGTTCTGGGAGATCGCCATGCTTCACGAGAAGGGACGCATCGACCTGGGCCACGACATGAGGGCCTGGCGGACACGGCTCCTCGAGGACGGGCTGGTGGAGATCCCGGTCGACGGAGACATCGCCATTCGGGCCAACGGGCTGACCGGCTTCCACGCCGATCCCGCCGACCGCCTGATCGTGGCCACGGCACTCGGCGGACACACTCTGGTCACCGCCGACGAGCGCATCCTGTCATGGAGCGGCCGGCTCGACAGGCTGGACGCGCGCCGGTAGCGCGGCCGCAGCTCGGGAGTCCGTGGACGAAACCGCGTGAGCAACGCGCGGGGGTTCTTCCACGGGCTGAAGGCGGGCTCTACCCGCCCGTCGGGACCCCCCTGCTGATCGTCACGTCCGCGGTCTCTTCGCCGGGGACCGGACCCCCGTCCCAATCCCTGACGATGGCCCGGATTCTTCCCGTGGCCGGATCCGTCAACACCGCCATCTCTCGCTCCCCGCCGCGGGTTACGGTGTCCTCCCCCTCCGGCCCGGTCAGCACAATCCGGTCGAGGGTCCCGGCCCACTCCGGCTGGTACGGAATGAAGTGGGCGAAACCGGCACCCCCGCCCTTCCGCGGGGTAGGTGTGAACGAAAGAGAGAACCTGGACTCTCCGCCCGGCCCAAGTCCCTCGACCCGGTAGGGGCCGTCCGTCTCGGGAAGGTCCACCGGTCCCTCCAGCACGAACGCCGGATCCAGCGTCAACTCGCCATCCCGGACCGAACCCCATACGACGAGCATTTCCCCCCGGTCCGGCTCCGATCCCCCATCCAGGTCGACCCCCCCGTCTCCGTCGAGCCGGTGGGTGGTGGCCCGGTTGAAGTGGTAGTCGCTGATCCAGAGCCGGACGCGGCAATACCCCATTATGTCCGAATACTCACCTGACGCCATCAGCGCCTTCGTCTCGGTGTCATACCCCCACACTCCGATGTCGCCTCTCCTGTACGGATAGTTCGGATCCGGCCCCCACGCACCGCCGCAGGGAGCGTGGCCCAGACTCATGTTGTGCCCGAGTTCGTGGGTGTATACGTAGTCGTCGGCCAGGCCCACGCCCCACGGAACGCCTATTCCGCCCAATCCACCCCACTCAGCCGGCCCCGAGCCCAGGACACCGTAATAGTAGCCCCGGCGACCCTCCTGGACGTGCAGCACCTCGATCTCACCGAGCCATTTGAACCATCTATCCGCGGTGCTCAGATCGGCGTTGGTCCAGAAGGTGTCACGAACCTCGACCTCCATCTCCGACACCGGCAACAGATTCCTGGTGCGGCGCATCTGCCAGCCATCGGGGTCCATTCCGGCCAACCAGTCGAAAACGGAATGGTCGGGATCCCGGATCCACAGGGTCGGCACGAAGATCTGGCGGAACAGTTGTGGCTTCACGACAGGTAGTTCCGCTGAGCCCTCCACCGGATACCGGACCCGGCTTCCCGGGGCCAGTGGAACCACGCCCTCCGGGTCGAGTTGCACCACCATGCGCACCCCGGGCTGAATGAGGGATCCGGGAACTTCAACGTTGTGAGACCATTTCAAGTCCGACTCGTCGACGCTGGTGAGAATATGTTCCGTCTGCGGCTGGAGGAGCCGCTCGAAGATCACGTCGTTCTCCTGCAGCAGGGTTACCTTCACCGCGGGGGGCTCCAACCAATTGACCTGGTCTCCGACCACGAAGACCCGGAGGAGCGCGGTCCGGCCCGCGATCAGACGCACGGTACCGCCCCGGTTCTGCGCCGCCTGGTTCAGATAGATCGCCGGCGCAGCCAGGACAATCCGGTCGGGATTCATCCGAAAGCGCACCTCCGCCGTCAGGTCGGCCACCCGGACCGTCGCGACCACCCTGCCGCCCTTCTTCCCCGTCAGCGTCCCGTCCCGGCTCACGTCCGCAACCGAGTCGTCCGCCAACTCCCAGACCGGCGGTGCCCAGCCTGGAACCGTCATTGCTTCGCCGTTCTGGTCCTTGACGACGAGTTCCACAGTTTGACCGGTTCACCCACCGTGAGCAGGCCGCTGTCAGGGGAGATCTCGATCAGTGCCGGTTTCCGGTTCGCCTCCAGGGCCAGGTCGGCGCAGCCGCACAGGAGCACGGCACCCGCAAGGAGTCCGGCCAGGAGTGTCTCAACCGGTGTTTCGCCGCCGGAAGTCATCCGCACCTCCTCATGTCTCCACCCGTTTCGATTCGAACTTCCCCGATGGTAGGTCGCGGACCACGGGGCCCGCAAGCGTCCCGGCCATTCCCGGCCATTCCCGGCCGATCAGGGTTCCGGTCAGGCGTAACCCGGGGCCGGAATCGCGTGACCGGAACGACGCGAAGTTGACCGCGAGCCCGGGTATCCATACCTATTCCGGGATGAAGCCACTCCGACGAATCGTCTCCCGGTACCCCCGGGGCATGCCGGCTCTCCTGGTCGCGGCGTTGACCGTAGGGTGCGATGACCCTGTGGAACCACCCGTGGAGCCGGGCTCGCGACAGGCATTGACCATCTTCTACGATGCGCTCGCAGGGCCCTCCTGGACCAACAACGGCAACTGGAGCACGGACGCACCGCTGGACACATGGTACGGCGTCACGACGGACCCGGAGGGCAATGTCACCGGGCTGGATCTGAGTGCGAATGGGCTCGTCGGCTCGATTCCTCCCGAGACAGCCATGCTGAAGGAGCTTCAGCACCTTGATCTGAGCAGCAATCGACTGGGTTCGATTCCTCCCGAACTCGGCAGCCTCCGGAAACTCAGGTTCCTGCACCTGTATGGAAACCGGTTCTTCGGGCAGAGGATCCCACCCGAACTCGGGAACCTCGAGAACCTGGAATTCCTCGATCTGGGCCTGTCCTATATGAGCGTACCGATCCCGCCGGAACTCGGCAACCTCGAGAAACTCGAACACCTGCTCCTGGACCAGAACTCGTTGACGGGATCGATTCCGTTCGAGCTCGGCTACCTCGACAACCTCAAGTCCCTGGACTTGGGCAAGAGCGGTCTGCGGGGCCTCATCCCGCTCGAACTCGGCAACCTCCGGAATCTTGAGACGCTGTCGCTCTATTGGAACGAGCTGTCCGGCCCGATCCCGCCCGAACTCGGCAACCTCGGGGTTCTCGAGGATTTCAGAGTCAATCACACCGCATTGAGCGGTCGCCTTCCCCGTGAACTGACCGCTGTCCCCCTCGAACTCTTCCATTGGAACCACACGGAACTTTGTGCCCCCGCCGACGAGGAGTTCCAGGCGTGGCTGGTCTCGATACCCAATCGCAAGGACAACCCGGATTGTGATTCGTGATTCGGGGCCGCCGGGCAAGCGCTGCGAGGCCCCCGGCCGCCCCGAGCCGGTCGTGGGAGCCGGTTGACTCCCTCCCCGCGCGGACACGCCATGGGCCCGCTACAGTTCAACCCTTGTCGCGCTTTTCGATGTACAGCCGACCCCCACCCCGCCGGAAATCCGCCGCCTTCTCGCTCATCCCCTCCTCCACCGCCTCCGCCACCCCCACCCCCCGCTCCCGCGCGAACCGGCGCACGTCGTCGCTGATCTTCATAGAGCAGAACTTCGGCCCGCACATCGAGCAGAAGTGCGCCACCTTGGCCCCCTCGGCGGGCAGCGTCTCGTCGTGGAACTCGCGCGCGGTCACCGGATCGAGCGACAGGTTGAACTGGTCGCGCCAGCGGAACTCGAACCGCGCCTTGGAGATCGCGTCGTCCCACTTCTGCGCGGTGGGGTGGCCTCGCGCCAGATCGGCCGCATGCGCCGCGATCCTGTACGCGATCACGCCGTCCTTGACGTCGTCGCGGTCGGGCAGCCCCAGGTGCTCCTTGGGCGTCACGTAGCAGAGCATCGCGGTACCGTACCACCCGATCATCGCCGCGCCGATCGCGCTCGTGATGTGGTCGTAGCCGGGCGCGATGTCCGTGGTGAGCGGCCCGAGCGTGTAGAAGGGCGCCTCGTCGCACCACTCGAGCTGCTTCTCCATGTTCTCCCTGATGAGGTGCATCGGGATGTGCCCCGGCCCCTCGTTCATGACCTGCACGTCGTACTCCCACGCGATCCGGTTGAGCTCGCCCTGGGTGCGCAGCTCCGCGAACTGGGCCTCGTCGTTGGCGTCGGCGATCGAGCCGGGGCGCAGCCCGTCGCCCAGCGAGAAGGAGACATCGTACTCGCGCATGATCTCGCAGAGTTCGCGGAAGTTCGTGTAGAGGAAGTTCTCCCTGTGGTGCGCCATGCACCACTTGGCCAGGATCGACCCGCCGCGCGAGACGATCCCCGTGACCCGGTCGGCCGTCAGCGGCACGTAGCGCAGCAGCACCCCCGCATGCACGGTGAAGTAGTCCACCCCCTGCTCGCACTGCTCGACGATCGTGTCGCGGTAGACCTCCCAGGTCAGCTCCTCGGGCACGCCGCCGACTTTCTCGAGCGCCTGGTAGATGGGCACGGTGCCGATCGGCACGGGGGAATTGCGGATGATCCACTCGCGCGTGGCGTGGATGTTCCTGCCTGTCGACAGGTCCATGACCGTGTCCGCGCCCCACAGCGTCGCCCAGCGCAGCTTCTCGACCTCCTCGTCGATGGACGAGGCCACCACCGAGTTCCCGATGTTGGCGTTGATCTTCACCTTGAAGCCGCGCCCGATGATCAT
>JAPPGI010000023.1 GCA_028874985.1 Gemmatimonadota bacterium | reverse complement strand
CGCCGTCCCGGTGACACATCGCGACCCGCGCGGCGTCGCACGCCATGCGCCGCGACGTCTCCGCGCTCACCCGCACCCCGTCGAGCTCGGAGCGCCCCGTCTCGCCGTGCTCCGCCAGCGTCGCGGCGTCGGCGTGGACCACCACCTGGTAGCGCTCGGCGCGGCTGCCGCTTCCCAGCGCCCGCTCGGCCACCAGTCCCGCCGCATCGGCGCGGCGCTGCCGGTTGCGCGGCCGCCGATCCGCGTCCTCCCCCCGGTACAGCGCGTCGCCCGCCGCCTCGATCGCCCGCATCAGCACGGCACCCACCTCCGGCTCCAGCCGCCCCCGCACCACGTACATCCCGTCGGCGTCGATCGCCACCGAGAAGGTGCGGCTGCGGTGGCGGACCTCCTCGGCCGCGAGTTCGCCGTCCCGCGACAGCCTCTTCCACCCCCGCGCCAGCCATTCCAGCCGCGCGGCGGAGGTGGACTGCGCGTACTCGAGCAGCGTGGCCTCGGTCTCGGGCGTCGCGACCCGGGTCATGGTGCGCACCTTGGTGTAGGAGAGCTGGCCGCCCTTCATGGCGGTCGCCGTCAGGGGGAGCTCTTCGAGCGCATGGGCGACGCGCACGTTCTCCCGCGCGGCGGCCGGCGTGCGCCCGGTGCGCCAGGCGAGCCAATCGGCGCAGGAGGCGAAGCTGTCGGCCCAGCCTTCGCGCCGGTCGAAGTCGGCGACGAGGGTGAGCATGTCGAAGGTGGCGATGTTGATGCGGGCGGCGAGATCGGCGATGCGTTCGCCGAGTTCGAAGAGGTCGTCGGACATGGTGAAATCTCCTGAAATGCAAGTGTCGCAAAGGGTTTTCGGAGGGCGCGGCGTGCACGCCCGCTACAATATACGCGGCGTGATTTCGGCCTCGTGGGACGGCTCGGGCGGCGAAAACCGGGGGTGGAGGCGACGCAAACGGGTCACGAGGCCATCGGACGCGCCCCTGGGCCTTCCAGCGGCCCCCGGGGGGCATCGTGGAAGCGGTCCCCCTCGCCGCGAGAGCGCGAATCCGAAACCGTACATGGTCAAACCGGCCTGTGATCGGACGATTTGGGACGCTCATGCTCGAACGGGACCGCGAACCCGTGATTCGGGACGGTCCTGTCGGAAGGGACCGTGGCTCCGGCAACAGGCAGTCGGGGAACCCGCGATGCCGGGGAGGCCCGGACCCCGCGGAAACCGCACGCCCGCCGCCGCGGCAAATCAAGGGACAGCCGCATGCTCGATTGGGACGCCCCCGCTCGATTGACTCCGTTCCCTTCCCAGCGTCCTGGCGGGCGAAGGTAGCGGTGATCGAGAAAGAGCGAGCGCGGATCGGGCGCGGAGGCCGAAGCCGGCGACGGAGGTCGGTCATGAAGCGCCGGATGTGATATATCTCACGGAGCCGGAACGAGTCTCCGGCCCACGACATGGGGCACGCCCAGCGGATCCTTCCATATACCCCACACATGCGTTTCCGTCGCATCGTGGAGCGATACGGATTCCGGGATGAGAACCCGGCGGGGCTGGCCGGTCATGTCGCCCCTGCGAATCGCATAGTAGACCGCCAGCGTGTCCGATCGCTCGAAAGTCTTCAGCCACACTTCGCCCGACGCGGTCAGCACGATACCCTTCGCGGCAGGCAGGTATTCGGGCCGGTAGAGGTGTTCCTCCCACGCCTGCCGCACCACACGGGGCGATACTCCCGGGATCGTCATGTGTGCAGCGAACTCGTCTCCCAGTTTCCGTATCGTTTCGGCGGTCAGCGTTTGTGGCTCGAACCGGAGCTGCCGCACCCACACCGTGTCCGCCTCCGCATCAAGTTCGATCAGCTCGATCACTCCCGCCCCGCCCGTCCGTCGTCCGACCATAACCGAACCCGGTTCAAACCACGTCAGATCCGAATCCCCGTACACCTGACCCGCCCATATGGTCCTATTCCCACCCAACTCGATCGGATGCTCTCTGTTACGGCTGTTCAGCCAGAAAACCGGCTCGGGAGCATGCCACCCTCCTTCGTCGGAACGCTCCACCCGTAGCACGGGATAGCGGTCGATTCCTCGGTCCGCGAAGACACTCATGCCGATCAGTGGAACGGCGAAGTAGCCGCCGTTGCCCGTGGTCGCCTCCAATTTCAACCCATAGTCCCGGTACATGAGGGAGGTCGGCGCACCGGTTTCGGTTCCTGCAAGAGCGCCGTCCGCCGCGTAGTGGGTGAACCGGGATCCCGATCCTTCCCGCACATAGAAGCTGCCGCCGTCGACGAACTCCACCCGCGTCGGAAAGGCGAATTCCCCCGGACCCTCACCCTTCCCTCCGAGCACGAAGGCCAGAGACCCCCCCGGCGTCCATACACTCAGTTCCGTGTCCTGCAAATCGAGTACGAACACGCGGTCTCGATACGGATCCGCCCGTAGTATCGCAATGTGGGAGAAGAGCACGTCCTGGTCAGGATCGCCGCTCAGCTTGTATTCGGCTTCGGTGAGCCAGGTCACCGAGTCGCTCCAACCCCGATACCGATCGCTCTCGTCACAGGCCATCGCGAGGATGGCCCCTACCAGGCAGGCAACCAGGGGAACGACCCGCTTGCAGGACACGGGCGGCCTATCCGCCACCCAGCAGGCCGTGGATAGAGCCCCGCGAGCACCGAGAGCGGCGAGGCGCCGGGCTGGCAAGGCGCGACGAAGGGGGAATAGCAGCGCTATTCGCCAGAGGAGCAACGCAGAGCGAAGCCTTGGAAGTGCAAAAGTAGAGTCGGGGGGTGGCGCGGTGCCGGGTAGGGTCCGGTGCTTCATTTGT
>JAPPGI010000105.1 GCA_028874985.1 Gemmatimonadota bacterium | reverse complement strand
CTACTCTAATCATTTTACCCTCCCGCGTCTCCCCCCGCGTTGGCAGATAGGGATCGGCCAACCCGACCATACCATGAAGCCTAAGGCCCCACACACGAGATTGAAAGGGGGAAAAACCCACCAATTCATGTGGGAAAAACCCACAAAACCACCCGAAAACCGCCCGAAATCCACGTTTTTCCGAAACAAATCCGAATTCACCACCTCAACCCCCCCACCCCTCATCCCTCCCCAGCGTCCGGTCGCAGGAGACCAACGTTCAGGGCGAACGCCACCAGTTCAGCTCGCGTCTGCAGCCCCAGCTTCCTCCGCACCCGAGCCCTCGCGTTCTCCACGGACTTCGGGGCCCGCCGGATCCGTTCCGCGATCTCCTTCCCCGTAAAGCCCCTCGCCGTCAGTGTGAGAACATCGCGTTCGGTCGCGTTCAGCTGCCCCAACCGGGCCTCGGGCGCCGCTCCCCCGGCCAGGAGCTGCCCGCGAATGAGACCCGACGCCTGCCGGGGAATGTGCATTCGGCCCACAGCGAGGCAATCCACCGCGGCGACGAGGTTAACGGCTCGGCGGGTCTTGTCAGTGCACCCCATCGCTCCCGCACGGATGGCGTCAGTTCCCATTTGCCGGGACTTCCGGCACGTCAATACGAGCACTCGTGTCCTTTGTTTGGAGGTGCTGAGTTGTCGGATCGAGCGAAGAGTTCTCGTTTCCGGTGTCTCGAATGCAAGCACGACGATATCGGGCTTCAGCTCCCGGACGAGCCGGACTGCCTCCTCGCTGGAATCCGCCTCCGCCACGACCCTGATTCGCTCCGTCCGCTCGAGTAACGCCTTCAGCCCCTCGCGCACCATGGCGTCAGGATCGCCGATCACCACCTTCGTTTGCGTTTCCATCTCTCTGCCCTCCATGAGCCGTCCAACGATCCGCGGCCCAGCGCGCGGAATCTCCGTGCCTCTACCCATACTGACGGCTCCCACACCGAAAACGTGCAAAACCCGGCAACCGGCTGCGGGGCGCCGCCGCATGTCGGGCAGGCTCCCCGAAGGGAAATCCCGGTTCTGTCCCCTCGTGCTACCTTTCCTGCCCCGCCGCACGACCGACTCACCCCGACCCCCCCGACCCGTGACCGACCCCCTCCCCACCCTGCTGCCCCTCCTCGCCAGGGCCGTCGCGGGGCACAACCTCACATCACACGAGGCCAGAACCGCCTTCGCCCACATCGTCTCCGGCCAGGCCTCGCCGATACGTACCGGCGCCCTCCTCGCCGCCCTCCAGACCAAGGGCCTCGCCCCTTCCGAGGTGGCGGGCGGCGTCGCGGCCCTGCAGGCGGCCATGATCCCCGTGCCGGCCCCCCGCCCCTCCTCGCTGGTCGACACCTGCGGCACGGGCGGCGGCCGCGTCTCCACCTTCAACATCTCCACCGCGGCGGCGATCGTGGCCGCGGCGGGCGGGGTGCGGGTCGCGAAGCACGGCAATCGCTCCTTCACCTCGAAGTCGGGCAGCGCCGACGTGCTGGAAGCGCTCGGCGTGGCGATCGAACTCTCGCCCGAGGGCGCGGCCGAGGTGCTCGCCGAGACGGGGATCGTCTTCATGTTCGCGCCGCTCCACCACCCGGCGGTGCGCCACGTGGCTCCGGTGCGCAAGGCGCTCGGGATCACGACGATCATGAACCTGCTCGGGCCGCTCGCCAATCCGGCGGGTGCGCGCCGCCAGGTGGTGGGCGTCGCCGACCCCGCTTTTCTGGAGCTGGTGGTGCGCGGCCTCGCCGAACTGGGCCACGAGCGCGCCCTGGTCGTGCACGGGGCGCCGGGGATGGACGAGGTCAGCCCGTGCGGCCCCACCCGCGTTGCCGAACTGCGCGCGGGCCGCGTGTCGACCTACGACGTGGAGCCCGCGGACTTCGGCGTCGAGGCGGTGGCTCCGGAGACACTGGCCGGAGGCGAGCCGGAACGGAACGCGGCGGTGGTGCGGGCGGTGGTGGAGGGGACCGAACGCGGGCCGGCCCGCTCGGCGGTGCTAGTGAACGCGGCGGCGGCCTTCCAGGTGGCGGGACGTGTCGATTCCCTCGCCGAGGGCGCGGTCGCCGCCGCGGACGCAATCGACTCCGGGGCCGCCGGCACCGTGCTGGACGACCTCGTCAGGGCCAGTCGGCGGGCGGCGCGACGGAGTTAGGAGCGCGGGGATCTCGATCTCCCGCAGGCGCCCCGCGACCACGATCTTCGAGCGCGACCGGTTCAGGCTTCCGACAGCGAACATCATCCTCATTCTTCATCCTCCTTCGGCGGCCCCGGCGGACACTCCGTGCCACGCGGGTTCTCAGCGGGCCGCCTGGGCTGCGGTTGTCAGTACTGCCGGATCAGCCCCACCACCACCCCCTGCACCCGCACGTCGGCCGCGTCCTCGACGATCGGCGCCATCCTCTCGTTGGCTGGCTGCAGGCGGATGCGGTTGCCGGGCTCGCGGTAGAGCTTCTTGACCGTGGCGCACTCCTCGCGGACCAGCGCGATCACCATTTCACCGTCGTTCGCGGTCTCTCGCGCGTTGACCACGATATGGTCCCCGTCGCGGATCTGCTCTTCGATCATGGAGTCGCCGGAGACGCGGAGCACGTAGTGGTCGGCCCCCTTCCTGACCATCTCGCCCGGGATCGACAGCGTCTGGTCGTCCTCGACGGCCTCGATGGGCATCCCGGCCGCCACCGTCCCCAGGAGCGGGAGCGGCACGGAGGGCTCGACCTCGGGCGGAAACTCGACCGAGCGGCTCTCGCGGTAGGAGCGACGGATGTAGCCCTTGCGCTGCAGGTTGCTCAGGTGCTCGTGGACGGTCGCCAGCGACGTGTAGTTGAAGGCGGCGCGGATCTCGTCGAAGCTGGGGGCGTACCCGTGTTCGTCGATGAACGCCTTGAGGTAGTCGAGGATCTGCTTCTGGCGCTTCGTCAGCGGCATCGGTCTTTCCTTATCTTGTGGGGCCGAAATCGGCGCGGGCCGAGGTAAGGGTCCGGGCCGACCGAACAGGCTCCGAACAAGGTAACCGAAACTTGACCGAAGTGCAAACCCGGGGGCGGTCCGTGGACAGGCCCCGTGTCGCATCGCCGGGCGGGCGCGGCGGGGAATCGTCCCGCGGGCTGCCGGGGATTCTGGACCGGATCGTGGCCGGGAAGCGGGCCGAGGCGGGCCGGTTGAGGGCCCTGCGCCGGGATCTGGCCCGGGCCGCCGAGGACGCGCCGCCGCCGCGGCCGTTCATGGAACCGCTGCGGCGAAGCGGCCGCGTGGGGGTGATCGCCGAGGTCAAGCGGCGGTCGCCGGGGGCGGGGGAGATCGACCCGGGACTGGATCCGGCGCGCCTCTCGGCCGAGTACGAGGCCGCCGGGGCCTTCGCGATCAGCGTGCTCACCGACACGGCGTGGTTCGGGGGATCGCTGGAGGACCTGCAGGCCGTGCGGGAGGGGCGCGGCGTCCCGGTGTTGCGCAAGGACTTCGTGATCGACGCGGTCCAGGTCACCGAGGCGCGGGCCGCGGGGGCCGACCTGGTGCTGCTGATCGTGCGGATCCTGGAGCCGGCGCTGCTCGGCGATCTGCGCGCCATGGTCCACGACATGGGGATGACCGCGCTGGTCGAGGTGCACGACGAGTGGGAGGTCGACGCCGCGCTGGAGGCGGGAGCGGGCCTGGTGGGGGTGAACAACCGGGACCTCTCCGTGTTCCGCACCGACCCGGCGGTGACCGAGCGGCTGGCGCGGTACGTGCCGGGCGAGGCGCTGCTCGTGTCGGAAAGCGGGATCCGCGACGCGGGCGACGTGGCGCGGGTGGCGGCTGCGGGGGCCGACGCCGTGCTGGTGGGCGAGGCGCTGGTGCGGAGCGGGTCGCCGGGGGGGCTGGTGGGGGAGATGGCGGCCGTGAGGCGGCTGCGGGCGCGGGCGTGAGCGTGTTGGTTGGGGTGACGTTGTGCACGCGCGCGGGAGGGGAGGTCGCGTGAACGAGAGGGTGGACGGGCTGGTGCGGGCCAAGGTGTGCGGGGTGAGAACGCCCCGGGACGCCGTGGTGGTGGAGGCCGCCGGGGCCGACTTCATGGGCGTGATCCTGTCGCCGGGCTACTCCCGCAGCGTAGGGCCCGAACAGGCGCTCGCGGTCTTCGCGGCCGCGCGTGCGCGCCGCGTGGGGGTGTTCGTGGACGAGTCGGCCGGTGCGGTGGTGAGGACGGCGCAGTTGTTGGACCTGGACGTGGTCCAGTTGGGGGGAAGCGAGACGCCGGAAGCCGTGCGGGAGGTGGGGGGGGCGGGGGACTGGGCGGTGTGGAAGACCCTTCATGCGGATTCGGGCGTGTCCGTTGCGGCGGCGGCCCGCCGGTTCGCGGCGGTCGCGGACGGCATCCTGGTCGACTCCTGGGACCCCCGGCGGCCGGGCGGCACCGGGCGCGCCTTCTCGTGGGCCGGCGTGGGACGCGAGGTGCGTGCGGCCATCGGTTCCGCGCGCTTCATCGCGGCCGGCGGGATGACGCCGCACAACGCCGGCGCCGCGGTCGCGACGCTCCGCCCCGACGTGCTGGACGTGAGTTCCGGGGTGGAATCCGTGCCCGGCGCCAAGGACCCCGGCCGCACGCGGGCCTTCGTGCGGGCGGTCCGGCTGGCCGGCGCGGGAGGACAACAGCAATGATCGCCTCGCCCGGCCAGGCGGGACGCTTCGGCCCCTACGGCGGCCGCTACGTCCCCGAGACGCTGATCCCGGCGCTGGACGAACTGGCGGCCGCGTACGAGGCGGCGCTCGCCGACCCCGCCTTCCTGGCCGAGGCCGACGCCCTCGCCGCGGACTACGTAGGCCGCCCCACCCCCCTCTACCGCGCCCGCCGCTTCGAGGCGGCCGCCGGGATCGCGCCCGTCTACCTCAAGCGCGAGGACCTGAACCACACCGGCGCCCACAAGATCAACAACACCGTCGGCCAGGCGCTCCTCGCCCGTCGCATGGGCAAGCCCCGGATCATCGCCGAGACGGGAGCCGGGCAGCACGGCGTCGCCACCGCCACCGCCTGCGCGCTCTTCGACCTGGAGTGCGTCGTGTACATGGGCTCGGAGGACGTGGAGCGGCAGTCGCTGAACGTCTACCGCATGGAGCTGCTGGGCGCGGAGGTGCGGCCGGTCGAATCCGGTACCCGCACGCTGAAGGACGCCACCAACGAGGCGCTGCGCGACTGGGTGACCCACGTGGCCGACACCCACTACGTCATCGGTTCGGTGGTGGGGCCGCACCCGTTCCCTCTCATCGTGCGCGACTTCCAGGCGGTGATCGGGCGCGAGGCGCGCCGCCAGATCATCGAGGCGGAGGGGCGGCTCCCGGCGACGGTCGTCGCGTGCGTGGGCGGCGGCTCGAACGCGATGGGGATGTTCCACGCCTTCGCCGGCGACGAGGAGGTCGCGCTGGTCGGGGTGGAGGCGGCGGGGGAGGGGCTGGGGAGCGGGCGCTCGTCGGCGTCGCTGGGCGAGGGGCGTCCCGGGGTGCTGCACGGGTCGCTCAGCTACCTGCTGCAGGACCCCGACGGGCAGGTCGCGCCGGCGCATTCGGTGGCGGCGGGGCTGGACTACCCGGGCGTGGGCCCCGAGCACGCGCACCTGATGGACTCGGGGCGTGCCCGCTACGTGAGCGTCGGGGACGGGGCGGCCGAGCGCGCATTCCGTGAACTCCCCGCTCTAGAGGGGATCATTCCCGCGCTCGAGACCGCTCACGCGCTGGCGTGGGTGGCGGAGGCGGGGCGGCGGGGGGAGGTCGCCGCGCCGGTGGCCGTCTGCCTGAGCGGCCGGGGGGACAAGGACGTGGTGCACGTCTCGCGGCTGGGCGGGCGGGGGGAGGCGTAGATGGTTCCCGGGCGGATCGCGCGGCGCTTCGCGGGGCTGGCGGCGGAGGGGCGGGCCGGGTTCATCCCCTTCGTGACGGCGGGATACCCGACTCCGGACCATACGCGCGACCTGCTGGCCGGACTCGCCGAACTCGGGGCCGACGTGATCGAACTCGGCATCCCCTTCAGCGACCCGATGGCCGACGGTCCCACGATCCAGCGCTCCAGCCAGGGGGCGCTCGAAGGCGGCACCAGGGTGGACGATGTCTTCGCGGCGCTGGCGGAGCTGCGCCGCACCAGCGAGGTGCCCGTCGTCCTCTTCTCCTACCTGAACCCGGTGTACGCGCGCGGGGTCGGGACCTTCGTGAGCGAGGCGGCCGAGGCCGGGGCCGACGGCATCCTGCCCACGGACCTCCCCCTTGGCGCGGATCCGGCGCTCGAAGCGCGGCTGACGGAGTCCCCGCTCGACTTCGTGCGGCTCATCGCGCCGACCACCTCGGCGGACCGCGTTCGGGAAATCGCCCGGGCCAGCCAGGGTTTCGTCTACTACGTCGCGCGAACGGGAGTGACGGGTGCCCGGGCCGAACTGCGGGGCGAACTGGCTGCGGAGGCGGGTGCGGTGTGCGCGGTGTCGCCCGTGCCCGTGGCCGTGGGATTCGGGGTCTCGACACCTGGGCACGCCCGCGCGGTGGCGGCGGCCTGCGACGCGGTGGCGGTCGGCAGCGCCCTGGTCGACCGGCTGGACGGCGGGGGGGTGGCCGGCGCGCTGGCGCTGGCCGGCGAGCTGAGGGCCGCGCTGGACGAGGCGGGACGGAGCGCCCGCCGTGGGTAAGAGGAGGAGGACCGGGCGGAAGGGGCCGCCGGGCGGGAGCGGAGGGCGGAGGAAGTCGCCGTCGAACGCGGCCGGCGCGGAGCGGGGGAAGGGCGGAGACCGCGCCCGCAGGTCCACCCCGGCCGAATGGACCAGGTCGGTGCTGACCGGGGTGGCCGCCGTGCTTCTGCTGCGCCTATTCGTCTTCCAGACCTTCTTCATCGATTCGGGCTCGATGCGGAACACGCTGCTGATCGGCGACTTCGTGTACGTCAACCGGCTGGCCATGGGATCGCCGGTCCCGTTCACCGGCCTGCGAATCCCGGGCTATGCGGAGCCCCGGCGCGGAGACGTCCTGGTCTTCGATCCGCCCCACGACGACACCCTGACGGTCGTCAAGCGCCTCGTCGGCATGCCCGGGGACACGCTCGAGATGCGTGACCGGGTGCTGTACCTGAACGGCCGACCGCAGGACGAACCCCACGTGGTCCACGCCCCGTTGCCGGACGGGTTCTCGCCGGAAATGCTCTGGCAGCGGGACGTGCTCCTGGGCGGCCCGCGTGAGGACTACCGGCCCACACGCGACACCTGGGGTCCCCTCGTGATCCCCGGGGGCCGCTACTTCATGATGGGCGACTACCGCTCCGACAGCCTGGATTCCCGGTACTGGGGACTGCTGGAGCGGTGGCGCTTCCTGGGCCGGGCCGCGTTCATCTACTTCTCGTACGACCGGGAGTCGCCGCGGCCGTTCCCGTGGATCAGGGAGGTTCGGGGGAGCCGTATCGGGGACCGTGTGCGGTGATGCGGTGGGTCAGCCGGGTCGGCTGCGGAGCCGCTCCGCCAGCGCGGCGTCCGGCGCCACGAAGACGGTCTGAACCCGGTCCGGGATGACGGCGCCGGGGGGCGCGCCCCGGGGCTTTCGGACCCACTTGCGCCGCGTCCAGTCCACCGGGACGGTTCCCGCGCCCCTCGCGCCCGAGTGGTTGGCGGCGAGGACAGCGGCTTCCTCCAGGTCGGCCGCCGGGGGGCGCTCGGGACGCGTCCAGCGCAGGATCACATGGGCGCCGGCGGCGTGGCGGGCGTGCAGCCAGATGTCGTCGGGGCGGGAATGGCGGAAGGTGAGGTCGTCGTTGTGACGGGCGCCGCGGCCGACACGGATCTCAAGTCCGCCGGAGCTGGTGTGGGGGCGGTAGGGGAGGGTGGGGGGGCGGCGCCGCGAGCGGGGACGTTCGGGCCGCGGGGGCTCGAGGGCCTCCATTTCCTCGTCGGAGAGGTCGCCGCGCCGGAGCCGGTCGCGGAGGGTGGCGATGCGCGCGAGATCCTCCTGGGTGTCGCGGATGCGGTCGCGAAGCGTGGCCGCTCCCCGTTCAAGACGGGCGGCTCGCCGGAAGAGGGCGTTGGCGTGTTCCTGCGGTTTGTGCTGTGGACTCAATTCCACCATACGTGGCATGTCGTCGAAGCCCGGCAGGGTGACACGGGTCGCGCCGGGCTCGATGAGGTGGAGTGACGACAGGATCAGAGAGGCTTCCTCCCGGAGACGATTGGCGGTACCGGTCTTCTCCAGCTGGGCATGAAGACGCTTCAGCCTGCGCTTCAGCCGCCTGTGCCGCGAGGCGAGATGGCGGGCCGCCTCCTCCCTTCCGACAGTCCCCCCCGTCCGGGACTCCGCGTCTCCCGCAGCGATCCCGGCCATGGCTTCCAACAGGCTTCCGACCGGTTCCGCGCCGAGACCAGGAAGCGGCCACGGATACGGCTGCATACCGGCTCCGAGGCGCAGCAGATGCGGGGCCGCGTCCGCGCCATCCGCCATGCGGCGCCATCTCCGGAAGCCCGCCCCCGGGGCCCGAGCGCCCACCAGACCTGCCACGTTGAGCCCCGACGTGTACGCCACTTTCGCGAGCAGCGCCGCCCGGGCGTCCGCTTCGTCCAAACCGTCGACCAAACGCTCCCAGGCGGCCGCGTCCGGCTCGCTCCTAACGCGGGCCGACGGTCCCTCGCCGGGCGCAACCCACGGCTGGCCGATCCGCAACGCCCGCCCCTTCACGGTCCGCAGCCGCTTGCGCACCCGCAGCTCCGGCCCCTCCGCCAGCACCGCGTTCCTGCGGTTCGTCGCCAGCTCCAGGATCAGCCCCGGGTTCGGCTTCCTCCCCCGCACCCGGCGAAAACGCAGCACAAGCACCCGCTCGTCCCACACGGCCTCCGCCCCCGCCAGAACGGCGGGGAGCGGCTCGGCCTCGCCGCCCGGCTCCGACGGCGCCTCCACGACCACCACGCCCCGCCGCGGCGACAGGTCCGCCACCAGCGTCGCGTCGCGAAAGTGTACCACGACCGCCATTGCGTCGCGGCGGAACGACAGGGCCCGCGCCCGGGCGCCCCCCAGCCGCGCCCCCAGTTCGGCGGCCACGGCGCGGGTCAGACAGGGGTCCCAGATCATGTTACAGTTGCTGTGGAGCCTTCCAAGCGAGCATCCGGAGAGATAGTGGAACCGATCACCGACCGCGCGACGCCGCACCCGCTCGTGGCCGTCGCCGCCGCGGGACGGCTGCCCGGCTGGGCGGCCGCGGGCCGGGAGCGGCGGGCGCACATGGCCCGGGTCGCGGCGCTCCTTGAAGCCTGGGCCCGCGAGCTGGGCCTTGGGAAGCGCGATGTCGTCCGGTGGGCGGCCGCCGGATACCTCCACGACGCCCTGCGCGACGCTTCGCCGTCCGAACTGGGGTCGCTGCCGGGGATGGACGCTGCGAAGCCCCGCTCGCCGACGCAAGTGGCGGGGAGCGGGGCTGGAGGAGCGTCGGGGAAGCCGGTTCCTCCCGACCTCCCCCTCCGACGTCTGCCCCCGAACGCCCGGCACGGCCCTGCCGCGGCGATCCTGCTGCGCCGGGAGGGGGTTGATGACCCGGAGCTGCTGCACGCCATCCGCTGGCATACCCTGGGATCGGCGGATTTCGGGCTGCTCGGAAGGGCGCTGTATGCGGCGGACTTCCTGGAGCCGGGCCGCCGCCCGCGGAAGGAGTGGAGGGAAGGGCTGCGGTCCCGTGCACCGGACGAGCTCGAGAATGTGCTGATCGAGATCGTGACGAGCCGGATTGATTACCTTTCCCGGGCCGGCCGGGCCGTCCACTCGCGGACGGCCGGATTCAGGGAATCACTCGTCAATGGTCGGCGGAGGTGTGGAGATGTATACTACAGGTAACATTTTGTAATGTTTACGTTACAGCCTGAGCGGCGTGATGCGGCACGGGTGCGTGGCCGGCGGAATGCCGGGCGGGTCGGTTCCGCAGGTCGCTGACGTGCGTCGGCTTGTCGGGTCGGGCTTGCTGCTGGTCGTCATGGCCGGAGTGGTCCTGCTGCTGGGATCGGCCCTGGGGCAGTGGATACCCGGGGACGCCGCGCCGCACGGGCGGGCGGTGCTCTCTCCGGGTACGGAGCGGGTCACCGTGGAGGTGCGCAACGCGGGCGGAGTCGCCGGCATGGCCCGGGCGGCGACCGATCGCCTGCGGCACGCCGGATTCGACGTGGTGACGGTCGGCAACGCCACGAACTTCGACCAGGAGGGGTCGGTGGTGATCGATCGGATCGGTGAGCCGGAGACCGCGCTGGTTGTCGCCGGAGCACTGGGCATCGACAGCGTGAAGAGTGAGCCGGATCCGGGCCTCTACGTGGACGTGACCGTTCGATTGGGGTCGGGCTGGGCCGCTCCGCGGGAAAACGGGCCGGCGGGTGAGACTCTCCCGCCCGCATGGCCGCGGGGTGTCGGGCCGGCAACGAAGAGCGATCGCTAGCGATGGGCGGAAGGCGCACCGGGAAGGGCCGGAAAAGATCCTCCTCCGCGGGCCGGGGAGCACGCGGCCGCAGGACCGGCGGACGGACCGCCGATGCCGGGCGCAAGGGCGACGGCGGCGACGGCGGGGACAAGCGCCGGGGGACGGGGGGCGAGTGGCTGAAGTCGATCCTGTACGCGTTCGTTCTGTTCCTGATCCTCCGCCTCTTCCTCATCCAGACCTTCGTGATCACCTCCGGATCCATGGAGAACACGCTGCTGGTGGGCGACATGCTGGTGGTGAACCGGGCCGCCATCGGCTCCCGCATTCCCTTCACCGACATCCGCATTCCAGGGCTCTCGGAGCCCCGGCGGGGCGATGTCCTTGTCTTCGATCCCCACCACGAGGAGGACATGACGCTGGTCAAGCGGCTCGTCGGAATGCCGGGGGACACGCTGGCGATGCGCGGCAAGGTCCTCTACGTGAACGGTGAACCGCAGGACGAGCCGTACGTGGTGACGAGCCGCCGGCCGGGCGATTTCGACCGGATCATGCTCTGGCAGCAGGACTTCCTCGTCGGCGGCCCACGCGACGACTACCGCCCGACCCGTGACGACTGGGGTCCGATCGCGATCCCCGCGGGCTACTACTTCATGCTGGGGGACAACCGCGACTCGAGTCTGGATTCGCGCTACTGGGGATTGCTCGAAGGGTGGCGCTTCGAGGGACGGGCGGTGGCGATCTACTTCTCGTACGACCGAGGTTCAACGCGGGCCTTCCCGTGGATCCGGGAGATCCGGGGAAGCCGCATCGGGGACCGGATCCGGTAGGGGCCCGGGTCGGAGACCGCCGCCGGCGGACGGCCCTCGCGGGGACCGGATCCGGCGGATAGGCCGTTTGCGCTCATCCGCGCGGGCCCGCTTCAGAAGCGGAATACGATTCCGACGCTCGAGCGCGGGTAATGGGCGCCGGGACGCTGCGACACCTGGCCGACGATCCCATCCCCGTCCCGCATGATCAGATGACCCACATCGAATCTGATGTATGCGGGCGTCTCCCGGCCCACCGTATCCAGGTGCGCTTCCATCACGGCGCCCACGGAGAGAGCG
This sequence comes from Gemmatimonadota bacterium, assembly GCA_028874985.1. Classification (GTDB taxonomy): domain Bacteria; phylum Gemmatimonadota; class Gemmatimonadetes; order Longimicrobiales; family Gaopeijiaceae; genus Bin94. The sequence continues at coordinate 17,416 of JAPPGI010000105.1, read as the reverse complement.
AACCTGAACTCGGCGAAGGAAAGATCGTGGACGATCCCGGGTTGCAACTTGAAGAACCAGCCCAGTCCCCTCTCGCGCAGGCCGACCCGGGGGCCGGCCGCGGCCAGGAAGACGGATCGTTCATGAGGATCGTAGGGGTCCCCGTGGTGAGAGTATTCGCCCTCGAGCAGCACGTAGTCCCGCCACTGGTAGCCGAGCCTGAATCCGAAGCCGCAGTACACCCCGCCGTACTCCTCCGGATTGAGAAAGGACAGATCCGCCCCCAACTCGAACCTGGTGCTGTCACCGACCGACGTGGCGAGGCCGGGGGAGCGCATCAATGCCGACGGGACCACGAGCAGCGAAAACAGCACTGAAACGAGGCAATTCACTTCCTTTTCCTCCTGATCGGCGACGTCGACCCTCACGGCGGAACCTGGGGCAACTACGCCTGCGCATCTCGCCCGGTTTCGTAGCGGCTGGCCCTCAGCTGCCCGCACGCCGCGTCGATGTCTCGCCCCCGGGGCTCCCGCACCGCCGCGGGCACGCCCGCCTCCCCCAGCCCCTCGCGGAAGTCCCGGATCCGGCGTCGCCGGCTCGGCCGCCAATCCACGTACGGAATGGGGTTGAACGGGATGAGGTTGACGAACGCCTGCACGCGCACCGCCAGTTCGGCCAGCGGCGCCAGCAGCGCGAGGTCGTCGTTGACGTCCCGGATCATGGTGTACTCGAAGGTGATGCGACGGCCGCCCTTCCGGTTGAACGCCTCCAGCGCCTCCATGAGCCGGGGCAGCGGGTAGCGCTTCTCGAGGGGGATCAGTTGGGCCCTGAGTTCAGTGACGGGCGCGTGCAGCGACAGCGCCAGGCGGAACTGCTCCGGCCGTTCGGCAAGGGCGGCGATTCCCGGAATCATCCCCACGGTCGAAACGGTGATTCGCCGGGCCCCGATCCCGTACCCCGCATTGAGGATCGAAAGGGCGGGGAAGACCGCCTTGCGGTTGGCGAGCGGTTCACCCATCCCCATGAACACCACGTTGGTCACCGGTCCCCGGCCGTGTTCGGCGGCCCAGAGCGCCGAGGCCCGGTACTGGCCGGCGATCTCGGCGGGCGTGAGCTGGCGGCCGAAGCCGGACCACCCGGTCGCGCAGAAGCGGCACCTGAGCGCGCAGCCCGCCTGCGAGGAGATGCAGAGGGTCAGGCGGTCCCGCGTGGGAATCAGGACGCTCTCGACGACTTCGCCGCCCCTGAGCGCCCACAGGTGCTTGACGGTGCCGTCGGCGGACTCGGACACGGTGTCGACCGCGGGCTCGTCCAGTCGGAAGTGCCTTCCCAGAGCCTCGCGTTCGGCCACGGGGAGGTTGGACATCTCCCCGAACGAACGCGCGGCGCCCCGGAAGATCCAGTCTTCGACCTGCCGGGTGCGGTAGGCCGGCTGCCCGCGTCCCCGGAAGTGCGCGCCGGCCGCCTCGCGCAGTTCCCGCGGGGTCAGTCCGATGAGGTTGGGGCGGTCGGGGGTCACGCTCGGATTTTCGTCCACGGGCTGCCGGGTTGCTTGAAAGCGCCTTGAAGCGAGGGTTAAGTTTACTGCCGCAATACGTCCGGCGCCGCCCCGTTGGCTGGCGCCGGCTCGGGAATCCATGGCTCGCAGTCCTTGGGCAGCCCGGGTTTGCCCACGGACTGCCAGCCGGAGACGGGTACTTGTCTGAAACCGAAAAAAGCGCCACCGGGATGCGCACCGCCGGGGCCGGGCGGGTCACGCTGGCCCTGGCCGGCGGGGAGGTTCGAATCGCGGGATGGGTGCACCGGAGGCGTGACCTCGGCGCGCTGGTCTTCCTCGACCTGCGCGACCGTTCGGGTATTCTGCAGGCGTCGGCGGGTCCCGATTGGACCTCGCCCGAGGTGCTCGAAGCGGTACGCGGCCTGGGTCCGGAGGACGTTGTCGCGGTGCGCGGTGTCGTGATCCCGCGTCCGGAAGGCGCCCGCAACCCCGAGATGACGACCGGGGACGTGGAGGTCCGGGTCACCGGGCTGGAAGTGCTGAACAAGGCGCGTACTCCGGCCATTCCGGTGTACCTGCCGCCGGAGGAGGAACCGCCCTCCGAGAAGCTGCGGCTCCGGCACCGGGTGCTCGACCTCCGCCGCCGCGAAATGCAGGCCGGGCTGGCGCTCCGCCACCGGCTGGTTCTGGCGGTCCGCAACTACTTCGACCGGCGGGGCTTCCTCGAGATCGAGACGCCGATCCTGACCAAGCCCACGCCCGAAGGCGCGCGCGACTTCCTGGTACCGAGTCGGATGCACCCGGGCGAGTTCTTCGCGCTGCCGCAGAGCCCGCAGATCTACAAGCAGCTGCTGATGATCGCCGGCTTCGACCGCTACATGCAGATCGCGCGCTGCTTTCGCGACGAAGACCTCCGCGCCGACCGCCAACCCGAGTTCACGCAGATCGACATCGAGGCCGCGTTCGTGGACCCGGAGGACGTCTACGGGTGGTGCGAGGGGCTCATGGCCGAACTGGCGGAGGTGACCGGGATCGAGGCCGCGACCCCCTTCGCCCGGCTGACCTACCACGAAGTGATGGAGCGTTTCGGGTGCGACCGGCCGGACTTGCGCTACAGCCTCGAAATCCGCGACTTCACCCCGGTGCTCGGCGAGTTGGAGTCGAACATCCTGCGCGGTGCGGTCGCCGCCGGCGGACGGATCCGAGGCTTCCGCCTGGAAGGGGGAGCCCGACTGACCCGGAAACGGATCCTGGGCCTCGAAGCAGCGGCGAAGTCGGGGGGCGCACCCGGCCTCCTCTGGGCCAAGGCCACCGAAAACGGCGCCACGGGTCCCCTGGGCCGCTTCTTCCGGGACGACACCCGCGCGAGGCTCGGCCTGACTGCGGGTGACCTCCTCGTCGCGGCGGCCGGACCGGACCGCACCACCTCGCCCGCGCTGGACGCCACCCGCGGCGCGGCCATCGAGGCCCTCGCCCTGCCCCGGACCACCGAGCACGCATGGCTGTGGGTGACCGGCTTCCCGGTCTTCGAGGAAGGCGGGAACGGGGCGCTGGCCGCCAACCACCACCCCTTCGTGCAACCTCACCCATCGGACGCACATCTTCTTGATTCGGAACCACTTGCGGTGCGCGGTCTCGCGTACGACCTCGTCTACAACGGCACCGAGCTGGGCTCGGGGAGCATCCGCATCCACGACGCGGACCTCCAGGCGCGGATCCTGTTCATGCTCGGCCTGGAACCGGACGAGATCTCGGTCAAGTTCGGCTTCCTCATCGAGGCGCTCCGCACCGGCGCACCCCCGCACGGAGGCATCGCGCTGGGCGTGGACCGGCTCGCGGCCTGCCTTTCGGGGGGCGGCAGCCTGCGCGACGTGATCGCGTTTCCGAAGACGACCACCGCCCGGGCCAGCTTCGAGGGGGCACCGTCGCCGGTCGCGGAAGGGGAGTTGGCGGCCCTGGGAATCAGCGTGAGGGCTCGTTCACGGACCGGCGGCGAATGACGGGCGCCACGATGGTCGAGCACCACCTCAACGCCGAGGGGGCGGACCAGTTCATCCTGGCCGGGGTGGGGGACGCCAACTTCCGCGAAATCGAGTCGCTCTTCGGCGTGCAGGTGGTTCTTCGCGGCGACAGCGTGCGGCTCGCGGGCGTGCTCGACTCGGTCGCCGACTCCGCCCGGGTGGTCGAGCACATGATCGAACTGGCGCGCCTGGGCAGGCCCTTCCGGGCGACGGACGTGGCCCGTTTCGCGGCGAGCCTGGAGACGCGCGAGGGGCCGGACATCCGCGAGGACGACGAAAGGCTGCGCATCACGGTGCCGGGATCGCGCCGCACCATCGTGCCGCGCTCCGAGGGCCAGCGCACCTACATGCGGGCCATGGAGGAGTCCGACATCGTGATTTCAATCGGCCCGGCGGGTACCGGCAAGACATACCTGGCCGTGGCCCGCGCGGTGGACGAACTCTTCAGGAAGAGGGTGCGGCGGATCATCCTGGCGCGGCCGGCGGTCGAGGCGGGCGAGAACCTGGGGTTCCTTCCCGGCGACCTGCAGGAGAAGGTGGATCCCTACCTGCGCCCGCTCTACGACGCGCTCGAGGACATGATGCCGCCGGCGCGGGTGCGGCGGGGGGTTGCCGAGCGCACCATCGAGATCGCCCCCCTGGCGTACATGCGGGGCCGGACCCTCTCCGACGCCTTCGTGATTCTGGACGAGGCGCAGAACGCCACGGCGGCCCAGATGAAGATGTTCCTCACCCGGATCGGGGTGAATTCGCGGGTGGTGATCACGGGGGACAAGACCCAGATCGACCTGCCCCGCTCGCAGGTCTCCGGGCTCATCCAGGTCGAGGAGATCCTCAGGGAGGTGGAGGGGATCGAGTTCGTCTACCTTGACGAGCGCGATGTCACCCGGCACCGCCTCGTGAAGCAGATCGTCCGCGCATACGCAGCCGCGGACGAGCGCCGGGCCGGTGGCCGCGACAATGAGGACCGGTAGGCGCGAACCCGGCCTGCTGTCGCGGGTTCCGGAGAAGCCCTGGCCGGACGCGGTCCTCCACCACGGCGCGAGGTGGCTGGTGCTCCTCTTCATGGCGGGTGGTCTGGTGATTCTCTTCCCCTCGGAGCCCGGCGTGGGCATCGGGCGCCACCAGGCGGGCACGGTGGCCGAGCGGGACATAATCGCACAGGTCGCCTTCCAGGTCCCAAAGGACACGGCGGTCCTGCGGCACCAGCGGGACTCGGCGGCGGCAACGGTGATCCCCACCTTCGACTTCCGCGGGAACGCGCGCGATTCGTCGCTGTCGGCACTGGGGGATTTCTTCGCCAAGGTGGACTCGGCGGCGTCCGTGAGCGGGGTGGCCGGAGTCGACGGGGTGCTGTCGGAGACGGGCGTGGAAGCGGACCCCGAACAGATCGACCTCCTCGCCGACGCGCGCCGCGCCGGCGCCCTCCACGATCTCGCGGCGTCGGCGATACGGGTGCTCACCCCGAACGGGGTCATGTCGCCGAACGCCGCCTCCGAGCTGATGGCCGACTCGATCCGGGTGGTCGGACGGGGTGCGGCGGCGGTGGTGGCCCGGAATTCGGTGCTGTCGGGACGCGAGTTCTACGACCGTGCCCTCGCGGGACGGGAACCGGGCGCCGAGACCGGCCTGGCAAGACTCATCCTGGCCCGCTATCTGGCCCCCAGCCTCGTGCCCGATTCGGTTCGCAACGAGCGCGAAAGGGCGCTCGCGCGCAACGCGGTGCCGATCGTCGCGGAGGGTGTTCTGGAGGGGGAGGCAATCGTTCGCGCCAACGACCAGGTGGGCCGGGCCGAGCTGCGCAAGCTGGACGCCTACCGCGACCAGCTTCGGGCCGACGGCATCAGCGTCGACAGCTCCAACGTGGTGGGCGATCTCGGAGGATTCGTCCTCAACACCCTGTTGCTGGCCGTCTTCGGGGTCCTCGTGTATTTCTTTCGGCCCGAGATCTACCGTTCCTTCCGCGCGGTCGCGGCGGTTGCCGGGATCTTCGCCATCTACTTCGTGTCGGGCCTCCTGGTCACCGGACTGGACGTGCCCTCGGCGGCGATGCCCATCGTATTCGTCGCCGTGTCCATGTCGATCCTCTGGGGCGGTCGTCTGGCGCTGCTGGCCACTCTGGTGGTGTGTTCGCTCACCGTGGTCCAGGAACCCTTCGAAGCGGTACGGGTGTTCGTCATTCTGCTCGCCGGCGGCTCGGCGGCGGCACTGTCGGTGCGTGCCTTTCGCAGGCTGGCCCAGTCCTGGGTCTTCATCTCCGTCACCGCGGTCTCGTTCGCCGCGGTCATCCTGGGGTTTCTGTTGAGAGGGGCCGACTTCGCCTTCCTGCCCACCCTGGGCTGGGCGCTCGGCAGCACGATCGCCGGGACGATCCTGGCCATCGGCTTCGTCCCGGTCTTCGAATGGGTGACCGGAATCACGACGGAGCAGACCCTTGTCGGCTGGGCCGACGCCAACCGGCCCCTGATGCGACGGCTCGCCGTGGAGGCGCCGGGCACCTTCGCCCACACCATTCAGGCGGCCAACCTCGCCGAGGCGGGGGCCGGCGCCATCGGCGCCAACGCGACACTCTGCCGGGCCGGGGTCTACTACCACGACGTGGGCAAGCTTGCGCGACCCGGGTACTTCATCGAGAACCAGCAGGGCGGCAATCCCCACGACCGGCTCGATCCCGGCGAGTCAGCGGCGATCGTGCGCGACCATGTGCTCGAAGGGGTGAGGCTGGCGAGGCGCGAACGGGTGCCCGAGGTGTTGGTGGACTTCATTCGGGAGCACCACGGCGACCAGTCCATCGGCTTCTTTCTGCGGCGGGCCCGCGAACAGGCGGAGGCGACGGGAGGCGAACCCCCCGACCCCGCCCTCTTTCGCTACCCGGGTCCCCGGCCCCGGAGCCGGGAGACGGCGATCGCGATGCTGGCCGACTCGGCCGAATCCGCCGCCCGGATGCTGGAGAACCCCACCGAGGAGCGGCTCACGGAGCTGGTCGAGGAAATCGTCCGGACGAAGGCCAGACAGGGCCAGCTGGACGATTGCCCCCTGACCTTCCAGGATCTTGCGGTGCTCAAGAGGCGGTTCGTGAGGATGCTGGGCGGCAGCCACCACCGTCGCGTCGCGTATCCGGAGACCAGGCATCTGACCGCCGGGGACGCCGGCGACGGGGAGGCCGGGCGATGATCTCGGTCCATGTGAACGCGCCGGAGGGCGTGCGGGTGCCGCGACGGCTGCTGCGGCGGGCGGTGCGGCGGACGTTGCGGCGCGAAGGGGTGCTGCGGGGCGAACTGTCGGTCACCTTCATGGACGACCCGGGGGTGGCGGAGCTGCACGGACGCTACCGGGGGCGGCCCGAGGTCACGGACGTCCTGTCCTTCGCGCTGCACCGGGAGGGGGAGGATCCTCTGGGCGACGTCTACGTCGGGTATGCACAGGCGCTGCGCCAGGCCGCGGACGCGGGCGTCGACCCCGAAGAGGAACTCGTGCGGCTGGCCGTTCACGGCGCGCTGCACGTTCTCGGATACCGTCATCCGGAAGGGCCGGAGCGCGGGCAATGCGAGATGTTCCGGGTACAGGAGCGGCTGCTGCGGGAGCTGGGCCTGGCGCGGGCTCCCGAAGGCCGGGGGCGATGAGCGCCGAGACCCCGCCGGTCGTGGCCAGCCCGGCGGCGTTCGCCGAGCTCCTGGAACTCGTCGAACGGGGCGAACTCGCGCGGCTGCCCGAACTCGTCGGCGGCATGCACCCCTCGGACATCGCGGACCTGCTGGCCTCGGTTCCGGAGGAGGCGCACCAACTGCAGGTGCTGAAGGCGCTTCCGACCGAGATCGCCTCTGAAACACTGGCGGAGATGGAGGAGGACGAGGACCGGGCGGAACTCCTCACCGCCCTGAGCGCGAGGCGGGGCGCGGCACTGCTGCATGAGCTCGCGGACGACGACGCGGCCGACCTGCTGGGCGAACTCGAGCCCCGCGACCGCGACCGCATGCTGGCCGCCCTGCCGTCCGAGGAGGCCGGCGAAATCCGGGAACTGCTCCGGTACGGCGAGGAGACGGCCGGCGGCCTCATGACGACCTCGCTGGTGTCGGTCTCCACCGCCGCCGGCGCCGCCGAGGCCATCGTGGAGATCCGCGTGCAGGGGCGCGAAGTGGAGGATTTCTACACGGTGTTCGTCGTCGACGGGCGGGGGCGGCTGCGCGGCACCGTACCGCTGGACGACCTCATCCTGGCCGACCCGGACGATACGGTGGAATCACTGGTAGTGCCTGCGGCGGCCACCGTGACGCCGGACACCGACCAGGAGGAGGTGGGGCGCGTGATGGGGCGCTACAATCTGGTCAGCATCCCGGTGGTGAACGACGAGGGGTCGCTTCTCGGGCGCATCACCTTCGACGACGTGATCGACGTGATCGAGGCCGAGACGACGGAGGACATCCTCAAGCTGGCCGGCGTGTCGGACGAGGAGGAACTGAAGGCCGGGTGGATCGAGTCGGTGCGGTCCCGGCTTCCCTGGCTGGTGCTCAACCTCGTCACCGCCGCGGCGGCGGCATCGGTCATCCTAAGCTTCGAGGATCTGATCAGCGAGATCACCTTCCTGGCCTTTCTCATGCCGGTGATCGCCGCGCTCGGCGGGAACACCGGCACCCAGGCGCTGGCGGTGACCATCCGCCGCATCGCCGTGGGGGACGGGTTGCAGACCGGCCGCTTCCAGGTGGTGGGGAAGGAAGTGCTGGTGGGCCTCCTGAACGGTTTTGTCCTCGGATTCTGCTTCGCACTGTTCGCGTACGTCCGCGAGGGCGACCCGCGCATCGGCCTGGTGGTCCTGCTGGCCATGTGGGCCAACATCGTGGTGGCCGGATTCGCGGGGGCGATGATTCCCACGGTCCTGAAGCGCCTGGGAGCGGATCCCGCGGTTGCCTCGTCGGTCTTCGTTCACACTCTTACCGACCTGGTGGGCTTCGTCATGGTGCTCAGCCTGGCGGCGGGTCTGCTGCTGTAGCGGCCCGTGGAGGGCAAGACCGCGGCCGAAAGGCGACGAAGGCTGGTACGCCACTTCCGCGCCGGGAGGCGCCCGGCCCTGGCGCGGGCCATTTCGATGGTCGAGGGGAGACGGTCCGGCGTCGCCGACCTCCTGCGGGAGCTGCTGCTCGCCCGGCCGCGGGCCCGCCGTTTCGGGGTGACGGGACCGCCGGGCGCGGGCAAGTCGAGCCTCATCGCGGCCCTGGCGACGCTGTTCCGCGCGCGCGGCGAGGAGGTGGCGATAGTGGCGGTCGACCCAACCTCCCCGTTCTCGGGGGGGGCGCTTCTGGGCGACCGGATCAGGATGAACGACCTTGCGACCGATCCGGGGATATTCATCCGTTCGATGGCGACCAGGGGATCGCTGGGGGGACTGGCGGCCGCCACGCGCGAGGTGATCGACCTGCTCGACGCCTTCGGCTTCCCCAACATCCTGGTCGAGACGGTCGGGGTGGGGCAGACCGAGCTCGAGATCGCATCGACCGCCGATTCGGTCGCGGTGGTGCTCGTGCCCGAGTCGGGGGACGGCATCCAGGCCATGAAGGCGGGGCTCATGGAGATCGCCGACCTGTTCGTGGTCAACAAGGCCGACCGGGTCGGTGCGGACCGGATGATTAGGGCCATCCGGCAGGCCCTGCTGTTGAAGGCCGGCCGAGGCCGCCGCGACGTGCCCGCACACCACGGTGTGGACCTGTCGCGCATGGGGACCCGCGGAGACCGCGCCGCGGATCCGGCCCGCGCACTCGCACCGGTCGCGCCCGCCGAAGCCGCACCCCCCCCCGAGCCCCCCGCCCCGCACTGGAGGGTTCCCGTGCTCAAGACCTCCGCCGGACGGGGAGAGGGCATCGACGAGCTCCTGGAACGGTTTCTCGCCCACCAGCGGTACCTGATGGTGTCGGGCGCGCTGGAGGAACGCCGCCGGGCGCGGGCCCGGCGCCGGATCGGGGACGTGATCGAGGGGAGGCTGCGGCACCGGGCGGGGGTCTTTCTGGACCGGCATCCGGATCTGCCGCGCTGGGTCGCCGACGTGGCGGCCGGGCGCGCCACCGCCCATGGGGTGGCCGAGAAGGCTCTGGCCGCCATATTCAGGGAGGCACGGGAAACCGGCACCACGTAGGAGAGACCGAAGATGTCAACCACCGAACACCGCTTGCGCGACCGCGCCGCGCTGGTCGCGGAGATCGAGCGTCGCCAACGGGAGATCGAGCGCCTGAACGCGGAGCTGGCCGCCTGGGAAGCCACCTGCGAGTCGCTGCCGAAGCGCCTCCCCTACTTCACCTCGGTGTCCGGCAACGAGGTCGAGCCGCTCTACACGCCCACCCACGCGAAGGGCGGCTACGTCGAGAAACTCGGCGTCCCCGGCGGCTTCCCCTTCACCCGCGGTCCGTACGCCACCATGTACCGCACCCGCCTGTGGACCATGCGCCAGTTCGCGGGTTTCGCCACCGCCGAGGAGACCAACCGGCGCTACAAGTATCTGCTCGCCAGGGGCCAGACCGGCCTTTCGGTCGCCTTCGACTTCCCCACCCTCATGGGATACGACGGCGACCATCCGCGCTCCCTCGGCGAGGTCGGGGTCTGCGGCGTGGCGATTTCGTCGCTGGCCGACATGGAGACCCTCTTCGACGAGATCCCCCTGGACCGGGTCTCGGTGTCGATGACGATCAACGGGCCCGCCATCATCCTCTTCTGCTTCTACGTCGCCGCCGCCGAGCGCCAGGGCGTCCCGCCGGAGAAGCTGCGCGGGACCGTGCAGAACGACATCCTCAAGGAATACCAGGCGCAGCACGCGTGGGTCTTTCCGCCCGAACCGGCTCTCCGCCTGATCCTGGACATGTTCGAGTGGTGCTCGGAGCATGCGCCGCGCTACAACCCCATCTCCATATCGGGGTACCACATCCGCGAGGCCGGAGCCACCGCGGGCCAGGAGTTGGCCTTCACCCTCGCCAACGGCTTCGACTACGTGCGTCGCGGGATCGAGCGCGGCCTCGACGTGGACTCCTTCGCGCCGCGCCTGTCGTTCTTCTTCGACGTCCACAACGATTTCTTCGAAGAGGTGGCCAAGTTCAGGGCCGCACGCCGGATCTGGGCACGGCGCATGCGGGACGAGTTCGGGGCCCGCAATCCACAGTCGTGGCGGCTGCGCACCCACGCCCAGACGGCGGGGGTGACGCTCACCGCGCAACAGCCCGAGAACAACATCGTGCGGGTCGCCTACCAGGGACTGGCCGCCGTGCTGGGCGGCACCCAGTCGCTGCACACGAATTCGATGGACGAGACGCTGGCGCTACCTACCGAAAAGGCGGTCACGATCGCGCTGAGAACCCAGCAGATCCTCGCCTGGGAGACCGGCGTGGCCAACACCATCGATCCCCTGGCGGGTTCGTACTACGTGGAGGCCCTGACCGACCGGCTCGAAGCCGAAGCCGAGGAGGTCTTCGCCCGCATCGAGGAGGAGGGGGGGGTTGTGCCGGGGATCGAGAACGGGTGGTTCCAGCGCGAGATCGCGAATTCGGCGGCGAGGCAGCAGGCCGAGATCGAGGCCGGGTTGCGCACCGTTGTCGGCGTGAACGAGTTCGTTGAAGGCTCGGACGAGGTGGAGATCGAGACGCTGCGAATCGATCCGAGTGTCGAAGAGCGCCAGCGGGCGCGCATGGCCCGCCTCCGCGCCGACCGACACGACGACCGGGTACGGGCCGCGCTACAGAGCCTGCGGGCCGCCGCCGCCGGGAACGCGAACACGGTGCCGCACATCCTCGAGTGTGCCCGCTCGTACTGCACCCTGTACGAGATCCGGGCCGCCATGGAAGACGTCTTCGGGGCATACAGGGAACCGGTCTTCTTCTAGCTAGCTAAGCTAGTCCAGCCACGAAGTTCCGCCCCGAAACGGGCTGATTTCGGCCCGGCCAAGGCGGGCACGAGACGCACGCCCGAGGGCCTGCCCCCGTCCACGGCTTCCGGAGCCTGCTCCGAACGCGCTCCCATCGGCGGCCTCGTAGCCGACTCCCCGGTCCTGCGGACCACTACCGCTTTGCAAACAGAGTCGCCACTGTGGCGTGTGTGAGGGTGAGCACACCCATCCCGGCCTTGGACGACACGCCATCCGGTACGAACAGGGCTGCTAGCACGCCGCCCGCTGTTCCCAGCGCGGATCCCAGCACAGACCTGCCCAAATCCATTCCCGCCAGGTTGGCGGCACCACCGGTCAGCGGAATGGTCCCCAGAATCCCTACCGTCATGATGAAGTTGGGGCTCACTCGGCAAGCGGATCGGTTCGGCTGCCACCCGAAACCGGTGCCATAGTCATAACGCCCGGCTTGCCCGACTCCTGGGTAGGACTTGCACCAATCGTGCACGCGGAGCGTGAAGTAGTGACCCGCGGCCGCGGAAAGCGCGGTCCAAAGGAATACCTCGGCATGCGACGGTGCGTCGTCTGCGGTTGCAACCTGACCGCCCGCGAACAGCAATGCCGGGGAGGCCGCCAAGCCGGCATGGGACCCTGAGGTCAAAGACGGAACGGCCGGCGGAAGCAGGAGACGCTGCCCTCCCGGCCCGACATGTGCGAGTTCGCGGTGGAGGGGACTTTGCAGCGCCTCGTCCATCGCGTCCGAGAGAGGACTCTCCGGGGGAGACCCCGGCTGCGCCGAGGTCTCGGCGGCGAGCGTGGCCGCCGTCACGGAAACGGCTCCGAAACGGAGGACGGGTTTCCGAAGGTGAATCGTGGTCATTGCAGTTTCCTCCCTTGGCGGCTCCGGGGCCCGATAGAGTCCGGCAGCGCCGCGCCGCACGGCCTAGCGCCCCAGGTCGCCGACTCCGGCCGTGATCACGAACTGGACCCTGCGGTTCCGGGCCCAGGCTTCCTCGTTGGCTCCGTGCACGAGCGGCCGATCCTCGCCGTGGGACACCACGGTGAAGCGGCTCGCAGCCAATCCCGCCGCCGCGAGGAAGGCGACCACCGCTTCGCCGCGCTCCTGCGACAGTTGCGTGTTGTACTCGGGCCCGCCCCTCTCGTCCGCGTGCGCGTCGATGCGGAGCCGCACGGTCGGCCTCGCCAGCAGGATCTCCACCTTGCCGCGGAGCACGGATTCGGCGTCCTCCCGGATGGCGGACTGGTCATAGTCGAAGAAAACCATCTCTTCCAGTATCCGGCGTTCGGCTGCGGCCCGCTCCGCCCGCGCCCGCTCCGCGGCCTCGCGCTCCGCGGCGAGCCGGCGTTCCTCCTCGGAGCGCGCGCGCGCGATCGAATCTCGCCGCAACTGTTCGAGCTCCTCTGCCGTGGGGCCGGGATCGGGCGGGGGAGGAGGGGGCGGGGGCGCTTGGGTCTTGCCGTCGCACAGCGCGCCTTCGGCCGCGCACAGGGCCACCGAGGCCAGCACGCCGAACTTCCGGGAGCGGTATGTGGAGTAGGAGTCGGAGGTGACGGCGAGCGCGAAGCCGCCTACGCGCAGCCCGCCAAGGTCGAGCTGAACACCCGCGTTGGCGTCGAATCCGTTGAATTCCGCCATGAGGTTGAGAAGACGTCCTCCGCCCAGGCTCACGTGGAGTGCGGCTCCCCCGAAGATCCCGCCGGCGTCCACGTCGGCGTAGAAGTCCCGGTCGTCACCGGCCGAGAACAGGCCGGCGCCCCAGCCACCGGCAAGTGTCAGGTCGAACCCGTCGGAGCGCAGTGCGCGGGCGGACGCCACGACGTACGGCGTCAGGTTGGTGTGGACTTCCTTGAACCCGGCGGCCTGGTTGTGAAGCCGGTAGTCCGGCAGGCCCAGGCGTCCCGGCTGCAGGCCGCCCAGGTAGTCGTCGCCGTAGGAGGGCGAGGACAGGTAGCGAGCTCCCACGGCGAGGTCCAGAAACTCGACCGAAGCCGGCATCAGCGAAAGGCGGGCGAAGCCGCCGACCACGTTCCCTCCGTGTTCTTCGGAGTCCAGATGCTGAATGGTCGCCCCGAGTTCGATCCGGTCGAAGAGCCCGATCGCCAGGGACCCGTCGGAGACCCATTTCTCGTGCGGCTCGCCGGCGCCGGCCGGTTGACCCTTCCGGTCATGCGCGATCGTCTGGCTGATGGAGATCGCGAAGCCCGAATACGTACCCGCGATGGCCATGTGGGGGAGCACCGACGCCACGGGGACGTCGAAAAGGCCGGAACCATACCGGAGCGTGCTCGGCATTCGCAGATCCTGGGCCGCCGCCGGCGGGACCGGCACCCAGGGCCAGTCCCGCCAGGGCGGCGAAGCGAATTCGAATCATGCGACCGGCTCTTGCGTCACTCCTGATGCGTGCCCGTCCCGACCCGGCCCCGAACCTCCCTGAGCGCCCGGAGAACCGGATGATATCGTTTCATTCCTCCGGCCGAGGCCGCGGCGACCCGGCCGGGTGAAGCCGCTTCGGCCGCGGTCTCGCTGGTCTCGACGCCGACCGTATCGGTGCTCTCACTGGTCTGCGTGCTCGTGTCGACCGTGCGCGTCTCCGTGCTGACCGTATCCGCCTTCCCGATGACGCGTGTCGTCAGGACCGTTTCCGTCTCGGTTATGGTCGTCGTCTCGGTTATGGTGGTGGTCTCGGTAATCGTGTGCGTCGTGGAGATGCCGGTGTCGGCCGACTCGGTGAACCCCGTCACGGCGAAATCCACTCTGCGGTTGCGCGAAGGGGTGCCGATGGGAGTGGGTCTCGGGTCGAGCGGATCATCCTCGCCGCGGGATTCGACCGTGAAGCGGGCCGCATCCAGTCCGTGGTCCTCTCCGGTGAAGAACTCGAGCACGGCGTCGGCGCGCCTCTGTCCCAGCCTGGTGTTGTACGTCGTGTTCCCTCTCTCGTCGGCGTGACCCTTGATCAGGAGGGTGATCCCGGGGTCGCCCCTCATGATCTCCACCTTGGCCATCAGCCCGGCCTGGGCGTCGTCCGCAATCGCGGACCTGTCGAACGCGAAGAGAACCATGTCCTCCAGGGTGGCGCGGTCGGCGTCGGCCAGGGTGTGGGTCGTGATCGTCGTGTCGGCCGTGGTCATGGTGTCCCTAGACACGGCGGTGTCCGCCGTGACCATGGTGTCCCTGTGGATCACGATTTCGGTCCGGTTCGGCAACGAAAGCGAGGCCAGTATCCCGAACCTCTGCGAACTGTAGGTGCTCTCGCCGCCGCCCATGAGGCCGTGCAGAAAACCTCCGAGCCGGACGTTGCCCATGTCGAGCTGCACCCCGGCGTTGAGATCGAAGCCGTTGTGTTCCGCCATGACGTTGAGCAGCCTGCCTCCGCCCAGCTGCAGGTGCAGCGCGGCCCCCCCGAAGACGCCGCCGGTGGCCCCGTCCGCGTAGAAGTCGAGGTCCTTGCCCGACGAGAACATCCCCATCCCCCATCCCCCGGTGAGGGTCAGGTCCATCTTTTCGGAAGTCATGGCGTGGGCCGTCGCCACCACGTAGGGGCTGAGGTTGGTGCTGACGCCTTCCACCTCATCGTTGGAGGGATTCTGCAGCAGCCGGTAGTCCGGGTACCCGAGGCGCCCCGGCTGAATGCTCCCGTAGTCGCTGTCGGCACCGTAGGACGGAGATGTCACGAAGCGCGCCCCGGCCGCGAGGCCGAAACGTTCCATGGAAGCGGGCAACAGCGAAATGCGAGCGAAACCGCCCAGCATGTTGCCGCCGTTCTCCTCCGAATCGAAGTGCTGTATGCTCGCCCCGAGCTCGACCCGGTTCATCAGTCCGATGGCGATCGAACCGTCCGACACCCACTTGCTGTAGGCATCCCCCCTCTTCTGCAGTTCCGTTCCGTCCTGCTTGACGATTATCCGCTCGTCCACGGACAGGCTGAAACCGGAGTAGGTGCCCGTGATCGCCAGGTGGGGAAGCACCCACGCCACGGGGATGTCGAGAAGGCCCGAACCGTACCGCAGCGTGCTGGGCATCCTGAAGTCCTGGGCGGTTGCCGCCTGGCCCGACGCCAGCAGCGCAAGCGCCGCGAAGGCGCCGATCCGAAGACCCGTGGGGCTGAACATGTAGCGTGCCAGACCGAAGTTGTGCCGCATCCTTGCCTCCTGTTACGGTGGGGGGATTCTCAAGGGGAAAGCATAGGGGCATTCCTGTCCCTTGGCAATGGTCCGGGAGGGTTTTCTCCGCTTCGCGGATCGCGGCACCGCGCCCGAAAGCCTCGAATCCCGGTGTGGCGTCCGGCGGTCCACCCCCGAAGTTCAGTGGTGGCCGATCGGCGCGAACGACTTCTGCCAGCCCACGGTCAGCACCCAGTCGGTCTCGAGCCGGGGTCCTTGGAGGCTCCGGTAGACCGGAACCTGCCACTCGGCGGCGATGCGGTGGCCCCTCAGGGCGCCGCCCGGGAAGTAGACGTTCATCCCGAGCGGAATGTCAACGCGGGTGCCGCCGCGGAGTTCCTGCCTGACGGTGGGGGCCATCATCCGGTCGCCGTACGCCGGGTCGCTGCCGGCGTAGTTCCCCCGGTTGTGGAAGAGAACCCGCCCCGAGAGGCTCAAGCCGGTCCGTTGCCCTCACGGCGAACCAGCCCGTGCCCTCGATCACACTCCCTGCTTGTAGCCGCGCTTGTTCTTGTTCAGCCGGAAGGTCCCCATTCCCTGCAGACCCCAGGACGTGCGTTCGTCCATTCCCAGGATCGTGAGGCCGGGCCTGAAGCCCCAGCTTCCCGGAGCCAAGTTGCATCGGGTAGGGCAGTTGCACCTCCCGGCCCATGCTCATCGGGTTCTCGCCCACCTCCTCGATCGACCCGAGGGGAATCGAAACGCCGGCGTTCAGGTGGACGCGGACCGCGACCGTGCGCTTCAGCCCGATGAGTGCCGCGACCGAGGCGTCGCCCAGGCCCGATGAGGCGGCCTCGAACATGCCTCCCGGCCGCGTCTCTTGGTTCATCGACCGGCTGGTCCAGTTGGCCATCGCCATCAGGGTCATCCGGTCGGCGGAGGCGAACATGAGCCCCCCATGTGCATCGTCATGGTCATGTCGAGCGGGGCGACCATGAAGTCCCGGAGCACATCGGCCGTCTCGAGCCGTTCGGTCCCGTCCCGGTTGCCCGCCATGGACATCCGCATGAAACGGTGGGAGAGCATCCACTCTCCCCGCTCGTGGGTGTGCTCGCCCATGACCCCGATCGGGGCGTGGCCGTCGGGTCGCGATACGGTCCATTCGTACTGGGCGCCGAGGGGTGCGGAGGTGGAGACGAGCATTGCGGCCGGGCACGGGGCCGGAGCCGCAGCGGCGGCGCGGACTGCACGGAGGCAGAAACATATGTTTGCACGCATTGGTATTTCCTCTCTAGATGTGGATCCGTGCATCTTCTCAGGTTTGCCCCCCGGCCCTTGTCAGCCCCTCGATGTCGATCTTCCCCATCTTCAGCAGCGCCTCCATCACCCGTTTCGGGTCGCGGTCCATCAACTTGCCCATGTTGGCGGGGATGACCTGCCAGGACACCCCGAAGCGGTCGTTCAGCCACCCACAGTACCCCTCCTCGCCGCCGCCGGCCAATGCGTTCCAGTAGTGGTCGATCTCTGCCTGGGTCCGGCAGTGGACCACGAAGGAGACCGCGGGAGTGAACTTGAACATGGGTCCCCCGTCGATGCCCTGGAACGACCGTCCGGCCAGCTCGAAGAGCACGAATGCGTTGCCCTCGGCCGGGCCCGCGCTCACCGTCGAGACCTGCACGATCCGCGAATCGGGGAACAGCGAAACGTAGAACTCAGCCGCCTCGACCGCGCGGTCCTCGAACCAGAGGCAGGTTCCGATCAGGTCAGGTGTCGCCATCGTCGCCTCCTTCCGCCGGCATCCGGCTCAGGTCCATGATCCTCCACCTGGGTGTATCGTGGTGCGGATCGGGTCCGTCCCAAGTGGTCATTTCCAGCTCCGGATTTCAACTGTCAATGGGCATCGAAAACGGCACACTTTCGGGCATTGAAAATGGCACACTC
>JAPPGI010000130.1 GCA_028874985.1 Gemmatimonadota bacterium | reverse complement strand
GTGGGACATTTTACATGCCGACTTCAGGGAAACTTTACATGCCGGGTAACAGCCGCTACGGAACCGCCGCGTCAAGCCCCTTGGGCGGCGACGACGGCCGCCCGAGCCGCCACCGCGCCCCCGGCGCGAGAACCGGGACGCGAGTGGCGGAGAAGCCTCCTCTCCGCGATACTTCGGTCGCGCAGATCGTGCAGTCCATCGAGAGAGGAATCGAACGATGGCACGCACGAAACGAAGCCGGCGCACCTACGGTGCCGGCGAATGGGGCCGGAACCGGGTCCGGGTGTTCCCGGATCCGAAGACCGGCATCCTCCAGATCGAGTGGCGCGAGAACGGGCGCAGGCGCACCCGGTCCCTCAAACACCGCGACTGGTCGCGGGCGAAGCGGCAGGCCGACGAGTTTGCCGCAGGCTTCGAGGGGCTGGAGCCGAACGGCCGGAAGGAGGCTGAGCCCGAGCCGCTCACCCTGGGGACGCTGTTTGAAATCTACGGTGAGGAGGTGACGCCCTCCAAGGGCAAGACGTCCCGCCTGCACGACCGGGCGGCGACGGCGATGTTCCTCGACTTTCTCGGACGGGACCGAAGACCCGAGACGCTGTCGCAGAGGGACTGGGACCGCTTCATCCGGGAGCGCCGGGCCGGAAGGATCGGCCCGAGCGGAAGGCCCGTGACGAATTGCACCGTCGAGCACGACCTCAAGTTCCTGATCGCGGTTCTGAATTGGGCCGGGAGGTCGAGGGACGAGCGGGGCCGCCTGCTCCTCGACAGGAACCCGCTCAAGGGCCTCAGAAAGCCCACGGAGAAGAACCCGACACGGGTGGTGCTCAACGAGGAGGAGTACCGGGCGCTCCTGAAGGTGTCGAGCCGGGTGGACTGGCGGTTCCGCGTTGCGCTCGTGCTCGCCCACGATACCGGCCACCGGATCGGCGCAATCCGCAAGCTTCGGTGGCGCGACATCGACTTCGAGGGCCGTGAAGTTCGGTGGAGGGCGGAAAACGAGAAGACCGGCTACGAGCACGTCACGCCGCTGACCGACGAGGCCCTGGCCGCCTTGGAGGAAGCACGAAGGATGAGCCTCGGGACCGGGAACGCCCCGGTGCTGCCCGCGCCAAGCGATGCCGCGCGGTGCCTGACCCGCTTTCGCACGTTTCGATGGTGGAAGAAGGCGCAGACGCTCGCGGGGCTGGAGCCGAAGCGTGGCAGAGGCTGGCATTCGCTCAGACGCAAGTTTGCCAGCGACCTGATGGACCTGCCGCTCAAGGTGCTCTGCGAGCTTGGCGGGTGGAAGGATGCCACGACGGTGCTCAGGTGCTACCAGAGGCCGGATGCCGGACAACTCCGGACGGCACTGGAAGGCCGCCCGAGGGTTCGCGGCTGAAATCCCGAACAGCGGGAATCATTCGGCGGGAATCCGGCCTTCTAGATCGCTAAGTTCATCGGATTACACCAGTTACAAATCCGATGCAACTTGCCGCGAGGACATGCAGCCCGGACGGGCACGGCGGGCGCGTGCGCCGGGGGGAGGCGGAGCGGGTTGGCATGACGGCGTGGCGGCGTGCCGAGAAGTGGCTTTGGGAGCAGGTCGAAGACCGGCGCTGGCTGGGGTTCTGGCGGCTGGAGACCCGGGCGCGGAAGAAACGGGCCGACTAGCGGCAGGAGGACGCGCGGCAGGGGCTCGACCGGGAGAGCCGCCAACGCCCCAAGCCGCTCCGTGATGCGGACCTCTCCGATCCTCCGCCTCGGCAATCGGGCGACTGGGCGTGCTATCTGGCCCGTGACCGACGAGAACCGGGAAGCCGAGGCCCACGGGCAGGGTGAAAGAGAGTCTTGACCGACCGGGAAACGAAGTGTTGAAGCGGATGGCCGAGCCAATCGTGAACCTAGCGAACCACCCGAGCAACGCGGAAACCGAAGCGGTAGTCCCGCCGGGTGGAGGAAGTGCCGTGTCGGAAAGCCGCCCGCAGGTCGTCGGGACCCTCGACCATCGATCCACCACGGATTACGCGCTTCGAACAGTCTCCGGACAACCAAGCGTCACCGAACGCCGGGGCACCGTTGTAGCTGTCGTTCCAGCAGTCTTCCGTCCATTCCCAGACGTTACCCAGAACATCGAACAACCCCCACGCGTTGGCCTCGAATGACCCCACCGGCGCTGTATCCACGTATCCGTCCGAGCACTTGGCGTGAGGCTGACCGAGCGAAAGACGTCTGCTACGGGCTACGGTCTCGTCACGGCCGTTGACGTAGCGGCACTGATCGACACTCAAATCCGAATCAGGCCCAAGCAGGGGTCCCATGCGCCGTGCCGGAAGACCTTCCATCTCGGCGTCCAAGACACTGCTCCACCAGAATCGCGACGTGCTCGTGCCCGCCCGAGCGGCCCACTCCCACTCCGCCTCACTCAGCAGCCTGTATTGCTCTCCCGTCTGCCGGGAAAGCCACTCAACGTAGGCCTGAGCGTCCTTCCAACTCACATTGATGACCGGCCGGCCTCCGCGTCCCCATCCCTCGTCCCCAGGCACCCATCGGTTGCAACCTCCGGCGGCAACGCACTCGTCCCATTCCGAAAACGTGACCTCGTAGACACCGACTGCAAGGGGCGACCCGATCCATACCCAATGTTGCGGACCCTCGTCGGGCCAGCGTCGCCCCTCCGATTCGGGGGACCCCATCCTGAACCGACCGTCCGGCACCACGACGAGCAAAGGACATATTCGACAGTCCCGAAATATCGATCCCGGGCGGAGCACCTCTCCTTCCGCCAACCGCGTCTGTTGCCGGGCGCGCAAAATTGCACACATGTGGGCATCCAAAATGGCACGGTTC